>JAYUGC010000146.1:0-55283 GCA_043767805.1 Pseudomonadota bacterium | reverse complement strand
AAGTTATTTTTGCCGCGGGTATCCCGGAAATAGCGATAGGACTGTGTCGGCCCATCCCGCTTCTCGTAGTTTTCCCAGGGGGTGTCTTTCTTGCCGAGCAGATGCTCGACGACGGCGAAATCACCCGTGGAGACTTCCTTCTCGTCGTTCGGATCGGTCGAGCCCTTTTTGAAGACAATGATCTTCGTCTTCATGAACATGATGTTGTCGTCCCAGTCGAAGTTCCAGGCGAGGACCCCATGGACCGCGGGCCGCGCGGCCGCCACCAAGGCTCGCAGGGCGGGAACCGGGCGCGAGTCGTCGTCTTTCGGCTCCGCGTGAAGCGCAAACAGAGGAAAAAGCAGGACGCAGAGAAACAGATGAAAGAGGTCGGTTGTCTTGAGTTTTTGGGTGAGCACCAGCTATATAGTGTCTCACTTCGGGAGGCTTAAATGAAGGTGCCGGATCGGATTTTGCTCTTGGGCTCGGGCGAATTGGGCCGTGAGTTAGTTATTTCGTTGAAGCGGCTCGGCAAATTCGTCATCGCCGTCGATAAGTACCCTAACGCGCCAGCCATGCAGGTGGCAGACGCGTTCGAAGTCATCAACATGCTCGACGCAGCCCAACTCGCGAGCGTGGTCGAAAAGCACAAGCCGGATCTCATCGTCCCCGAGATTGAGGCTATCCGCACCGAGAAGCTCAAAGCCTTCGAGCAAGCCGGCTATACGGTAATCCCCACTGCGGAAGCGACTCACCTCACCATGAACCGAGATGCCATCCGCGACGTCGCCTCCCGTGAGCTCAAGCTTCGCACGGCGAAGTACGCTTATGCCGATTCCTTTGAAGCCCTCGAGCGCGAAACGGCGCTCATCGGATATCCCGTCGTAGTGAAGCCCTGCATGTCGTCTTCGGGCAAAGGCCAGTCGACGGTAAAAAAAGCGGCCGATCTGCGCGCGGCTTGGGACTACGCCGTCACCGCCGGACGCACGGGCGGAACCAAAGTCATCGTCGAGGAGTTCATTGCCTTCGAGCTCGAGATAACTTTGCTCACCATCCGCCAGCGCAAGGGCCCGACGCTTTTCGTGCGCCCCATCGGCCACCGGCAGGAGCGAGGCGACTACCAGGAATCCTGGATGCCGGCGTTGGTTCGCCCGGTCCAGCTGAAAGCCGCCCAAAGAATGGCGAAGATTGTCACCGACCGCTTGGGCGGAGCCGGAGTCTTTGGCGTTGAATTTTTTCTAACGAAGAAGGAAGTCATTTTCTCTGAGCTTTCTCCGCGTCCTCACGACACGGGTATGGTTACGTTGATTTCCCAGGATCTTTCCGAATTCGATCTGCACGCTCGGGCCATACTGGGCTTACCGATCCCTCTCATCAATTACCGGAGCGCCTCCGCCTCCGCCGTCATCTTGGCGGATCGGGAAGCAGCCTCCGTCAGTTACCGAGGCCTCGACAAAGCTCTCTCGCTCAAGAATACCGACGTACGGATTTTCCGTAAGCCGGACTCTCGCAAATACCGACGCATGGGAGTGGCCCTCGCTACCGCGAAGGACACGAAAGCCGCCCGAGCGCTGGCCAAGAAGGCCGCGGATCGAGTGGAAATCCTTTACCCTTAATCACCACAACAGGTAGTGATAGCGGCGGTGCTCCTTTGGCTCACGGGCCAAAGGATCGTCTACAAAATCCAAACAAAAAAAGTAGTCGCGCCATTCGAAACTGAGCGCGCCGCGATCGGCGGGACGAAAGCCGCCCGCCTTGTGGGAAGTGACCAGCTCGATTTGCGATCGATAAGTCCCTTCCTCGAAGCCCGCCATACGAAGGAGCTCTCGTCATGGTGTCGTCTCCTGTTGTCCTTCCAACAACAAACGCGCAGCCGAGGAGGAAAACGGCTCACCAACTACTTTAGGGGAAACCGGGCGAGCTCTTTCTTGATGCCGTCGTAGAGCTCTTTGAGCCAAGGCGGCTCATAGCGAAGCTTCGGCATTTCGTTAGGCAGCCGGAAATCCATCGGCGCGACGAGGACGTCGACATTTTCTTTACCCATCTTAGCCACCAGATAGAAGAGATCCTCGATGGCGTCGTCGCCAAGAGCGATACAGCCGATGGAAACATCTTTACCGTGAATATAGATGTCGCCGCCCAAGTGCTGCCGCTTTTCCAACTTAGCTTTCGCCTGATCGAACGCATTGGGGTAGTTGAGCCGCATGGAAAGATGGTAACTGCTGTTCGGGTTCAAAACGCTGATGCGATAGAGGCCTTCCGGCACCTGCAAGTCGCCTTCGCGCAGTTTCGGCCCGGCCATTCCGCTTGCCGCTTTGATTTGATACGCATGCACGAAGCGCCACTTGCCGTCGTTCTCCGCCCACAGCTCGAACAGCTTTTCTTTTTTGAAAGCGAGAAAGGCGATTTTCTTCGGCGGGTACGCCATCATCTGCTTGGCGAACATTTCCTTGAAGGTCTTTTCGGCGGGGGGCCCATATAGTTTCACGACGTCATCGACCGTCTTACCCATGGTTACTCCCGACAGAAACAGAGTCAAAAAACCTATCCACTTCATGGAACCGCCAAGTGAAACGCCTTCGGTCTAACGAAAGAAAAAATACCGTGTTGAGAAAGGGTAGTACCCACGCCCGAGTGCCCATGACCCGACCAAGGTAAGCGGGGGCTCACTCGATCGCAGCAATTCCAATAAACCGAACCCGCGTTGACCTTTGTGAGAATCGCCTCGGCGCGAGCTTTCGAGCGTGTATAAACGCCCGCCGTCAGGCCGTAATCGGTATCGTTCATTTTCTCGATGGCCTCGGCGTCTCCCGAGACTCTCTGAATGCCGATGACCGGGCCGAAAGATTCTTCCCGCATGAGCTCCATGGCGTGGGTCACTTCCGTCAAAACCGTGGGCTCGAAATAATAGCCGGGGCCGGGCCGGCGACGGCCGCCGAGCAGCAGCTGCGCTCCCTTGTCGACGGCGTCTTTAACTTGCCGCTCGAGAACGGCGAGCTGCGCTTGGCGGGCCAGAGGGCCAATATAGGTCTTCTCATCGGACGGCGGCCCAACGACAAAGCTCTTAACCTCTTTGACGAACTCCTCGACGAAACGGGCTTGCACCGACTCGTGCACGTAAATGCGCTCCACGGAGCAGCAACTTTGTCCGGTATTGTAGAAAGCCCCGTCGGCGAGCGATTTTGCCGCGGCTACCACGTCGGCGTCTTCGCAAACGTACGTCGGATCTTTTCCGCCCAGCTCCAGCTGAAGCCGCATGAGCTTTGCCGAGGCCGCCTGAGAAATCCGCACGCCCGTTTCATAGGAGCCCGTGAAATAGATACCGTCGAGAGGCTGATCCAAAAGCGCTTTGCCCGCCGCGCCTCCGCCCAGTACCACTTGAAACACGCCTCCCGGCAATCCGGCTTCGAGCAGGAGCTCACCGATCTTGATTCCCGTGAGTGAGGTCAGCTCGGAAGGCTTATAAAGCACGGCGTTCCCCGTCAGAAGCGCGGGTAGAAATACGTTGGAGCCAACGAAATACGGATAATTCCAAGCCGAGATGTTTCCGATGATACCGAGGGGGGCGTAGTCGATACGCTCGGTCATCTTCGCATCCTGAAATACCGTTTCGGGCGCGAGCACTTCGGGAATTTTCCTCAAAAAATATTCCAGCCGCCCGGCGACGCCTTCAATCTCGCGCCGCGCCTGCACAATGGGCTTTCCCATTTCGGAGGAGAGCACTTTCGCGCACTCTTCTTTGCGGGAAGCGATAAGGGATCCAAATTTCTTTAATAAGGCCGCGCGCTCGGAGTAGGCAACGCCGGCCCACTTCCTCTGAGCCGTGGAGGCGCTCAGATACTTGCGGCTGACGTCACTGGCCTCGTCTTCTCTCAGCTCGGCAATCACCGACTCGTCGGCGGGATTCACCACGTTAAACATGCCTCAGATGGCCTCTTTATAGATGCGTACGAAATCTTCCCGGGTCGGTGAGCGCGGATTGCACTGGTGACATGGATCGTTCCAGGCGACTTCGAGCAGACCGTCGGTGGAACGCACGCCGAGCTCCGAAAGCTTGTCCGGAATCCCGATGCGGCGGCGAAGCGCTTTCAGCCAGTCCAAAAATCCGCGTTCCCCGTCCGCGCCGACGGCTCTCGAGAGCGCAATGAATTTCTCACGGTTGTTGGGCAAATTGAACTCGAGGCAATAAGGAAGCATGACACCGTTCGCAAGCCCATGATGCAAGTCGTGAACGGTGGAGAGCGCGTGCGCGCAGGAGTGCGTGATGCCCAGTCCTTTTTGAAAAGCCACCGCGCCCATCATGGAGGCCATGAGCATATTGCCGCGCGCCTCGAGATCCGCGCCGTTCTCGACCGCTTTGGCGAGATACTTCGCGATGAGGCGTACGCCTTCCAAAGCAATCCCGTCCGCCATGGGGTGATAGCCCTTGGCGAGAAAGCTTTCGACACAATGGGTGAGGGCGTCCATGCCGGTGGCCGCGGTGACTTTAGGCGGTAGCCCCAAGGTCAATTCAGGATCGGCGAGCACCACCGCGGGCATGAGCTTTGGATGGAAAACAATTTTCTTCGCGCGGGTTTTATCGTCGGAAATGACGGTGCTTCGCCCTACTTCGCTGCCGGTTCCCGCCGTGGTCGGAAGCGCGAGAATGGGCGGGATCGCTTGATCGATGGGCTTTGCGCCCGGACGATCCTCATATTCGAAAAGCCCGCCCGGATGATTCACAAGGACGGCAATCGCCTTAGCAACGTCCATTACGGCGCCGCCGCCGATGGCGACAAAGCCCTGGGCCTTGTGATCCCGGTAAGCCTTCACGCCGGCTATCACGTGGCTCTCGACCGGATTTCCCTCGAACTCGGAAAAAGTCTTCGCGGCGACTCCAGCGGCTTCCAACGAAGCCAAGATTTGCGGGAGAAAAGGAAGTTTCACTACCGACCGATCCGCGACTACCAACACTCGCGTAAGCCCGCGAGTTTTCGCCTCATTGCCGAGCCGATCGCGAACGCCTGGACCGAAGAGTATGGTAGTCGGATAATTGAATTGAGCGCGTTCCATAAGAGTGGGCCTCAAATGATCTCGAAATAACGTTTCAGCTCCCAATCGGTCACTGCCTGCTGGGATTGCCGCCATTCCCATTCGCGGGACTTGGCGAAATGCTCGACGAACTCGGCTCCAAAAAGCTCACGGGCGATGGCTGAGCGCTCGAACTTCTCCGTCGCTTCGAGAAGATTCTTCGGTAGCCGCACGCCTTTCTCGACCTTGTAGGCATTCCCCGTCACAGGCTCGTCTTTCAGCGTAAGCTTGTTCTCGATGCCGTACATCCCGCTCGCAATGGCGGCACCGACCGCGAGGTAGGCGTTGATGTCGGCTCCGCCCACCCGGGTCTCCAGGCGAGTGCCGTTTTTTCCGCCCGGGATCACCCGGAAAGCCGCCGAGCGGTTGTCGATGGCCCAGAGGACTCGAGTCGGAGCCCAATACCCTTCGACCAGCCGCTTGAAGCTATTCACATTGGGCGCGAACAGCGGAAGTATTTCAGGCAGGCAATGCATCTGGCCCGCGAGATAGCTCTTGAAGATCGCGCTCATCTTATTCGGGTCTTTGTCGTCGAAAAACGCGTTAGTGCCGTCCGTATTCAGGAGGCTTTGGTGGATATGCCCGCCCGATCCGGGGAGCTTCGTATTCCACCGCGCCATGAAGCTCGGCAGGATTTGGTGCTGGTAGGCGATCTCTTTGACCGCGGTCTTGAAAAGCACCGCCCGATCGGCGGCTTCCAGCGCCTCCGAATAGAGAAGGGCGGCTTCAATGACTCCAGGACCCGTTTCGGTGTGAAGTCCCTCGATGGGAATCCGGAAATCGAGCATCTGATCCATCAGCGCGTTGAAAAACGGCCGATTCAGGCTTGATCGTAAAATGGAATAGCCGAACATTCCCGGCGTCAGAGGCTCGGGGCTCTGATGGTTTTTCTGATCGAGCGTCTGCGGCGTCTCCCGGAAATTGAACCATTCGTACTCGACGCCGATTTGCGGCTCGAAGCCGGCGCTCTTCGCCCGGCCGATGGCCCGTTTGACGAGCTGGCGCGGACATACGCCGAGGGGCGCGCCCTTGCCGTCCACGAACTCTCCCAAGAAGAAGGGAACTTGGTTGTCCCAGGGCACCCGCCGATAGGTCGACAGATCGAGCCTGACCGCGGCGTCCGGGTATCCGGTATGCCAGCCGGTATAGGTCGTATTGTCGTAAACCTGATCGTTGCAATCCCAGCCGAGAACGACGTTACAAAATCCCATGCCCCCTTCGGCGGCTTTGAGGAATTTTTCCTTGAGCAGGTATTTGCCGCGGAGAATGCCATCCACGTCGGTGACGGCGACCTTAACTTTGGGAACGTGTAGCGACCGGATCTCATTAATGACGTCCGCCGGTTTCCAGGGACCGAGAGATTCCAAACCCAAGTGCCGCCTCCTCGTTGTCGTGGAAGGAATCATTCAGCGTTCTCAGGGCTTTGGCAAGGGCGTGCCCCCGAGAGATCAAGCTGATACAGCGTGGCATAGAATCCGGACAAAGATCTGTTCTTTCCTTTGCGTCTCTCTATATTCGGATCATGAAATTCGATCAGCTCTCTTATTTCGTGGAAGCGGCCAAGCAGCAGCATTTAGGGCGCGCGGCCCGCGTGCTCGGGGTAAGTCCGAGCACGCTGAGCCACTCCATTTCGAGCCTCGAAGAGGAACTGGGACGCGATCTGTTTCAAAAAAAGGGCAAGACCCTCGCGCTCACTCTCCACGGCAAACCGGGCGGCTGGCTCCGGGGCTGGAACGCCTGAGCGCTCCGCTTAGAGAGTTCATTGCTCAATCAGATCGTAACGCAAAATCCGCCAACCGGCGTCGGCCTTCTGAAGCCCCACTTCGCCCCGGACGTTTTCCGCCGTATAAAAAAAGCGGACAAGGGCCGAGTCTTTCTCGAACGTAATCTCCGAGAAATCAAAGAGCGGAGTCTTCATATTAGTTTTTCTGCGCTCCAGGAAGCGAACGGGCTCCCCGAACTTTTGAAGTTTTGGGATTTGTTTGGTGTACTTATTGGTCAGCACCACTAACGGCTTGCGATCGGGCTTCGACTCCACCTTGAAATAACGATCGAGGCGCTCGTCGTCGAGAATCATTTGCAGGATGGAGCTCAAGTCCTTCTTATGAAACTCCCAGAAAAGTTTCTTTTCACTCGCCGGGTTCGCCTTGAACTTCGCTTCCGCCAGAACCTTCTTCTTTAGATACTTCACGTCCGGTTTCGCGACTTCGAGCTCCACCGTACGCGTGCACGTATCCACTTTCAGATCATCCGTGCCAAAGGCGAAGACCAAGTAGCGCTGACCGCTCTTAAAGGGATAACCGCAATCGTCAGCGCTCTGGCCGGTGCGCACGGAAACGCGCTTTTCCGAGATCCCTTTCCAAGGCTCGATGACCTCGAAGTCCACTTGAGTCGCGTACCTGTCCTGAGTTCCCGTCTTCTTCAAAGTGAGCACCCGTCCCGCGAAAACCGCATCGGCCTGCTTCCAGGCTTCGGCGGTATTTTTCGATGGGATGCAGCTACAAGCGAGCGCGGCTTCGGTAAGAAGAAGTCCGATTGAGAGAAGCGCAAGAAAAGGCATTCCCCCTATTCTAATGGATAGCCTCTTAATGAGGGGAAGAAGCCGCTTAAAAGTTCTCTTTACCTAATAAAGAGAGGCCCCCCTTAACTACCCCCACAACTTAAGTGCTGAGAAACTCTAGCCTTTGTCATGGCGCATCATGTCCGTGGTCGAGAAAAGGCAAATCTGTTACCTCCGAAGAGATCAAAAGGTTAGGATCCCCGGCTAAAATGGACGACACGACGAAAACTCAATTCGATATTTTTCCCCCGAGTTTCCCGCGGTTTCTCACCGCGAAGGAAGCGGGCAATCGCTTCCGGCTCGTGCCCAAGAAGCTGCTGCCGACATTGCCTTCGCTTCTCGATTATCCGGAAATTCCGCTCATCCACCGCGATCTCTCGTGGCTGCAGTTCAATGAGCGCGTGCTCGAGCAAGCTCGGCCTACGAGCCAGAACCTGCCCTGTGAGCGAGTGAAGTTTCTAGCCATCTCCGCCGCGAACTTGGACGAATTTTTCATGATTCGTTTCGCGTCCCTCAGCCGCGACATTCTCTTTCACAAGCACCAACCGGAAGAGCTCGAACACTTGGAGCGCATTCGTGATTTGATTTTGGAAAGCGTCGCCAAGTTCGGCGCGCGCCAAGGCGAGATTCTCGGCTTCGTGGCGGCGGAGCTAGATGGCCACGGTCAAAAGATCGTGCTGGGTCCGCGTGAATCGGAAAAGACGTTCGAGCTGGGCCGGCAAATCTTCAACGAAAAGATCCGCCCGGAAATCTCGGCCCCTCAGACTTTTCAGTTCCGGCATCTAAGCCAGCTTCGTAATCTTCAGATGGCCATCGTCTTTCCGGATGGACCTTGGTTTTCCATTCCCGAGAACCTGCCACCCATGTACTGGGTGAAAAAAGAAGAGCGGACTTACTTTTTCTTTTTGGACACGCTTATCCTCACGTACCTGGGCCTGCCTTTCAAGAACTTGGAAGCGCCCGGCATCATCCGGCTGACCCGGGACGCGGAGGCGACCGATCTCGGGGAAATGGGTACCGAGCCGACACCTGACGTTGTCCGAGAGACTTTGCGGGCCAGAGATCAAGGGCGGCCCGTTCGCCTGCAATACCTGGGAAATTTCTCCGCGGATTTCCTGAGCCAGTGCCAAGCGACCCTCGGTCTGACGTCGGGACAAGTTTTGCCGGGCCCCGCTTCCCTTTGTCTGCAAGGCTTGTGGACGGTAATCGACGAGGTCACCGCGCACCACCCGCAGGCGGCCCAGCTCGTTTATCCTCCGCTCGAAACGTTCATGCCGGAGCCGTTTCACGATCCGAGCATGCTCTTCGATCGGCTCGGTGAACGGGATTACCTGCTTCATCATCCCTTTGATTCCTTCGACGCCATCGTCACCTTCATCAAGACCGCCTGCGAGGATCCTAAGGTCGAGTCCATCGAGCTGACCATTTATCGGCTTGGCAATCTTTCGCCCATCGTGCCGTTCTTAAAGGAAGCGGCGCCGCGAAAGCGGATCCGGATTCTCATCGAGCTGCGGGCTCGCTTCGACGAATCCAACAATCTCGCCATCGCGGAAGAGCTTTCGAAAGCCGGCATCGAGGTCAATTTCGGGTTCGGCAAGCTCAAGCTGCATGCGAAAATCGCGCTGGTCACTCGGGTCGAGAACGGCAAGCGCCGGTACTACACCCATCTTTCCACCGGAAATTACAATGCCCGGACGGCCCGGCAGTACACCGACCTCGCCATTTTGACTTCGAATCAGGACATCGGAAACGATTCCCGCTTATTCTTCGACGCGGTTTCCAAGGGCCAGATGCCTCATGGCTTCAAGTGCCTCGTTCTCGCGCCCACCAACTTGCACAAGCGGCTGCTTTCTCTCATTCAAGGGGAAATCAAGGCGGCCACCGAAGGAAAGCCCGCGCGCATCGTCGCCAAGGTGAACGCCCTCGTCGACGAGCAAGTGATCGCCAGTCTCTACCGGGCCTCGCAATTCGGGGTCAAAATCGATTTGATCGTGCGCGGCCCCTGCTCGCTCATTCCGGGAGTCGAGGGACTCAGCAAGAACATCAGAGTCATCAGTATCGTCGATCGCTTTCTCGAGCACAGCCGTATGTATTATTTCGAAGGCTCTCGAAAGATGTATTTTTCCAGCGCCGACTGGATGCCCCGCAATTTCTTCAAGCGTCTTGAGATTGCCTTTCCCGTGCTAGATGAGAAAATTTTCCAGTATATGGAGAAGCTGGTTCTACCCACTCAGCTCGGCGACACCGTCAAAGCCCGCGAGCTGACGGCGCAAGGAACCTGGAAAAAAATAATTCAGAAACCGGGAACCGCGCCGCTCAGAGCGCAGTTCAAGTTCGTGGAACTTTCGAAAAGCCAATATCGGGGAACGCCTCTTGAGTAAGAAGACTCTCATCCTAGTCCGCCACGCCCACCGGGATAAAAGCCGGGGCAGAAGCCTGGATAACGGATTGAGTCCCAAAGGCCGCAAGCAGCGGCAAGAGTTCGAGCACCACTGGGAGAAAAAGCTCGCCAAGCGCGAGGTCGCTTTCATCTCGAGTCCCAAACGACGCTGCACCGAGACCGTGGAAACCTTAGCCGCGGGCCTCGGCCTCCCTGTCCGCGTGTCTCCGCTGCTCGACGAACAAAGAGAGGATCTCAAGGAATCAGCCGGACGATTCCGGGGAAGACTCAAACGCTTTCTCACCTGGTGGGAAAAGAAGGGTCCGCCCTGCGTCGTCGCGTGTTCCCATGGCGACTGGATCCCGGAGTTCATGAAGCTTGCGACGGGCGAGGGTGAAGAACTGGGTAAGGGCGACTGGGTCGTCCTCGAGCGTTAGCTCGTTTTTCTCAAGATCTCTTCGAGCAATCCGTCTCGAAGGGCAAACGGCGTGGGCACGACGCTTTTGGCGCCCACGAGCTCCATGCACTCTTCCAGAATCAAAGCGCCCGCGAGGATGAGATCCACCCGCCGCTCCGTCATGCCCGGAAAGCGCAATAACTGACTTCTCGTCTTGCCCGTCATCTCATAGCGGAGCTCGGCGAGACTAGTGCGGCGGATTTCCGCTTCCCCGTGGGTGCGCTTGAGAATTTTGGAAAGCGCTTTCACCGTCCCGCTGGAACCGATGGCCCGATCCACTTGGTGCCGGCCCAGCTCTCGCGCCGCTCCGCCCGCGCGCACCCGCGCGAAGTAGCGGTAAGCCGCGGCGATATGGCGGGGCGAAGAGCCTTTCAAATAAACTTCCTGAATGCGGGCAACGCCGAGCTTCAAGCTTCCGCGCTCGAGAACGCTGCGGCCGCGGCAAACGATGAGCTCCGTGCTTCCGCCGCCGATGTCGATCAAAGTGTAGCGGCCA
Source organism: Pseudomonadota bacterium (assembly GCA_043767805.1). GTDB lineage: Bacteria > Bdellovibrionota > FAC87 > UBA2466 > UBA2466 > CAZZHG01. The sequence goes on along the minus strand of JAYUGC010000146.1, from coordinate 44,341 downwards.
CGGCACCGGCGCTCGTTGTTCTGCACGCCCAAGGCGATGAGCCGGGCTTCTTCATTTCCGCTGATCACCCGGACGCGGATTCCGGTTTCGTGATGAATGAGCTTTTTGACTCGCTGGCCATCGCGCGCTTCCCGCAGCGCGCTCGTGGCAAAAGCGGCAATACGCTCCACGCCGTAATCTTCGGTGAGTGAGCGATAATCGCGAAACGATCGCAGCAAGCGGCGAATCGCTTTCGGATCAAGACGTCCCGTGCTGAACACATTGTGCCCGAGCCGGATCATCTCCTTGTTGCTATGGAGAGTTTTAACTTTCCCCCGAGCCCCAAGCTCGTAGATGTCGTAGCGCACCGAGTTCGTGCCGAGATCCACCAAGCCAACGCGCATGTTCGCCCTCGTGTCGACCCAATCCTTGGTATCCGAAAGCAGCATATTAGGAGGAATACGTGAAAATTTAACGGCCTCCGGCCATTTAAGCAAACTTTTCGGCGTATTTAAGTCCACTTTACCCCTCTCTTCCAAACTGGATCCTGGAATGACGAAGCCCTTTCTCGCTGACTTCCATGTCCATTCGAATTTGAGCGATGGCGGCCTCGCGTTGCCGGATGTGGTCGATCTTTACGGAAGCCACGGCTTTGGCGCCATCGCCATCACCGATCACATCGCCGAAGAGAAAACCCTAATCGGAAAAGCGGCGATACACCTCGAAAAAGTGCTCTCCAGAGGCGGCTTTACCAACTATTTACAAGCCGTGCGGCAAGAAGCCGCCCGAGCGTGGGAGCGGTACCGCATGGTCGTGATTCCCGGCTTTGAGCTCAGCAAGAACTCGATCAACAACTGGCGCTCGGCCCATGTCTTGGGGCTTGGGATCTCCGCTTACGTTTCGGCCGACGACGATCCCGTGGACCTCATCCGAGAGATTCACGCCCAAGGCGGCGTCGCGGTAGCCGCTCATCCCGTTCACACCCGCAAGATGGAGAAGCAAACCTACGAGCTCTGGGATCGCAGGCGAGAGCTCGAAGAGCTTTTCGACGCCTGGGAAGTCGCCAGCGGCCCTTTCGTTTTCGCGGAAGTGGCGGCGACTTCCTTGCCGAAGCTCGCCAACGGAGATCTTCACGTCGCCCGACAAATGCGCTCCTGGAAAACTCTTCTTCATTGCGAGCGGCATCCCGAAGCCATTCTTCGCGCCATTCGTCGTCAAGAGCTGGGCTTCAGCTTTTACGATCGTTACTAACGCCTCGCGCAAAACGAGCGCAGAAACCTGTTAACAATTAGCCAGATGGGCGCCGCCGCTCGTCCCGATTTCGCGCTAAGGTCGAAAGGAAAAGTTTGAATGGGGGTTCTATGCTGAGGCAGCTGCGCCGTTTGTTGATTGGAGTTTGGTATTTTGGCTCTGGGATGGCTTTAGCTCAGCCAGCGGGCTTTGGCCTTGCTAGCCGACCAGCGCTTACCGGGCTCACCTTTCCCGCCGCGGCGCCGCTCGCGGATCGGTATGAGCTCGTGCCGGCCTTTCCGAACTTGGAGTTTGCCAAGGGTACCTATGTGACCTCGGCGCCCGCCGACGCGGCTCGGCTTTTCGTTTTGGAACAAGGCGGCCGTATCCTGACTTTCGAAAACGATCCCAACGTTTCCTCCACCAAGGTCTTTCTCGATCTTTCCGGCCTCATTAGTAGCGAGGCCGGGGAGGAAGGCCTGCTCGGGCTTGCCTTCGATCCCGATTACGCGACGACCGGCAATTTCTACGTGAACTACACGGCTTCTCGTCCACTCAGAACGGTCGTCGCCCGGTACCACCGCTCGGGCGAGGACAAAGCGGATCCCACGAGTGCCGCGATCCTTTTGCAAATCAATCAGCCCTACAACAATCACAACGGCGGCATGCTCGCCTTCGGTCCCGATGGCATGCTCTACATCGGCATGGGCGACGGCGGGGATGGGGGCGATCCCCATGGCAACGGACAGAATAAGAAAACGCTGCTCGGAAAAATCCTTCGCATCGATCCGAGAGGAGGCTCGCCCTACAAAGTTCCCGCCGATAATCCTTTCGTAAATGATGCGGCCTACCGCCCGGAGATCTGGGCGACGGGGGCGCGTAATCCGTGGCGGTTCTCCTTCGATCGCCAGACCAAAGAGCTTTGGGTCGGCGATGTCGGCCAAGACAAATACGAGGAAATCGACATCGTCGAAAAAGGCGATAACCTCGGCTGGAACTCTTGCGAGGGGTTCCATAAATTTCCCGGCGGCGGCGCCTGCCCCGCGACATTCAAGGCACCCATTCACGAGTACGATCACAGTAAAGGCCGAAGCGTCGTCGGAGGTTACGTCTACCGCGGCCAACGCCTCCCGGCGCTAAAAGGCACTTACCTTTTCGGCGATACGCTCACCCGTACGGTTTGGGGACTCGTCAAACAGGGCGCGAAGGTTCAGTCGATCTCGGAGCTCGGCACGCTACCCATCTACCTCACATCTCTCGGAGAGGACGCGAATGGCGAAGTTTATTTCGTGGGCTACGGCGAGGCCGGGCAGATCTATAAGCTCTCCGAGCGCGCGCCGACGACCGCTCAATTCCCGGATACGCTTTCAAAGACGGGGCTTTTCACAAATACCTCCCGACTCGAGCCGAACCCTGGCCTCATCGAGTACGACGTCAACCAGCCGCTCTGGTCCGATGGCGCGATGAAGCGGCGCTGGATGGGACTCCCTTCCAACGCCTCGATCTATTTCGAGCCGGAAAAAAACTGGACCTTTCCGGTCGGCACCGTGTTTACGAAACACTTCGAAAGAAAGCTCGCCGACGGAAGCCAGAAGCGCTTGGAGACGCGCGTTTTTCTCCGGCAGAAGGACGGTTGGAAAGGCTACACCTACCGATGGAATGCGGCCCAAACGGACGCCAACTTGATAGACGCCGCCGAGACCGAAACCCTTCTGGTGGCCGGGCCTTCAGGGCCGGCCCCACAAACTTGGGACTACCCGTCTAGAGCGGACTGCATGCGCTGCCACACGCCCGGCGCAGGCTTCGTGCTAGGCGTGAGCGCCCGTCAGATCGCCAAAGATTTCGCCTACCCGGTTCAGAACGACAATCAGCTGAGAGCCTGGAATCATATCGCGCTTTTTAACGGAGATATTTCCGCCGCTCCTGTGAAAGCTTTTCCGGCTCTCCACGACACTGCGACTTCCTTAGAACGGCGCGCCCGCGCTTACCTCGAAGTAAATTGCGCCGTTTGCCACCGCCCCGCCGGCGGAACGCCCAACGACATCGATCTGCGCGCCGATGTCTCGGCGCCCACTATGCGCCTCGTCGGCATCGCGCCGAACTCGGGCGACTTAGGCATCCCAGGTGCCGCCCGCGTGGTAGCCGGCAACCCTTCGAAAAGTCTTTTGTTAGAAAGAATGAAACGCCTAGACGATAAGCGCATGCCTCCCGTCGGCACTCACCAAATCGACGCTGAAGGCGTCGCCCTCATTACCGAATGGATCCAATCGCTCTAGCGGATTAGGCGGCCATGACCCAGGCGTGAGCCACGGCATTCTGGGGATTCTGCAGATACTCTTCGCATCGCTTCAAGAAAGCCCGGCAAACCGGATCCGTCTCGGCACCCGCGAGCTTGAACTTCTCGCTCGCCAGTTCCCATTTTCCTTCCTCGAGAAGCGCTCGGCCTTCCGAGAAAGCCGCCAGCTTTCCGGCTTCGATGGGAGAGGACAAAACTTCCGCCACTTCGATGGGCTTCGCTTTGCCCTTGAGCCAGACTTCGCCCAGCAAGCGATGAGCGGGTGGTTCAAACCCCGCGGCGCGAATCCCTTCCAAGGTTTCCCGGCTAGTGAGAATTTCCGCGCCAAACATTTTCGTGGCCGATTGAAGGCGTGAGGCGAGGTTCACGCCATCGCCGATGACCGTGAAGTTCACATTCTTCTCGGAGCCTAAGTTTCCCACGGTGACAACGCCTGAGTGGATGCCGATTCCCATGCGAGTCTCGTAGCCATACTTCGCCTTGAGACGCGCCCGGTGGTGGTCGACCTTTCTCACCATGGCCACCGCCGCCTCACACGCCCGCACCGCGTGATCCGCCTGGGAAAGCGGAGCTCCCCAAAAAGCCATGACCGAGTCTCCAATGAACTTGTCCAAAGTGCCTTGGTAAGAAAAAAGAACGTCCGTCATGAGGGTGAAGTACTCGTTTAGATATTCCACCAGGTGACTGCCGTCGATTTTCTCGGCAAAGGAAGTAAAGCCGCGCAAGTCGCTGAAAAAAACGGTCACCGGCGCCTTGCGGCCACCGAGAGACAAGGACGAGGGATTCGAAACGATGGCGTCCACCACGGCAGGGGCGACGTACTTGGAAAAGGCGCTTCTCAGGAAATTTTTGTTCCGTTCTTCCTGAAGATATTTCGCCACGAGGCTGGTGCCCACGATCCCCAGCCATTCCAAATAGAGAAAGCCGCTGGCGATATCTATGTTCGAGGCAAAAAGTACCCGGGTATCGACGAGAACAGTCGCCGCGAAAACGACGCCAAAACCAAGCAGCGTTTGCAAGCCTCCCAAACGTTGGGTCACCTGCGAAAAGGCGACGCCCCCGACGCTCATGAGAAAGAGAATCGCCCAGAAGCCCCAGCGGGTACCTTCCGTCCGAAGCAGATCGCCCGAGAGCAAATTGTCGAGAAGGGTCGCATGGATTTCCACGCCGGGAATTTCCCTATCGAAAGGAGTCGCCACCATGTCGGCACCTCCCAACGCCGTCATGCCGAGCAGGACTACCGCATCTTTCAGGGGAGCTACAGCGGCCGCGTTGACCACTTTCATGTCGTCATCCACCGCGGTTAACAGTGTGGGGACGGAGACATAAGGGAACGTCCAGTGAGGGCCTCTCAGATTAAGACTTGCGGTTCCCGTCGGTAAAACGGGGATAGCCCCTTTCTGTTTCTGGTAACCGACCTGTTCGACCGCGGCTTTTTTATTAAAGGAAATGACGAGAGGGTCTCCCTTCACCACGGAGGCAAGCTCGAGAGCGAAGTTGGGGTATGGCTCGCCATTTACCATCATCACGAGACGAGTCCGCCGAATGAGGCCGTCCGCGTCCCGAGAGGCATTTAGAAATCCAGCGTGCCTCGTCGCCCGGCTGATGAGCTCAATATTTGGAGTCACGTCGAGCGCGGTCAGCACGGGAGTCTTCGACGGTTCGAACTTACCGTTGAATTGCACGCCTCCGAATAAAAACGGCTCGATAAGGGACAAAACATCTTTGGGCACGTCGGTCACATGCACCGGGCAGGCTGTGCGAGAGCTCATCGCCGGCAAACAGTTACTCTCACTAAACCAGCCAAGCACCAAACGATCTTGGTACTTCCTGACGGTCGCGGCTAGCTGGGCATCGAAATCGAGCTCGGAGAGAACCTCGCCAAGTCGCTTTTCCTGGAGAAAGGAAACGAGCTCCTCGGGGACGGAAACTTGCGGCTCGGAAAAAACGATGTCGACGCCCACCGCTTTAGCTCCCGCCGCATAAGCTTTTTTGACGACCCACGCGATCATGTCGCGGCGCCATGGCCAGCGGCCGACGCGATCCAAAGCATCTCCGTTGATTTCCAAAATGGCGATGCGGTTCTGTACGGAGCGCGTCCCGCGAAGGCGCAGCTTCAAGTCGGAAAAGAATACGGCCACGCGCTGGAGTGTGGGAAAAACCTGATTATGAAGGTAAGGCCCGCGCAGTTCTCCGCGCTGCCCGAAAGAGTAGAGAATATAGGTGCCCGCGAAAAATAGAATCAGCGCGGCATGCACCAGCCAAAGCTTATGCTTCACGCTTTCTTTTCGGTATTTTAGGAGCGCGAGGTGAGGGCTAAGGCTTGAAAATCACCGAGACATCCACCGCCGGCAAGTTGGCTCCCCCGATGTCGATAGCCTGATCCGTACCGGGGCGACGTAGCGCGCTGGTAGCATCCCCCCGAACTGGCGTATGATCTTTCAAAACCTGCCCGGGATCGGCGCGCCATTGCGGAGGAAGCGGAGGGGGCGCGTTAAAGTTAACCGCCAGCGTCTGTACTATTTCCCGGCCTTGGAAGAGGGCGCTGTTCTCCCGAATCTCGACGCCTTGCAAGAAACTCCGATCCACGACCGTACCCCGGTTAAACGCCCCTGACATTTCCGAGCCGCCGACCGAGGCCATCCGGGAGTCCGAAGGCCGCACCGACCAATTTTCGCCGGAGCGAGAGGCGCGAGAGTCCAAGCGATGGCCCTCTGGAATGCTTATTTTGCCGCCGCCGCCCGCGAGCTCCGCGATGACGTTGCCCTCTTTGACGACGACAGATTCAATGGAATGGCTACCCGGCGCGCCCACGTCGATCAAAAGCTCGGTGCCACGCACCGCGAGCACCGAAGCTGGCGTGCGCAACAGGAACTTACCACGTCCTTCGAGCTTCTTCTTGATGGAAGCGCGCACTTTTCCTTTTTCGACGGAAAGGGTGACCTCTCGGTCGGCTCCTGAGTTCGGGACAAACGATTCGAGTCGCAGGCTGGAAGACGCACATATGTCTATAATCGAGTTGTCCGCGAGAAGGAGCTTCGCTCCCGACTCCTCTTCCGCGCGCACCACATCCCCGGCGGCAAGCGAGTCGCCGGGCTTTAGATAGCGATCTCCGCTGCGCACTCGCCCGTTGATGCTGACCACTTTAGCGGCGGGTACCTCTTCCGAAGGCCCTCGCTTGAAAATGCGGTGCGTCTCGGCATTGAGCGGCAAAACCAAAAATAGCCCCAAAAAACAAAACAGGAACGCGGTTTGACAGAGTTGATTTTTCTGGGGGACCATTGATCCAAACTTTATCTTGGATAAAAACCTGTGACAACCAATGCTCCATTTGGGACCGGCAAGTTCCTAACTCTGCTACTGGGGGCTTTATTTCTTCAGGGAGCTCCCGCGCGCGCCGTTGTCCCTTCCGACGTTGAGTCGGCCTATAGCTCGGCAGTGCTTTCTTTCCACACGAAGGACTACTCTGGTTCCCTCCGGCAACTCGACGAGGTTTTGTCCCGCTACCCGAAGCTGGAAGAGGCGACGGAGCTCAAAGCGCTTTCGCTAAAGGCGCTCGGAAAAACCAACGAAGCGATTTTACTGCTCAAGGATCTGCTGGGCCGCAAGACGACCGAACCCGAGGAGGAGTCCGCGTACCGTTTCGAGCTCGGCACTCTGTACTTCCGGCAAAAAGCCTACGGCGACGCCGCCCCCCTTTTAACCGACAGCATTCGCCGCAAGTTCAACGTCGGGGCGTCTCACTATTTTCTGGGGACGATCGACTATCTTCAAAAACACTACGAAACTTCCGAGGCTCATTTTCAGTCGGTTTTGGACAAGGACTCATCGGAGCTCAAAGCACCGACGCACCTCTATCTCGCGGAGCTCTCTAACGTTGCAAACGATCGCGCCAGTACGGTATTTCACTACTTCCGCGCGCGCGAGCTCGCGGCTCTGCAGCTCGCCGATCCCTCGCGCCAGGCGGAAGGTAACGAGCTCGCCAAACTAATCATGGCCTCCTTCGACAAAGTCGTCGGAGTTTTAGACAAAGGCTCGGCCTTCTTCAGGGTCGGCACGCTCGCGGGCTACGACTCGAACGTGCTTTTTACGCCGAGCGGAGCCACTTCTCCGGCCTCGGGACCCTCGGGACGCGGATCGCTTCGCCAATTCCTCAACGCGGAGTTGGGCTATTCCAGCTCTCCTCTAAAAAAGATTCAGTTCACCCCCGTGCTTCGCTCCGCCTGGAACTATAATTTCAACCGAGAGACGGCCGCGGGCCAATACATCTCGAACGATCTTTCCCTCATCCTTGGCTATAAGCCTTTGTCTCCCCTGAGCGCGGGCTTGCGACTCGGAGCAGTGGGCTCGTTCCGCTACACGCTCGATCCCGTTTTGGGCACTCAAAGGTACCGCACCTACAGCTTGCTCGGCGTCTTTGCCCCCTACCTGAAGACCTCGCTCGGCGGAAGATGGACCTTGCTCGCTTCGCTCAACTTGAGCCCGCAGCGGTTCTTCCTCGATTCAGAGACGACGAGCCAATTTCTGAAGACCGGAACGGATTACTCCACGGAAATTCTCGTCCGTCAGGATCGCGGTCACGATCTCTGGAACCCGAGCCTGGCGCTCCGAGGAGTCATTCACTATACCAAAGGAACCGAGTTCCGGAGCCGTGGCTTGGAAATGGAAGCGGCCAATCTGTTCTCTCTGTCGGGTAAGTCGACGGTCTCGCTTTTTGTGATTTTAGGCAGCTCTTCGTTTAAAGATCGGCCGGACGGCCCGCGCTTCGACGTGAATCTGTCGGGTGGAACGGGGCTCAGCTATCGCCTCAGCTCGCCCGTCAGCTTGTTCGGCAATCTCGAGTTTCAGAAGAACAATTCCAATGTCGCTCTGCCTTACAAGTTCAGCCGATTCGTTCTGAACTTAGGCGCCACCTATCGGCTATAGTAATTCCATGAAACGCCTTTTTGGGCTCTTGTTCCTTGCCGCGACTTTCCTGGCCTCCTCCCCCGCGAAGGCCGACGACGTTTATCAGTTCGTCGTCCAGAAACAGGAAAAGAAACAGCCGGGCCGCTGGAGCCTCAGTGAATGGCTAGAGACCCGGGACCGAATGCGGCTGATGGATCTTTGGCTCGCCATCCACTCCCCCACTCCTTACGAATTTTATTTGGGCGGAGACTATCAATTCGGGAAGGAGAACGGCTCTCTCAGCTACAACGCCAACTCGGGAAAAGCGTTCATCGCGGCTTACGCCAGCATCTTCGGCCTGGAAGCGCAAAAAGAGTTTCGTCTTTCCGAATGGGTGGCGCTCTTCCACTTTCGCCTCTTCGGGCTTCACGCCCAAGGCACCAACATCACGTTGCAGGGGGGACTTCGTTCCCTTAAAGATCAAGCTACTTTCTTGAACCCGCTGGCCGGTCTATCCATTACCTTTTACCTCTTCAAACACTTCGGCATCGGCGGCCTGTACCGGCACTATTTCAACGCCCTTCAAAACGACAATGGCATCGCCGAGACGGGAAACCGGCTCGAAGGAGAGGCCTTCATCGATTTCAGTTTCTTGAGAGTGTACGCACAGCTTTTTACGGAGAAGCAGAGCCGCACGGCAGGACCGGGACCAGCCGCGCGCGATCGCAACGGAATCGCTTTCGGAGTGAAAGCTTTTTTCTAATCAGATCGATTCCAAGTTAGGCATGGACTCCCTGAGGAGCGGCACGGAGGCCAGCAGCGCCTTCTCGTCGGGGATGAGGTAGAAATCATCGCCCTGGGGAACCAATATTCCGTGCTTCGTCAACGCACTCAAACACTCTTCCACTTCGAACTGGCTCATATCGATAAAGTTGCGGATCCGATCGAGGGTGAGCGAGACTTCCCAGCCATGGGCCTGTTTTCTGCCGGTACATACCGCGAAATGCAGAATGAGATTGGGCAGCCGCGTGGTGTTCTTCGAAGAGCGAAGCACGCGGTTGAGATAGTTCGCTTGGTCGAGACGTCGCGCCGCGAGCAGAAACATTTCTTTCAAAATATCCTTGAAGAGCTCGAGGTTGCGGCCTTCAATCACGGCGAGCGCCGCGAGATCGAGCTCCAAATATTGCACTTCCGTTTTCGCCGTCGCCGTTAAGAACCGTTTATGGGGCTGAACGCCGATAATGGCTTTCTCGCCGAGAAATTCTCCCGCTTGGGCATACGCGACCACGAGCGAGGAATCGTCTCGATCCGCCGTGAGCTCGATGACGCCGCGCGCGATGATGAACATCGTGCATCCTTCCTCGCCCTGGCGAAAAAGGCAGTCCCCCTCGGGCAAAATCTTACGGTACTTGGCAAGATGGGGATGGTCCCATTGGTATTGCGCGGTTTTCATGGATGCCTCATGTAAGGAGAGTTACCGTGGGACCATTCTAACTCACTGGGATCTTCGTCCCAAGTCTCGGTTAGGAATCTGGGAAGCGAGCTGAGCCAGCCCCCAATAAGGAACGGTAGAAGGGGAAAATTCACGGAGCCGCAGGGGCGTCCTTCATCTTTTTCAACGCGTCGATAGCGAGCCGCAAGCGGCGGCGAGACATTTCTTTCCCAAGAACCTGGAACGTCTCAAAGAGCGGCGGGGAAATGGGCCCGCCGGAGACCGCCACCCGAAGCGCCATGTAGAGCTCTTTCGTCTTTAGCTCTTTTTCGGCGAGATAGGCCTCGATGACGGTCTTGATGCCTTCCACCGACCAGGTCTCGATGAGCTCGAGCTTATCGAGCACGTCGGTAAGCCAGCCCGCCGTTTCCTTCGCGGACCGGCCTTTGGGAACCAGCGGCGCGTTGTCGTAATTGAAATCCCCCGCGAGGAAAGTCGCCGCCGAAGGGAAGAAATCTTCCAGGGCGCCGACTTTTTCTTTCACGAGCGGAATAATCTGTTTCAGGTACTCGTCGGAGATGAAATCCGTTTTCAAAATCCGGAGCCACTCGATATCCGGGGTATTTTTCAGATACTGGCCGTTCATCCACACGAGCTTATTGATGTCGAAGACCGGCCCGCCCAAGTTGAAACGCTCCCAGGAGAAGAGCTTCATCATGTCGTCCGTCGAAAAGATTTCGCGATCGTCGCCTGGGTTCCACCCCATGAGCGCGAGGAAATTGCGCAAGGCCTCGGGAAGAATGCCTTTGCGGCGATAATACAGAATGCTCGTCGGGTTCTTGCGCTTCGAGATTTTCGATTTGTCTGGATTACGAAGCAGGTTCAAGTGAATGAACGTCGGCGGCTCCCAGCCGAAAGCGGCGTAAAGCAAAACGTGCTTCGGCGTGGACGAAACCCACTCCTCACCGCGGATCACATGCGTAATTTTCATCAGACGATCGTCGACGACACTCGCCAGGTGGTATGTCGGGTAGCCATCGGCCTTGAGCAAAACCAAATCGTCTAGCTTCGTATTCTCGAAGGTGACTTTGCCCCGGGGAAGATCGTGAAACTCCGTCGCGCCCGTGAGCGGAACCTTGAAACGCACCACGCTCGCCAAGCCTTCCTTCATCTTGCGCTCGGCTTCCTCGGGCTTCAGCGCGCGGCAATGGCGATCGTAGCCGGGCGGGAGCTTCGCGGCGCTCTGCTGCTCGCGCAATTTGGTCAAACGCTCGGGCGTGCAAAAACAGCGGTAAGCATGGCCGGGGGCCACCAGCATGTCGGCGTGCTCCTTATAGATGGGAAGCCGCTCGCTCTGCTTGTAGGGTCCATAAGGGCCACCGATGTCCGGGCCCTCGTCCCACTGGATACCGAACCAACGAATCGCATCGAGAATCATCTTTTCGCTGTCTTCGCGGTAGCGCGAGCGATCGGTGTCTTCGATGCGAACTAAGAACTTCCCGCCGTTTTGCTTGGCGAAAACGTAATTGAACAGGGCGATATAAGCCGTTCCGATATGGGGATCTCCCGTGGGACTCGGAGCGATTCGCACTCTGGGGGGCATTATCTCAGGCATAGGTAGTTCCGTTGTTTTGAATGAATTACCACACGGAGTTTAGGGGGGGAACGGAAGAGAAAAAAAGAATCCCCGCGGCCGCTGCTTATCTGGGTGTCCGTTCAAATAGCCGCGAGGAAACTGAGGCCTAATATAATGAGAATTCGGAGACATTCAACGAAAGTTTAGTGTCATTCGGCGTTCCGCCTACTCGATCGCCTTGTACTCGACGCGGACTATGTCCAGATCGACCTCGCCCTTGGGCGAACGAAGCGTCACCGAGTCGCCGGCTTTCGCTTTGAGCAAAGCTTTGCCGATGGGGGAGATCCAGCTGACCTTTCCCTGCGCCGCGTCCGTCTCGTCCACGCCCACGATACGGTAAATCTTTTCGCCGTCTTCCTCCGACTTCACGGTAACGGTGGCGCCGAAGAAAACCCGTTCGCCTTTTTGCTGCTTCGGATCGATGATCTCGACGATTTCGAGGCGTTTGGAAAGAAAGCGGATGCGGCGATCGATCTCACGAAGGCGTTTCTTTCCGTAAATATAATCCCCGTTCTCGCTGCGATCGCCGTTGCCCGCCGCCCAGTGCACGACTTCCACGATCTTGGGGCGATCTTCCTGCATGAGCTTACGCAGTTCCGCACGGAACCGCTCCACACCCTGGGGAGTCATGTAATTCTTGACGCCCTTAGGGAGAAGGCTCGGGCTATCGGAGAGCTCTTCTTCTTCGTCGTTATCGGACTCTTTGGTAAAGGCTTTGCTCACCCGCGAGATCTAGCATCACGGGTGGGTAGGAATCAAACCCGGAGCTTTTCCCAGAAAAGCAGAAAGGGATTGTCGGGGCCAAGGGTCTTTCTCACTACTTCCGCCGAAACGTCCGGGTCGAGGTCGCGGGACTCCCGCCAAAGATCCTCGAAAAGTAGCGGAGTGGCCCCCATGGCGAGTGAAGGGAACGCTCCGTCGTCCACTTCACCGTAGCCCACCAGAAGCAGCCGCTCCCAAAGCTCCTTCGTCGCCCTTACGTAGGTGGACTCATAGAACTTTCCCTTTAAATCACAACGCGCTTTGACCTCTTTGGTCGATAGCGGCGAGTCCATTTCGAGGGTTTCCAAGATGAGTCTGGCTTCGTCTCCGAGGCCGAGAGACTGCGGCTCTCCGGGAGTTAGTGTGGCCAAAAGGTGGGGAAAGAGGGCTTTCGAGATGAAAGTCGCCCTGCCGCGGAACCATTTGGCGTAAACGACTTTGCCCGAGCGAGAGAGCTCCTCTCTAAGGTGCCAGAGATTCGCGACTCGATTATCGCCGCCGGAGTCCCATTCCCAGCGCATTTCGCTTTTCGGGTAGAACTCGGACCAGAGGGAGCTCGGGGCCTTGCGATTATCGATGGGATAAACAAGCAGACAGCCGCGCCGATTGATGGCTTTGATGGCGTCGCTTGGCTTCGGAGCTTTCACCTGCTCCTAATGATCTACCAGCGGACGTTGACTCGATCAAGGCGACCCGGGTACATTCCTGGGTCAATTTCACGAAAAGGAGCTCTGATGGCTAAGAAAAAGAAGACCGCTCGTCTTAAAGCGAAACGTAAGGCTAAGCTGAAGCGTGGTCGTCAGCAGCAAAGACAGGATCGCAAAGTCGCCGCGAGACGCAAGAGCAAAGCCCGCATGCGGGTAAAGAAGATGCGCAAAGGCCGCCAGACGAAGAAGTAGCCATTCAGCGTTCAAGCTTCGCTTGAACGGTGAATGGATAGGATTTAGGAGTTCCGCCCCCTCACGGGGGCGGACTTTCCAAACTGATTAGTAGCCGTAGCCTTCGTATCCGCCGCCGAAGCCGAAGCCCGCGTCAAATCCGCCGCCACCGAATCCGGCATCCATGCCGAAGCCGCCGCCGTAACCGGAATCGTAACCACCGCCGATACCGCCGCCGTAGTTAGAGCCGTACAAACCGCCGCCATAACCGTAGTCGTAGGGGCTGTTCGTTCCGCCGTAACCGAGGCCCATGCCGTAGTTATCGTAGTTGAAGCCGGTGTTACCGAGATAAGGCGAGAAACCTTGGTTGCCGTAACCGCTCAGGCCGTAATCGTAGAAGTTCGACGTGCCGAGCCCGCCGACGTTGTAACCCATGCCGGGGATGCCGTTGTTGTACATCCATGATTGGTTATTGTTCACGCCATAGGGATTGGTCTGGCCGTAAGGCTGCTGAAACTGCGAGCCGTAGTAAGGGCTCGTCATCTGGTTGCCGCCGCCATTGCCCCACGTCGTCGTCCAAGGATTGGTGTACTGCGAAGTATTTCCGCCGTACTGACCCCAAGGGGCCGAGTTCATGTAGGGCGCCATGTACGGATTGAACATCATGTTCTGATTTTGTCCGTACATCGACTGATAAGGATTCTGAAACTGGTTCATGCCGGGATAACCGCCCGTCATGCCGCCCATGCCACCGGCGCCGCCGTTAGCGACGGTCGATCCGCCACCCGTGCTGCCCCCGAAGGAACCGGGCATCTGGCGCTGCTGATACGGCAGCGGATATTGCTGATTCGGATTATTGTAAATCGGCGGAGTCCCGTGACTGCCGTAAGGGCTGAAGGTGTTGTACCCTTCGCCGAAAGAAGTCGTCGCGACTGCGAGCGCGCCCATCACCACAACCAAGAAAAATCTATTCCACGTACCCATCGCAAACCTCCCAGACATCGGCAAACGCCGAGTCGTTCGGGGAGGTCCCAAGAGCAGGGTCCGTACCAAATGGAATACAGTTAAGGTTTCATGCTTCTAGGTGGTTACGCGAAGGTGTCCGGGTGGCAAAGCGTTAGACAGGTGTATCCACCTTAGACAGCGCGATGGCTCTTTCTTCTATTTGTCGGAGAGCATGTGGGGTGGATTGCCGAGGAAATGAAGATTGCGAACGAATTCGCGATTGACGCGGGAATTCCTCTCGAGCCAGTCGTGAACTTGACTCCCGACCAGGCCGCGGACGCGCGGTACAAATACCTGGCGGAGAAAAAGTTCGCTAAAGGCAATATGTGCGCCGGCAAACCCGTGGTATGCGACACCGCTTACTGCGCAATGGCGGACATCTATTTCCCGGATAAGCACCCGATTCGGAGACTCGCCGCTTATCTGCCGCCGGGCGCGGGGTGATCGGACTGGGCCTTGCTAGTGCGGCCCCCCTTCGCGTGCTGTTCGCGGACTCGACCCTTTAATCAGATCACCTACGGTCGTAGATGGCAGCTTCCTACCGTGAGCTTCGGCGGGCACCATGCTTCGCTTTGCTTTTTCTAGTCGGAGGCTTTGAGAAGAATGGCGTGCCATTCGTAGCCACCCCCCTAAGGGGGGAGCGAAGAATGGTGGGTCGGGTCGGACTTGAACCGACGGCCCGCTGATTAAGAGTCAGCTGCTCTACCAACTGAGCTACCGACCCACACAAGACCAAGGGTAATACCTCGGTTGGTAACGCGGAGCAAGTCCCTTAAAGAGGTATGAAATCGCAGGTAAAGCACACCAGTTCTTCCGGCGGGGACGGGGCGACCAAAGCCCGCGCACCCTCGATGAATTGGAGCAGCTTTTTGCGAAAGACCTCGACGTCCTTCTTACTCAAAGTGTGGAGAGCGGTGTAATGCAGGTTCCCTGGGGTCACCCGCGGGAGCCGCTGAATGGATTGCAGCCGCCAGTTCGTTTGGTGGAGCACATCGCCCACCGATCCCCGGGGCGCATGTAAATTTCTCGTCGTTAAAATCCACACGTCTCCCTCCCAGCTGAGTAACCCCATCTGAGTCAGCCTTTCCAGAGCGCGATCCACGATCGGCACGAGCACGCCCAGACGCGATGCCATCTCTACCCCCGTGATCCGCGGATTGGTGCCGACTAACAGGTGCACCGCCGAGACTTCCCAGTTCAGGTAGTACTCCTTGGCGAGGAGCGGCTCATCCATGGGAGCCGTTGCAAAGCGGACCGAGAGATTTTCCCATTCTGCCCGCAGCTTCTTGAGCCTCGCCTGCACCGCTCGCCGCAAAGCCGGCGTGCCCGCCCGTTCGAGCTCTACTAAGGAGAGGAAATACTGCTGCTCCTGCGGCCCAAGCTCCAGGAACTCGGAGATCCCGCAGGCCTGCTCCAAGGTCAGATGAATGCGGCCAGTAAGCACGAGCGATATCTGAGTGCGGTGGCATCCGGCGGCCTTAGCGAGCTTCTCCCGATATCCCTTTTGCCCTCGATTTTCAGAAATAATAGAGCGAAGCACCGGAACATAACTTTCTGATTCAAAAACACTTACCGCCATATTGTTAATGCTTATAACAAATATCGATAATTTATTAAAACCTATTCGTTGCGCTGAGTCGGGCTTTTTTCGTATATCCCTTCTCGGAGGAAAGGCTCATGAAACTGAAAATTTTAGCTCTGTCCGTTTTCGTGGCTCTCGGTGCTTTCGCGGTGGACCCCAAAGACATCGACGCGACGGTGGTCCGCAAGCAACTGCAGTCGGAAACCTCGATCTATAATGCCGCATACATGGCCGCGGAGACTTACGCCATAAACGGCGGCATGGAGCTCGCTCAAGAGGCCATCGGATCCATTCATGCTCCCGATCTCTTTTTCCTGACTTTGAAGTTCAAGCCGAAGGTGATTTCGAAATCCGGGAAGTATCCCGTGGTGCTAATCGATGTGAACTTCGCTCTCCCCACCAACTTCGAGCAAGTCGTGCTCAAGAAGGATGGATACAAATTCTATTACTTCACCATGAAGGTGGAGTCCGAGCAGATGTTCCCGCAACCCGGCGACACGAGCTCCGCGGGCGGCAAGCAGATGTCTCCGCCTCAGCCTACCAGTGCAGAGTAACGACGCCTAAGAATTGATTCATGCCGACGGTCGATGGCGTGGTGCCGCTGGACTCCACGCTAATCGTCCGTCCGATGAACTGCGCGCCGACGGAAAAAGGCACCGAGATGCGATAAGCCGCGCCGATACGGAACCGGCTAAAACCAGCGGCGTCCGCTGCCTTGGATCCGAGCGGACTGCCGACGGAGCCACCTCCAAAAAGCATCGAGGCATAGTCGATATCGAGCGTGAATCGATGATAAATCCGCGCTTCCAGCCCCGCGACGAAGAAAATTCCCGCGGCCTTGGTCTGACCTTCGAGAGAGCTAGTGCCCGAGCCCGACACCTCGTTAATGCCCTGGACGCCAAAGCCCATCCCCACCTTGGGAGTCAAAATCGCATTCTCACCCGCGCGAAACGCATACCGGCCTTTCAAGTTCGCGAGACCGCCATATAGGGATGCCTTCTCGACGGAAGTCGTCGTCACTTGCTCCATGCCGGGCGCGAAGTAACCATCGAGCTCGGCGCCCAAGTACCGGCCCCAATGCAAATCCGCCTGCAAACCGAGATGAATCCCTGAGCGCGAGGTCGCTCCCGCGACTTGCGACAGTCCGCTGAGAAAACTCAAATCGAGAGCGAGATCGCTCTTCGGCCGAGGCGCCGTGCCTTCACTCACTTCCATCTGAACAAATCGGTTGGGAGATTCGGCGCTCGCGATCTTGCGAACCACGGAGCCCTTCTCATCATTCACGCGGCGTTTCTGGCGAAGCTCGCGGCCGAGCGCGGGAAGAGACAGGCTGAGGCCTAAAAGTAGGCTTAAATATCGATTCATGGTGCTCCCTCAAAGATGAAATCCCCCTATAAGTTTGCAAGGCCAGGACCACTCCCCCGCAGGCTCGAAAAATTCTCCACTCTCGCCGGCCTGCTGACGGCCCCCTCGTTGGAAGAGTCTTATTCAAAGACATCAAATACATAGACCGACCACCCTGTGTACAGTCAGTCTACGGAACGCTGCTCATTAGATAAATTTTAATTAAATCCATGGTTTAACTTATGCTTTGAACCGGAACAACTCCCCATGCTAGGTTTCCGCGTTTCCTTTGGGAGGTATCCGTGACGTTACTCAGTTGGATTTTAGTGGGGAGTCTCGCCTTCGCGGCGGTTCCCGAAACGGCGAAGAAAAAACCGATGGTTTTCGTGGACGCGGCGAAAGCCACCGCGCTCTTCGACGTGCTCACCTATCCCGCGCGCGTCGTCCCTCGCATTAACGCCATCGTGCTCTCCGAGTCCGAAGGCGTCGTGCAAAAAATTCTCGCGCCTCTCGGCACTCGCGTCAAAAAACGCCAGCGCCTTCTCATTTTGAAAAACACGGATCCGGTTTATCAGTACGCGTCCGTTCCCCTCGAAGCGCCGGTCGCGGGCGTCGTGAGCGCGGTGGACGTCACCATCGGCAGCCGAGTGGCGAGAAGCCAGCGGCTCATGCAGATTACCGATCCCGATCAAATCAAGATCACGGTGGAAGTCGCGGCCTCCGATTTGGGCGCCATTCGCGCGGGTCTTGCGGGCGAGCTTTCCATTCCCGGGAGCGATTTGAAAACCCCCGTGCAAGTCTTGGGCGTGAGCCCTTACGTCGATCCCGCCACCGGCACGGCCACGGCCGATCTCGCCAAAGTCGGCGACTTCGAGGCGAACCTCCCTCCGGGTATCGTCGGCAAAGTAACGTTTAAGGCACGCGGCCGCCAGGGCATCCAAGTGCCCGAGCACGCCATCGCGTACCAGGGCAGAAACCCGTTCGTTCGCGTCGTGGTCGACGGCAAAGCCAAGTTCGTTCCTGTAGTCCTCGGTTCCACTCGCCTCGGTATGGTGGAGATCTTGAAAGGCCTCGAGAACAAGATGAGCCTCATCGTGCGCACGAGCTCTTACATCGCGGAAGGCGAGGAGATCCAGATCGAAGCGCAAAAGCGGGCGGGTCAAGGTGAGTAAGCTCTATTCGAATCCGATCCGCGTCTATTTACTGCTCGGCTTCATCGCGCTCATCGGGATTTACTCCGGACTGACGCTGCCCGTGTCTCTTTTTCCCAATAGCAGTAAGCCCAAAGTCTCCGTCCATATGGATTACGGCGGCTCCACGGCGGAAGAGTTCTTAAACACCTACGGAGCGACCTTAGAGCAACAGCTAAAGAACCTCTCGGGCGAGAACGTCGAAGTCGACAAGGTCTACGCCAACTACCATCCGAAAAACGTCGAGTACGACGTGCAATTCAAATGGGGCGTGAACCCGAACGCGGCCCAGCGAGAGACCGAGCGCGCCGTGAACGCCTTCGCCGCGCGCCTCACCCAGGAAAGCCGGGACTCCGTCGGCGTTTGGCTCGATAACGAGAACACCGGCTTCTTCGCGATGAGTTTCTACAGTGAGACGCGCGATCTCAACGAGCTCTATAACCTCATCGAGCCCATCCTTGGGCCTCGCATCAGTCTCGTGCCCGACGCCCAAGACCCCGGTCTTTGGAACCCGTCCCGAAATGAGATTCGCATCGAGCTCATTCCGGAAGCGATGGCGTCTCTGCAGCTTTTGCCGAGAGACATTCACACCGCGGTCGATTCCACTTTGGGATCCCATGCCGGTGGCTCGGTCACTATCGGCACCAATCAGCTTCAAGTGCAGCTCCCGCGCCCGATCCGGCAGGTGAGCGACCTCACTCTCATTCCGATCCCAACGCCTTCGGGCCGTCTCGTCCACCTGGGTGACGTCGCAAGAATCGACTTGGGGCCCAAGTCCATGGACTCGAGAAGTTTCAAAACGAGCGGCACGCCGAGCCTCATTCTCTTTGCGACGCCGAAGCCCGGCGGCAACGTGAAGAAGATGTCCGAAGACCTCGTGGCCGTGGTGGACGAGCTCTTGCCTCAATTTCCGAAAGACGTGAAGTTCCGCGAGCTCGTCGATCCAAGCGAGTTCATTCGCTCCGCCGTCAAAAACGTGGTGGTCGAGGTTGGTCTCGCGGCCCTTCTCGCCGTGATCGTGCTTTTCATTTTCATCGGCAGCTTCAAAAACGTCATTACCGCGGCCATCGAGATTCCGCTCAGCATGGTGCTCGCCTTCATCCTGATGAAGCTCACCGGCATGAACTTGAACCTCATTTCCCTCGGAGGTCTCGCGCTTTCCGCGGGCATGAACGTCGACGCTTCCGTCGTCGTGATGGAGAACATCTTCCGTCACTTCGAGATGAACCCGGGGCGGCACGATTTCCAGACACGCCTTCGCATTCTGGTGGGTGCCGTACGCGAAGTACAGTTCGCGATCCTTGCCTCCACCGTGGCGTCTCTCGTCGTCTTTTTGCCGCTCACTTTCACGTCCGATTTGAGCTACGCCATCTTGGGCGACTTAGCTAAGGCGGTCGTATTCTCCCACGGTTTCTCGGCGGTAGTCGCGCTCATCCTGGTGCCGACCATTCGTCTCCAGATGATGGGATCGGAATCGGCAAAGGCGCACCATTCGCTCATCGAAAAGCCGTTACTCAAACTCGAAAGCGGTTACTCGCGCGCGCTCGGCAAGTTCATGGATTACCCCCTCTTGAAATGGGGCTCTTACCTGGGACTCGCGGCGGGGCTCGCGGCACTCATCGCCGTCATTTATCCGAAGCTTCCAAAGGAAGTCATCGGCACGCCCGATACCGATTGGATGATCGTCAATATGACGACCCAAGGAAACACGCTACTTCGTCAAATGGAGCAACAAGCGGAGGCGGTGGAGCGCGATCTCCTCGAGCATTTCGGCACGAAAATCCGCTACACCTTCAATCAGATCCGCAAGCCCAACCAGGCGACGCTCATGGCCCGCCTCAAAGACAAACGCGACATGCAAGCAGTCTGGAAAGCGATGGAAGCCCATTTCTCGAACACTCCTGTCGTTCAGTACTGGGTGGGTCCATGGAATCCGAGCGAGCTGCCCATTCCAAATCCCCCGCACATGCGGCTAGCGGTGCGCGCCAACCGCACTTTGGATAGCGCCGACGCCGCTCGCGACATCAAGGACCAATTGGAGTCCGCCCATGTCTTCGATCGCATCACGAGCACGCCCGAAACGTCGCTCGAGCGCGCGGTGAACCTGACTCCCCATTTCGAGCAATGGGAAGCGCTCATCGCTCAAGGCAGCCATTTGACGCCGCCCGATCTCGCCGACGTCATTCGCGTCGCCACCTCGGGCCGTCGCGTGGGTAATTTTCCGACGGGAAGAGAGCTCACCGAAATGGTGCTCCGCTATCCGCAAAATTCCGTCGACGGCGTTGAGTCCATCGAAGCCTTTCCCTTGGGAGTCGGTTCAAAGATCGTCCCGCTGAAAGCGATGGCCACCGTAAAAGTGGAAGAAGCGCCGCCGACAATTTACCGCGAAAACTTGCGGGAAGCTTTCTTCATCTCGGGAAAACAAAACCGCGGGCAGGAGGACACCAAAGACGTGGCAGTAGTCAAAGCGCACGATGTCGTCAGTAAATGGCTGACGTCGGCGGTAGGTAAGAAGGCGATTCAGTCGGGCGTCGCGGTCAGCTTCGAGGACGCGGCGAAAGACATCACCGAAGCCATGCATCAGCTGGGCATCGCTATCGGCTTGTCGGTGCTGCTCATCTTCGTGACGCTTCTCATTCAGTTCGGCTCGTTCATCGAGCCAATTCTGGTGCTGGTCTCCGTTCCGTTGGGCTTCATCGGCGTCGTCCTCTCGCTCTACGTGTTTAAGAGCACGGTCTCTCTGAACGCCGCCTTGGGCGTCATCTTGCTAAACGGAATCGCGGTCGCCAACAGCATCATCCTTGTCGATTTCATCAAGCGCCTAGTCGCCAGTGGCCTGACCCCCCGGATGGCGGCCCTCGAAGCAGCGAGAAAGCGGCTCCGGCCCATTCTCATCACGTCGCTTTGCACGGTGCTCGGCATGTTGCCCGTCGCTCTCGGCACGGGCGAAGGCGGTCACATCTTGCAGCCTCTCGGCATCGCGGTCAGCGGCGGTCTCTGGGTATCGACGATACTGACGCTCTTTTTGGTGCCGGCGCTCCACGTCTCTTATCTCGAGTGGCGGCACCGCGCGGTCATGAAACGCTCCGAGCGCGACGTAACCCTGGGCTGGCAGGAGGTTACGCCATGACTTCGCTTCTGTTCGTCTTGGTCGCCGCCGCGCACGCGGCGTCTCCCGTCAAAGCGGGTTTTGTGGAAGCGCTTGAAAAGATCGTCGAGCGAAGCCCGGTCGTCGCTCGTCAGAAGGAAGTCGTCGAGTCGACCCGCGCGAAATATATTTCCACCGGCGCGCTGCTTTGGTTGCCGACCATCACGGGCCAGGCCAAAGCGGGCTCCGTTGGAGAAGCTGCGGTCACTACCTCCAACCGATCCGTGGAAGGCGTCGCGGACCTCAACCTTTTTCGTTTTGGCGCGGACGTGGCGACTAGCCGCGCGGCCAGCCGTGAAATTTCGTCGCAGGAACATCAGCTGCAAAACGCCTTGCTCACCACCGAAGGCGAGGGGGTCGCGACTTTAGTCGCTTACATTCAGGCCAAGCGCCAACTCGAAGTGACGGGCCGCATTCTCGAATCGCGCCGGGATGGCCTCAAAGTCGCCCGCCGCCGTTACGAGAAGGGGCAACTCGCCATCGAGGAAGTCGACAAGGTCTCCGTCGATTTCGATAACTCCGCGGCACAGGCCCGGGACGCCGAAGTCGACCTGGCCCGCGCGGCGGCCGATCTCGAACGGCTTCTAGGAGAGCCTGAGATTGTCAGCGAGTGGCCGTGGAAAGAAACGATTTCGAAAAGCGTCCCTCCGCTCTTGAAGCGAAGCTCGACCGACCTGTCCCAGCGCCCTGACTGGCTCGCGGCCGAAGCCCGGGTGGAATCCGCCGACCAGCGCGCCAAGGAAGCTTTTGGGGACATGCTCCCGCGCCTTGATGCCCGAGCGTCCTACGGTTACTTTTCCAACGAGACTTTGGGCGTGCGGACCACGGGACCTGCCTGGACGGCCGGCCTTACCCTTTCGGTCCCGCTTTTCGATAGGCTCGTGGGCTACGGTAAGTACGAAAGTCAGATTCACAATCGAGGCATCGCGCAAGCGGAGCTCGAGACGGTCAAAAGAGCCGCCAAGCAGGATTGGGACTCGTCCCGCGCGACCCTCATCCTCTCCTTAGATACGGCACTAGCCCGAGAAAAAACCTTGGGGCTCGCGCGGAAGCTCTACGCCGCGAACCTCGAAAGGTTCAACCGGGGCATTTTGTCCGCGAACGATTTCCTGATCGATCAGGACCGCCTTTATCAGACGGAAACCAACGCCTTGAAAGGCTGGGCCGCGGCGCACAACGATTTCCAGCGCCTTTGCCAGGCGGCCGGTCGTCGTCTGAGTCAATGTCTGGGCGAGCGCTAAAGCGCGTACGATTACAGGCGCTTGAGTTTGAAGTAGGGAAGCTCGCCGTCGGTTCCGGCGGCTAGCCTTTCCCTAAGAGCGAGCTCGAAGTCAATCATCGCTTCCTTCAAGGCTTCCGTGTCCACTTCGCCCGGTAGCTCACTGCCTCGGCCCTTTTCTAGATAGTTCAACGCGGTGCTGAAAAGTTTTCGCACGCCGTTCCAGTTGCTTCGTTTGGCGTGAACGAGGGCCGCGGCCACCTGAATCAGGCCCTGTAGGTAAGCGCGGCGGGCTCCCTCGGCCAGATTCCAGAGATCTTCCCAGACTTCGTGAGCCTCGAAGTACTCTCCGGCATCAAAAAGCCGACAACCTTCCTCGAAAATGGTTTTGGGATTTTCCACGCGGAGAAACTGTTAAACCCTCCTGGCAAGTTGTCACGGAAAAGGCCTTGCCGCAGTCTCCCATTTGACAAGAGGTCCATGATATGGTGCGTAAAGTCCGTCATTTAGGGCAAATCCGCGCAGGCAGATGAGTGGCCCACACATTGCACAGAGTACGGGTTACAACGCAAAAGGTGGCTGGTGCGCAGGAAGTCAAAAGACGGTGACGAGGAGCCAAGACTGCTCGGCAAATGGCTGGAAAATGCCAAAGCCCGCGGTAGCTCGCTCTTCAAGAGCAAAAAGCTCGGCAATTTGGGGAAGAAATTCTCCGGGCGCATTCCAGACAGGCTAAAGAAGTTCGACTTCGACCTCAAAGAAGTAAATCTCAAGAACGTTTCCGAGTACTCCGGGTGGATCCGCTGGGGGCTCCTGGTCCTTGGAGTTTTCTTACTAGCTCAGATTACAGCGGGCATCATCGGCCTCAATTTGAAGCCGACCATGCCCAAACCGCCTCCGAGAATGGCATCCAAGCCGGCAAGTTCCCAAACGGTGCCCGACATCGGTGGGATCGAAAGAAGAAACATTTTTAACGTAGAAGGCAATATCCCGGAACCCATCGAAGCCGGGCAGTTAGAGTGTATGAGCCAAGCGCGCCCCACAACTCAACCCATAGAGCTCATGGGAACCATCGTGATGAGCGATGAGCGCTTCTCCGTGGCCCTCATCAACCAATCGAGCAACCAGCTGCGCATTGGCGTGAAGAAGGACGACGTCTTCGGTGACGGCAAGTTCCAGGCGATGAAGGTCGATCGCAAACGGCTTTGCTTTCAAATCCGGGCCACCCAGGAAATGGAATTCGTGGAGATTCCGGAAGAAAAAGGCGCCCTTACGGTTAGCCAGCCGACGTTTACGACCGGGTCCTCGGGCGGCGGCATCAAGCCCGTTTCCGAGACCCAGTTCGAAGTCCGGCGCACCTTCCTCGACGAGAAGCTGGGCAACCTGACCAATATTTTGCAGACGGCCCGCGCGGTTCCTTATACCGACCCCGCCACGGGTAAATTCAGCGGCTTTTTGATTCAGACCATCGACGCGGACTCTCCCTTCGCCGAACTGGGCCTCCGCCAGGGCGACGTGCTTAAGGGAGTGAACGAAATCAATCTGGATAACCCAGGTAAAGGGCTCGAAGCGTTTCAGGCGCTCAGGGGCTCGGACAACATCAACCTTAAAATCATTCGGGGCGGCCGTGACTCGTCGCTCCAATACTCTGTCAAATGAGCGCTGATTCGATTACAAATCGGTCCATGTTACGACCAAGCGGCGAAGCTAGTCCGCGCCTTGCGGGGTGGTTTGCCCTGGTCGCGCTCCTTTGCGCTTTCGCAGCCTCACGGCTGCAAGCGGAGCCGCCCAATCCGTTCGGCGGCGCTAGTAGCGGCGGGACTACGGACCGCAAAGATTTCGAGCCCGATGACAACGACGTTCTGAGCGACCCGGTGGATAACTTCGGTTTCGATCCGCCGGAAAACCTAGCTCCGCCTCCGCTTCCCAGTGGCGGCGGCCAAGTTCAGGCGCAGCCTCCCGCGCCTCCGCCGTCGGCTCCCCCGCAAAGAATCAATCGTCCCAACCCGGCCGCCCGGGCCGTTCCGGGTGCCCGCGCGAATCCGCCGCAAGCTTTAGGTGGCGCCCCCCGCGGCGGCCCGCCGAATGGATCCGCTCCTCGCTCCGCCCCCACGCAAGCCGCGCAAGCTGCCGCCGCGGGCGGCATGGCGACGGGCGCGGGCAAAGCGGCGCCCAGGCTCGAAGAATATCTGGAGCTCGATTCCTCGGTTAAAGGCCTTCAGGTTCAGAACTTCGATCTTCCCGACAAAGACATCAAAGACGTCGTGGTCCTCATTTCCAAATGGACCGGCAAGAACTTCATTCTCGATTCCAAAGTCCGCGGCAAGATCACCATCCTAGGCCCGAGCCAGGTGACGTTGCAGGAAGCCTATCAGGCGTTCCTCTCGGCCTTAGAAGCGAACGGCCTGACGACAGTGAAGAGCGGTAAGTTCATCCGCATCATCGAATCGGCCGAAGCGCGGCGCGCTCCCGTCGAGACGTACACGGGCGATTACGCTCCTGATACGGATCAGTTCATCACCCGCATCTTCCAGCTCCAGTACATCAGCGCGGACGAAGTGCAGCGCGAGTTCCGCGATTTGGTGACTCGGCAGGGAAAACTCTTCGCCTACGCGCCCACCAACTCCATCATCATCACGGATACGGGCTCCAACATCCGCCGCATCGAAGATATTTTGCGCACGCTCGACGTCAAAGGCTTCGAGACGTCGTTACACGTGCATCGCATCCGCTACTCGTCGGCCAAGCAAATCGCCGATATGCTCGCGCAGATTTACGGCGAAGAAGGCGGCGGCGGAGCGGGCCGTCCTCGCACCACCTTCCGCCGGAGCGCTCTCGAGCGTACCCGCGGCGGCGGCATCATCTCCAAAGTCATTCCCGACGAGCAGACCAATAGCCTCATCGTGCTGGCCAATAGCGCGGGCTTTCATTCTCTCGTAAAGCTTGTCCAAAAGCTCGACGTTAAAGTGACCGACACGGGCCGCATCCACGTTTATTACTGCGAGTACGCGAAAGCCGAAGATTTGGCGTCCACCCTCGCCGCCCTGAGCGGCGGATCGGGCGCCACCAAGTCCTCGCGGTCCTCGACTCGTAACACCAAGGTCACGACGAGCAATCCGGCTCCAGGGGCGCTTGGCGGCAATCAGTCGAACGCAGGCGCCGGCAATTCGCCCGTCACGGCGGAGCTCGGCGAAGGCGTGAAGGTTACGGCCGATCCCTCGACCAACGCTTTGGTCATTACCGCGAGCTCGACGGATTACCAGACTTTGAAACGCGTCATCCGTAAGCTCGACATTCCCCGGCTTCAGGTTTTTGTCGAGACCGCGATTCTCGAAGTCACCCTCGACAACCAGAAGAAGGCGTCGGCGAACATCGCCACCGCCGCGCAAGGCGTGCCCTTCGGGGGCGGCTCCATCTCGGACGCGAGTCAGATTACGAGTCTCATCACCGGCACGAGCGTTCCGGAAGGCGCGACTATTCCGATTCTCGCCGGCAGCCGCGTGCAGGCCACCATCGGTGGCACTACCGTCAACCTGCGCTCGTTCATGGCGATCATCAATTTTCTGACGAAGACCTCGAACACGAGCGTCCTCTCCACGCCTCAAATTCTGGCTCTGGACAACGAGAAGTCGGAGTTCAAGGTGCAGGATGAGATCCCGGTGCAGACCGGTATTCCGGGAACCAGTGCCGCGGGCGGCGCGGCCTCGGTAGCCAGCATCGAGCGCTTGAAGACCGGTATCGAAATCAAGCTGACTCCTCACGTAAATGCCGCGAGCCGCACCGTACGCCTCGAAATCGAGCAGAAAGTCGACTCTCTCGCCGCGAATTCGAACGTACCGTCAGCACTCGCCGGAATTCAGAAAGCAAAGACCACGCGCGAGACCAATACCAACGTCGTAGTGCGGGACGGCGACCTGATCATGCTGGGCGGTTTAATGTCCGACCGCGTAGAAGAGTCGATCACCAAAGTGCCTTTGCTCGGCGACATTCCGATTTTGGGATGGCTGTTTAAGAAAACGGATAACTCCATCACCAAGACGAACCTCATCATCTTGCTCCAGCCCCGTATCATCGGCACGTCGTTAAACGGCGCCGAAATCATCAGCGAGAAGTTCCGGAAGCGGAAAGAGTTCCTCGATCGCAATAATGGCGGCGACGACGAGCACGCAGAGCCAGTAAAAGAGCTCAATCGCAAGATCGAGTCTCAGCGCCGCCGCGGCAACGGCAACGCGCCTCCCGCTTACAAGAACGACGACGATGAAGAGCGCCCTTCGGCCTATCGTTCGAATGACGCGGGCGATCTGAACGAAGATTACGCCGGTCCTGACAGCGAAGCGGAAAAGCCCGCGAAAAGGAAATCGGCGAAACGCGCCACCGGACTCAAATCCGATCCTCGAAAAGGCGAAAAGCCGAAAAGCGACGCCAACGTGCCCCTCATTCCCGAAGGGGATGAAAACGGCGTCCCAGGCGGACACAATGACGCGCTTCTCGCGCCTCCGCCCGACCAAGGCGATCCGGGCGGCGGTGGCGGCGAAGGTTTTCCGGGCGGACCTCCCCCCGACGGTGGCGATGGTCTCTGAAGCAAGCTATGATTTACCACCCGGAGAATGAGCCCCTTGGCTAAGCCCACTTCACAATTAGTTCAGCAGGCCCTCCGCCAAGAAACGAAGCTTGGGCAGATTCTCTTGTCCCAAACTTCGCTCAAAGAGGATCAGCTCAGAGACGCTCTCGAGACGCAAAAAGCTAAGGGCGGCCGGCTCGGAGAAATCCTTGTCCAAAAGAAGTATCTGCAGCCCCACGAAGTGCTCGTGGCGCTCGGGCTTCAGCTCGGCATTCCTTTTCTTCGCGAAATCGACGTCCAGCATCTGAATCCTGAATGGGTGAAGGACATTCCGATTTCCTACGCGCGCCAGTACGAAGTGCTGCCGGTCGCGATGGACGACGTCGCGGTCACCGTGGTGATTTCCGATCCGTTCAATCTGCAATGCCTCGACGATCTTCGGGTGATCTTCCAAAAAGAGATCAAGCCCGTGCTCTGTGAAAGCAAAGTCGTGCTCGACTCCATCAACCGGGTCTACGAGCGCGTTAAGCAGAACATGATGTCGGACATGGAAGAAGGGGAAAACCCCGACGACTACGATCTCGACGAACCGGTCGATCTTCTCGAGTCTTCCGAGAACGACGCTCCCGTCATCAAGTTCGTGAACAACTTGCTTTTCCGCGCGATCAAAGAGAAGGCATCCGACATTCACATCGAGCCTTACGAAAAAGACATGGTCGTGCGGTACCGCATCGACGGCGTGCTCTATGACATCGTCCGCCCGCCCAAAGGGCTTCACGCCGGAATCAGCTCTCGTATCAAGCTGATGGGCGATCTCGACATCGCCGAAAAACGCTTGCCCCAAGACGGCCGCTTGAAAATTAAGATCGCCGGCAAAGACGTCGATCTTCGTCTTTCGGTACTGCCAACGGCGCACGGCGAACGGCTGGTCCTTCGTATTCTCGATAAATCTAGCGTCCGGCTCGATCTCGTAGATTTGGGTTTCAGCGAAGAGTACATTAAGGCCGTCAACACGCTTATCAACAAGAAGCACGGCATCTTTCTCGTCACCGGCCCTACCGGGAGCGGTAAGACGACGACTTTGTACGCGGCGCTTTCGCGCATTAACTCCATCGAGCGCAACATCATCACGGTGGAAGACCCGATCGAATATGACTTAAAAGGCGTCGGCCAAATCCCGGTGAACCCGAAAATCGGGCTCACCTTCGCCGCCGGTCTTCGCGCCATCCTTCGTCAGGATCCCGACGTCATCATGGTCGGAGAAATTCGTGACAAAGAGACGGCGGAAATCGCCATTCAAGCCTCTCTGACGGGTCACTTGGTTTTCGCGACGATTCATACCAACGACGCGCCCGGCGCCGTCACTCGTCTCATCGACATGGGCGTCGAGCCGTTTCTGGTTTCCTCGTCGTTACTTGCGGTGCTCGCTCAGCGCCTCATCCGCAAGTCTTGCCTGAATTGCCGCGAGCCTTACACGCCCCAGGAAATTGAGCTTCAGAACTTAGGTCTCGATCCCAATATTTTCGGCGGCCGGCAAATTTGGCGCACCAAGGGTTGCGGCGAGTGCGGCGGCACTGGGTACCGAGGCCGTATGGTCGTCTCCGAGCTCATGATGATCGACGACGACGTCCGCGCGCTCATCATGGAAAAGTCCGACGCCAGCATCATCAAACGCGCCGCTCAAGCCAAGGGAATGGAAACCTTGCGCGAGAACGGCATTCAAAAAGTCTTGCAAGGTTCCACCACCGCGGTGGAGCTCGTGTCCGTCACTCAGGAGTAACCGCTAAAGCCTCATGCCGCTTTTTGAGTACAAGGGAGTCAGCTCCACCGGCAAAGCCGCCAAAGGTGTCATCGAAGCGGACTCGCAGAAGTCCGCACGCCTTCGCCTGAAGCAAAAAGGCGTTTTGACGACGGAGATCAACGAGCGTTCCGGCAAATCGGAAAAAGCGAAGCAGACTTCTTTCAGTAAGGGCAAGGTCAACTCCAAGAACGTGACCATGATGACCCGTCAGCTAGCGACTCTGATTCGGGCCCGCATTCCTTTGGACGAAGCGCTCGCGGCCCTCATCGAGCAAACGGACGACAACCGCCTGAAGGGAGTTCTCTCCCAGGTCAGAGAGAGCGTAAACGAGGGTAAGTCCCTCGCCGAAGGCTGCCGCCGTTTTCCCAAAGTCTTCTCCCCCATTTTCACCGCCATGATTTCCGTCGGTGAAGCTTCGGGTAACCTCGACCTCGTGCTGACCCGGCTCGCGACCTTCGCCGAAAGTCAGCAAGGCTTGAAAAACAAGGTTCTCGGCGCCCTCGCTTATCCAGCCTTCATGGCCATTGCGGGCATCGGCATTACCATCTTCCTCTTTGCTTTCGCCGTACCCAAAATCACGGAAGTGTTCCAGGGCTCCAAAATGGCGCTGCCCACACTTACGGTCGTCATGATCGGCATCTCCGATTTTATGGCGGCCAACTGGTTTCTGGTGGTCGGCGCTCTCGTTGGCGTTTTCTTCCTTTTCCAATGGTATGTCGCGACCGCCGCCGGCCGAGCCTGGTGGGACGCCCTTTCTCTCAAGATCCCCGGCTTCGGCAAGCTTAAGCGCATGATCGCCGTCTCCCGTTTTGCCCGCACCATGGCGACCCTCATCGGTAGCGGCGTTCAGGTCTTGGACGCCATCGACATCGTCAAAGACGTCGTGGACAACACCGTCATCCGCCAAGCCCTCATCGAGTCCCGGGACAGCATCGCGGAAGGTAAGTCCATCGCCGGCCCCCTAAAGGCGAGCGGGCAGTTCCCGCCCATTCTGACGCACATGATCGCGGTGGGTGAGAAAACAGGCGAGCTGGAGGAGATGCTCAACGTGGTTTCCGACGCCTATGACAGCCAGGTGGACAATGCCATCCAGTCGATGACAAGGCTGCTAGAGCCTCTTATGATTGTTTTGATGGGTGGCATCATCACACTCGTGGCGCTCTCGATCTTTTTGCCGATGCTGCAGATGAACGACTTGAACGGCATGCCGGGATAACGAGGGCTTAGGAAATAGTAAGTTTCAGTTTTTGGAGGATATATGCGGAAGAAGGATAAGAAATCGAATTTGAATCTGAGCGGCCCTGCCCGCCGTAGCACGATGAAAACTGCTTTCGCTCGTAAGCATGCGGCGGAGGCGGGCTTCACACTCATCGAAATCATGATCGTATTGGCCATCGTGGGCCTTTTGTTCAGCTTCGTCGGCGCGAGCGTCATGAAGAAGTACAAAGAGTCCAAGGTCCAGGCGGCCAAGATTCAGATCGCCTCCTTCGAGCAGGCCCTCCAGGGTTACTACCTGGCGCATAACTATTTCCCTAATACGGCCCAGGGCCTCGAAGCCCTCATTCAGAAACCCAGCGTCGGCAAAGTTCCCGATAACTGGCAGGGACCGTATTTGAGCAAGAACAGCTTGCCCAGAGACCCGTTCGGCAACGCTTATCGGTACCAGTGTGAGAACTACCAGGAATACAAAATCATGTCGGATGGGCCTGATGGAGAGCCCGGTACGGGAGACGACATCGCCTCGGACGCGGCCAGCGTCAACTAAGCAAAGCTTTGTCAGCCAGGGCGAGCTTGTCCGTCGTAGCCGTAGCGAAGATGGATTTACCCTGATCGAAATCCTTCTCGTATTGGCCATCATAACCTTGATGATGTCGCTCGGCTTACCCGCCATCCAGGCGGTTACGGGCCAGCGAATCAATTCCACCACCCGCAAATTGACGGGCCTGGTGAGATCCGTCCGCAATGACTCCATTTTGCTGAACCTCATTCACCGCATCGTCATTAACTTCGACGAGCAAACCTGGTGGATCGAGAGCCAAAAGAAGTTCTCTCTATTGGAAGACCCCGAAGATCCGGTCCAAAAGAAGAAAAAGAAGAAGGATGAGGTCGTCGAAGACTCCAACTTCACGTTCGCCCAGAAGTACACCAAGGAGCCCATCAAGGTGCCGAGTGGCGTGGCTTTCAGCGGCGTCCTTATGGAAAAGGACGGTTTCATCAACAGGGGAATCGCCTACATCTACTTCTATCCCAACGGCTTTTCCGACCAGACGATTCTTTACCTGAACAAAGAAGGTAATGAGAACGTCTTCTATTCGATGATTCTCAGACCGAACTCGGGAAAAGTGGACCTGATCAGCGGAAAGGCGGATGGCTTCTAAATGCGTGGACGCAGCGCCGGCTTTACGTTCATCGAGGTCCTCGTTGCCATGGCCATCTTCGTGATGGCGGTGCTCGCGGCCATCAACATTACCACCGGCTCGGTGCAAGCCACCCGCGACGCCCGGGAAGTCTCGGAAGCCACCTGGCTCCTTCAGCAGAAGATGGTGGAGCTCGAAACGAAGCTCGAAACCGAGGGCGTTGAGAAGGCCTGCGAAAAGAAGGACGACGGGAAGTTCGAGGGCCACGATCGCTTCACCTGGAAAAGCTCCTGTGACGAGGTCGATTTTAAGATTTCCGAAACGGCGGCGCAGATGACTGCCGCCGGCGGCGAGGACGAGGAGAGCAAAAACTCTCAAGAGAACATACTCTTGAAGTTCATTCTCAAAACGGCGAGCGACTATATCACTCAATCCGTGCGCGAAGTGCACGTCGAGGTGAATTGGACCTCGGGCAAGACCAAGCGCATGGTCGATCTGTCGACTCACTTCGTCCGCTACGATCAAAAAGTCGCGATCGGCGGCATCGGAGGAGGAGGCGCGGGCGGAGGCAAAGCCGGTGGGGCTGCCGACCCGGGCGATCCCAGCGGCGGCGGAGGTGGGACACCATGAAACGCTCTCGCGCCGGCTTCACTCTCATTGAAGTGCTCTTGGCTCTGGCCATTTTCACGATCATCGGGATCGCGACAGCCAAGCACATCCAACAGATTCGCAACACCAAAGAAGCGGCTTTCAACGACCTCGAGCTCTATAGCGCCGTGCGCGCGACGGTCGGCATGCTCCGTTTCGACTTGAGCCAGGCCTTTCACATCGCCTACGACGATCTCGGTGATGAAGCAAAGGCCGCCGTGATTCAAAACGTGGCGACCGCCCACACGCTTTTCGATGGGCGTAAGGCGCAAATGATTTTCACCTCGCTTAGCCACCGCGCGTACTATGCCTCCCGCCGGGAGTCCGAACAAACGGAAATTTCCTATTTTCTCCAGGAGCGCCGAGGTTCGAAGAACCCGTCGCTGATGAAACGAGAAAGCACGCTTATCGACGAGAATCTCTTCGAGGGCGGCTCGATCTACACACTTTTGGATAACGTCAGCCAGTTCGAGCTTTCCTATTGGGACGAAAAGACGGGACGGTGGGTGGACGATTGGAGCTCGGACGACGGGCAATACCGCGATCGGTTCCCCTACGCGGTGAAATTAAAGCTCACGGCCGAAGATAGCCACAATCGCAAAGTCGCTTTGGAGACCGAGTTCAAGATAGCGTTCCCCAATAACGCTCCTTTTCTGGTGCAATTTTGAAGTCGCTTTGGAAAAAAATGACGGCACTCCGCGGAAAAGACAATCGGGGCGCCGCTTTGCTTACGGTGCTCATCGCCCTGATGATCATCACCATCATGCTTTTCGAGTTTCAATTCTCGTCGATGGTCGAGCGGAAGCTCGCCTACAACGAGCTCAATCAGCTTCAGGCCTACTACCTCGCCAAGTCGGGAGCCAAAATCGGCATTCTTCGCGTCGCTCTTTATGGCCGCGTTTCCCGCGACGCCTCCATCAAGAGCATGGCGAAGGGCGTGGATATTTCCAATTACCTCAGCCAAATTTGGGCCCTTCCTTTGCCCCCGTTTCCGCCTCAAGGGGGAGAGGCCCTGAAAAAACTCGACAAGGCCGATCGGGACGCGGCTGAAAAATTCCTGAAGCAGTCGAAAATCACTTCGGGCCAAAGCTCCCACGTCATTACTAACGAGAGCTCCAAGATAAATTTGAACTTTCTTTTGGTGCCCAAAGAGCAACGCAGCGAGCGCATCGACTTCCGTTCCTCCGAGCCAAAAGGGCTTTTCGAGTATGTGGGACGGACTTTGGTCAGCCTCATGGACAACTTCCTCAAAGAGTCGAAAGATCCCTTCGAGGAGTACGGAAACCTGAGGCCCGAGGAGGTCGTCTACGATATCATGGACTGGGTGACCCCCGGGTCCCAGTCCTATGGCGGGGGCAACAAGGACTCGTTCTACGAGCAGCAAAAACCGCCCTATAAGGCGAAACGGAACCGGCTTTACACCTTGGATGAGCTTCGCATGGTGAAATCGATCACTCCCTACCTTTATTCCAAGCTCAGGCCTCACGTGACCGTCTATTCGTACGACGGCAAGATCAACATCAACGAAGCCACCGACACGACCTTGAAAGCCCTCTATCCGGACTTTACCGAGGACGACCTAAAAAAGCTCAACGAGGAAAAAGGCAAACGCGGTGGTTTCTGGGCCACCGAAAAGGATTTCGCGAAGTTCATCACGGACGGCCTCGGACGAAGCGGCTTTTCGACCCTTTACAAGGACGAAAAGACCTACCCTTTTACGGTGAGCTCTCAAAGTTTTGTAGTGGAGGCACTCGGAGCCGTTCAAAAAAGCGGAAGCAGCATCCAAAAAGTCATTCGGGTCGCCCTTTCCATGTCGGGGAGCGGGGGTGGCGGAATGACCCTGAAGAACATCGCTAACGAGGCCCAGTGCGCGGCCACCCCGGGAGCCTGGTGGGACCGGCGAGTCACGGGCCAAGATTGCAAGACGAAGCCTACGACAGAGGCGGCGTGTACCGCCCTCATCGCGGCGACCTGGGTTCAGCAGAATGGCCAGGACTGTTGCCAAGTCACAGGGGGCGGGCTCATCTGCTTGTCGCCCCAAGAAAAGCAGTCTAACAAGGATGGCAGCAAGCTCAAGATCTTGTACTGGGCGGAGAGCTGAATGAGAATTCTCGGAATAGAATTTGGAACGTGGAGCCTCAAGGCCGTGGAAATGGAGTCCCGTTTCCGCCGACTCGACGTGCTCGATTTTCACGAAATCCGTCTTCCGCTCGAAATCTTGGATCCCACGGAGACGTACCGCCGGGCCGTGACCCAGCTGATGGCCCGCCTTCCGAGCCATCCTGAGAAGATCGTGACCAGCCTTCCGCCGGCGCAAACCGCGTTGCGGTTTTTGCCCATTCCTTTAAAACAGCGCAAAAAAGTCGAAAAGACGTTTCGCTTCGAGCTCGAAGACACCGTTCCCTTCAAGCTGGAGAACGCCATCGTCGAGCATTACGTGATGCCCAAAAAAGACGGCAGCGTCGTCTTCGCCGCGATCGCCCCTGAAAAGCACGTTCAGTCTCACGTCGAATGGCTGAGATCCATTGGAGTCGATCCGGACTGGCTGACTTTTGAAGGCATGGGGCTCATCAACCTCTATCTGACGTCGCTCGCGGACTCCAAGGTCCCGCCGCCTTCCGAGCCCCTGCTCCTGCTCGATATCGGACATCACAAAACGAACTTGTCCATTTTCGAGGAAAACCGCCTCGAGCTTTTCCGTAGCATCAGCTGGGGCGGCGCCGCCGTGACCCAATCTCTCTCCGCGACCTTGGGACTCGCCCTCGAGGAAGCCGAGCGCTACAAAATGAACGACCTGAAGATGGATATGGAGGCCGAAGGCGGCTCCGCCGATTCTCAGGAGCTCGTGGCCGCGGCGACCCACGCCTTTGGTCCCTTCTTGGCCGACATCAATCACAGCTTGGTCGCCTTTCGTACCCTCTACCAAAAGCGCATTCAATCCGTCTTGATTACGGGCGGTACCAGCAAGATATGGGGAATCGAAAGTTTCTTGAACCGCAGACTCGACGTTCCCGTCGAAAGTTTCCACGCCTTCGAAAAACTAAACCTCAAAGCAGAGCTCCGCACCGCGGACGAGGCCCGCTTCGGCGAGCCCCTCGGCCGCGCCATGGTCTTTGCCCGTAAGGCGCCGCTCCTTTTCAATTTCCGCGCGCAAGCGGCCGCCAAAGGCAATTCCTTGGGAGAGGTTCGCAATCTTTTCGCGAATCCCAACGCGCTTCTGCTTTGCACTTTCGTGGGAATTCTCGTCGGTCTACTCTCCCTTCACTCGTGCGTGGCCTCCCGCATCGCCGACAACGAGGTGAAACGCGCCCAGGGAGAGCTGCAAAAAGAGTTCGGAGAGACCTTCCGCTCGGTGCCCACGGGCCTACGCAAAACACTAGTCACCGATCCCGACGCGCTCAAGAAATACATCGATCAGAAAACCAATGAGCTCGAGCAGAAGCTGAAAGTTTTCGCCAAAGAGCGCGTTCCCATGATGACGCTCGTGCGCGCCATCAGCGAGTCGTTTCCGCCGGACGTGAAGGTGGACGTAAATACTCTCTCTCTGGACGATCGCACTTTCGTCATGGAAGGCGTTTTGTACGAAGGAGACTTGAACAAGGTCACTGACCTCATTCAAAAGGTTCCCTCTCTAACCAAGGTAAACCTCACCCGAGACGGACAGCGCTTCACGTTCCGCGGGGAAGTGGTGGGGAGGTAACCATGGACAGAATGGGGAAAGTTAAGGAGTGGATCAATGAGAACGCTCCGATGCTCAACAAGGTTTACCAAAACAAGTACGTGGGCATGGCCTATGACCGGTTCGCGAGCCTGCCACCCAGCCAGCAAAAACAAATTATCGTCGGCGGCATGGGCGGGGTAGTCGCCATCATCGCCGGTTATCTCTTTCTCTCTTACGTCTCGCTTTGGTCCGTCTCCCGTCAGGTCGACCAATCCTTGAGAATGATCAGTCTCCTGCAACAACATCAAAAGACCCAAAGGTCACAGACCGCCGAAATGGCGAACCTAGAGCGAAACAATCAGCTCGCTGCTCCCGGACAGCTGAAGGAGCACCTGGTTCGCCAAGCTCAGGGCGCCAAAATTTCGATCCGCATGGCGAAGATCGAGGAGACTCCGGCTAGCGCGGGCCGTGAAGAAGACTCCAAAGCGGGCGATGTGCGCATGAAACAAGCCACCGTTCAGCTCGAAAAAGTGAACCTGACTCAGCTCGCGCAATTCTTGAACAACGTGGAGTTCGGCGGTTTCAATCTTTCTGTTTCTTCCATCAAGATCACGAACGACAAGAAGGATCGCGGTTACATGAACGTCGAGATGGGCGTGGTGGTGTACCTCTTCTCGGCGGAGGCCGGATGAAGATACAGCGCCCCAAGCTCAGCACCATCGCCATCTGCATCGGTCTCTTTTTCTTTTTCCTCATCCTGCTATTTCCGCTGCAATACCTGAAGGGCTACATTTTCACGCAGATCTACCAAAATACCCGCATCCTCATCAACGCGGAGGATATCTACATTTCCTTCCTGGGCTGGCCGGGCATCGGCATGAAAAATGTGGACGTCTCCATTCCCATGGGATCGGGAGAGCTCGATCTGTCGGCGAAACGAATGATCGCGCGCATCGGGCTCGGCTCGATCTTTCCGCCGGCCCCAAGCATTTCCCTCGGTATTACCGGCTTGAAAGAGGGGGGAGATCTTTGGGTCAAGGTCACTCGCGCGGGAGCGGTGGTCAAAGGATCGCTTCAAGCGGAAAAGGTGGTTCTCAAACAGCTGAAGTTTTCGGATCTGCCTCAGCCTGTGGAAGGCATCGCCAACATTGATAGCGATTTTTACTTCGATGAGACCGCGCTCAATAAATCGAATGTGGACACGACCTTGGATATTGACGGATTCTTCTTCCCGGCACTCAATGTCCAGGGCATGCTCTTTCCCGCTTTCAAGCTGGGAAAAGTTCTCGCGGAGATTAAGACCCGCAATGGAAATTTCGAGATTGCCAAATCTCAGCTGGGAGAACCCAAGGGAGATTTTCAGGGAAAGTTGGTCGGCGAACTTCGGCTCGCGCAGATGCTTTCTCAATGTTTTCTGAATCTCACGTTAAAGATTCAGCTGAGCGAAAAGTACCGCAACGATCCCAACAACGCGACCATCACTTCTTTCTTGGGTGGCTATCAAATGGCGCCCGGGGATTACGCTCTCAAATGGGGCTCCACCATCGGAGCGATGCAGACTAATCTCTTCAACGCCCTCCCGCAAAAGCCCAAGGATTGAAGACACCTAGTCCTCTCTAGTCCTCTCTAGTCCTGAACAAGCCTAGGCCGAGGGACTAAGACTCACCCGTATTCCCCTTGGTGCGCGCAGCCTAAAAGGCAGGCTCGTGATTTGCACTTCAATGGGCACTCGTTCTTTTTAGGGGTGATTTCGGGGTGAATGCGTCCGCCAAATTTCGTGTGTTCTTGAAGCTCCTTTTGGGGGCTTTGCTCACGCTCGTCTTCTCCGGCGACGCCCAAGGGGATTTGGAAACCCTCTGGCGGTGCCGTGAAAAATTCTCGTCTTTGGACCGTCGTATTCCGCTGGTGGACTTGTCCGCGCCGGCTCAGCGCTCGGGGCGATTTGCCGGCGCCGAAGCCATTCTCGCGAAACAGAAACGAGATTTGAACCCGGAACAATATGACGCCTTCGAGAAGTGGTACTTCGATCATTTTTTCTCGGACCGATGGGAAGCTTTCGCGGACAGCGCCGACGCAGCGGCGGTGGCGCTTCAACACGCGAGCCGATACGCCAAGGACGGAGAAGATCCGATGGAGGGCTACCGCACGGCCCGCGGTTACCTTTGGCAAATTCCGCTCGAGAACATGACTCCGGAAAATGTGTTCAGGGCACAGGATCATTTGCTTTCCTGGAGAAGCACTCCTGACGGCAAAAACAAATGGTTCGGCTGGACCAAGGCTGCCAATTCCGAGAAGACTAAAAATGAAGACCTGGGACGTGTGCGCGAGCGATCGGTTACTTTCGTCGTTCAGGGCGCTAAGGAGGCCACGAATCTCAAGTCTCTTCACGACATCAACCCTTATCTTTTCTACCGGGAAAGCCCCACGGTTTACGAGTCGGACGCCGTTTACTATATGCCGATGTCCGAATGGCGGAAGTTTGCCTCGCACTTATCTCCCGAGCTTCAGAAAAAACTAATCCGAATCGAGGAGACCGAACATGCTCTCACCGAGGCAACACTGCCAGCAGCCAAGGAGGAAGCCCGGGCCAAGCTAGCTAAAGAAGAAGATCTCGAGCGCTGGGAGCTTGAAATCCGGGATACCAAACTCTTGAAGGATAAGAAAATATCCAAGCAAGAGTTCGAGGATAGACTGGGAAAGAACGAGCGCGTCTTGTGGGAAAAATTCCAAAAGCTCGCCAGTAACGAGAGTTTCAAGCTCGATCGGAAAAGACGGGTTCTCGACTCCTCCGACTCTCCGGACATCTCGATCTTGAGGGTCGAGTTCATGAACGAGAT
Source organism: Pseudomonadota bacterium (assembly GCA_043767805.1). Taxonomy (GTDB): domain Bacteria; phylum Bdellovibrionota; class FAC87; order UBA2466; family UBA2466; genus CAZZHG01. The sequence goes on along the minus strand of JAYUGC010000146.1, from coordinate 5,891 downwards.
GCTGGCCCATCGCTGGCAAGAGCTCCACCAGGACCTTGCGAGAGCCCGTACGGAGGGCGCCATCGTCGCCGCCATCGCTTCGTTTCACTATGATTTTATCTCGATGCATCCGTTCATTAACGGCAACGGTCGCACCGGTCGCCTATTATCGGAGCGCCTGCTCGCCGAATTTGGTTTGCCGCCTCCGATCTGGGCGAAATTCGGAGAGGACGTAGCCCTTAAAAAGAGCGAGTTCACCAAAGAGTTCGTCCACGCCTTGGCAATCTCCAAAGAATTTCACCGGGACTTGGCGGCGGTCGTGGATAACAAGATCCCTCACGGCACCGTGGGTCTCGGCTTCTTGGCTCCGGTTGTGACCCGGGACATTGCCGCGAGACATCCTGGGGTGGATGCGTCGGAATTTCTGACCTGGGTCGCCGCCGGCCGCAGCCACTACTTGAATATCGAAGCCTCCTTGACCGCCTACCAAGCTTGGCGCACGCGCGCGGACCAGAAGCAAGTTCACCTTGCCACTCCGATTTTTGTCGGGGGTTTCGGCAAGCCCTCACCCAACGAGACAATTTATCTCCAGAAGCTGTTGACCGATTACTCCCCCGAGATGGTCTATCGCACAATCCGGGATCGAGCTGAATTGAGTGATGCGACTCTGCTCGGTCATTTCAGCGAAATGGAGCCCGGGGTTGAGCTGGGAAGGAGCATGAACGATTTCAATCGTGTGATCTTAAGAGACATGAGCGAGACAACCCCATGGTTGAATCGTAGCTGGCTCGGAACGGACGCCGCAAAAAAGGCCGGTATGGTTCGTCTCTATAAGAGTCCCTCTCAGGCCGAGGATAAACCCGAGGGAAAGGGCCGGGTCAAATACCAGATCGAGGCGCTGCTTCGAAAACCGGGAACCCTTACCTCCGAGGCCATCGTCGCCGCCGGTTATGAGACCAAGGGCAAACAACCAGGTGTGGTTTTTCATGCGGCGGGGGTCGATCCCGAAGCGATTCAGAAAGTTACCGCCGTTTCAGGAAAGAACAGAATTGCAGTCGCGGAGCGCGAGGCTTCCAACCGCGTTCGTATCGAGGACTTCGAGGCGGGTGAGCGGACGGCGACGCGGACCTACGAGCTCAGTTCCGACGGGACTTGGTTCCAAACGGGCTTATCTCGGTAGAACTTCCGGATTTCCGCGACGATTTGATCGATCTCTTCGTTTCTTAGATCTTCTCGGATGGGGAGAGAGACCACGCGGTCGGCAAAAGCTTCCGCGATAGGGAAATCCCCTCGCTCGTATCCCAGCCCCTCGGCCGCTTTTTGGAAGGGGATAAGGATCGGGTAATGCACCTTCGTCTCGATGCCCCGGCTGGCGAGCCTCTCCCTAAGCGCCTCTCTATTATCCACCAAGATTTGGAAGAGATGCACCCCGACCGAATTTTCCTTGGCGAGAGCGAGCGGAATCTTTACGGCGGACAAAGCCTGAAACCCCGCCAAGTAGCGGCGGGCATGAGAAGCTCTGAATTGAAGCACTTCATCCAAGAGGTCCAGGTGGGCCAGGGCCACCGCGGCCTGTACGGTATCAAGACGGCTGTTGTAGGAAAAAAAAGCCGCTTCATCCCGGTTGATGAGGCCGTGGTTTCTGGAAAGCTTCAGTCGATCCCGGAGATCCTCTTGGCCGGTAAGGATGATGCCGCCGTCTCCCCAAACCCCCAGATTCTTTAAAGGATGGAGGCTGTAGCAAACCGCGTCGGCCCAGCCGCCGACGCCTTTTCCTTGAAAGCGGGTGCCGACCGCTTGGGCCGCATCGAGAACCAGCGAAAGGTGATGGCGCTCGCAAAGCGGCCGAAACTCGGAGAGTTTTCCGGGAATTCCGCCCCAAAGTACGGGAAGTATGGCTTTGGTCTTCGGCGTAATCAGAGCTTCGGCCTTCTGCGGATCCAAGGTGCCATCCCAGCCAATGTCGGCAAAAACGGGAGTAGCCCCGGCGAGAGAGATGGCGGCGCCAGTGGCTACGAAAGAAAACGGAGAGGTGATGACTTCGTCTCCCGGTCCCACACCGAGTGCTTTGAGGGAGAGGAGAAGAGCATCCAGTCCGGAGTTACAACCAATTCCGAAAGAGGCGCCTTCTCTCTCGGCGAAGCGAGACTCAAATTCGGCGACCTTGGTTCCCAGAATGAAGTCTGCGGACTCGGCCAGGCGGCCGATCTCGGCAAGCACTGAGCCGATGGCGGATTTCTTGGAATCAGTCGCTAAATTGAGAAACGGAATTTCCAGCTTCAAACTCCGTGAAACTCAGCCACCGCGGCGATGGTGAAGTCTATCTGAGCTTCGGACAAATACTGATGGCACGGCAACGTCACGCTCTCATAGCTGACTCGTTCCGTCTTGGGGAAATCGCCCTTGCGATAGCCCAGCTCTCGGGCTGCCGGCTGCAAGTGGAGCGGTATCGGATAATGGACCTTCGCTTCGATTCCTTTGGCTTTCAGTGTGCCGAGCAGTCCATCCCGGTCTTTTGAGAAAATTTGGTAGAGATGGAACACGTGGGTGCCTTCGGGCCGGAGCGGCACTTCGATCTTTCCCCGAAAGGACTTATCCCCAAACGCGCGATCGTAGCGTTCCGCGTAGCCGATGCGCTTACCGAGGGTTTCAGGCAGAGACGTGAAGACATGATTTCCGACGATGGCTTGCAAGCTATCGAGTCGGCTATTGACGCCGAACACTTCGATCTCGTCTCGGGTGGCCATGCCGTGATTGCGAACTAATCTGAGCTTGCGACAAATCTCGTCGTCATTGGTGACGATGACGCCCCCATCTCCCCACACATGGAGCGGCTTTAAAGGATGAATGCTGAAAGCCCCGGTGGCGCCTAAGGTTCCAACCGGGCGAGCTCCCGCTTTGGCGCCCAGAGCTTGGCAGGCGTCTTCAACTACGGGTAGCCGGTGGACGCGGGCCAATTCCAAAATAGTTTCCATGGCGGCGGGCGCTCCGGCCCAATGGACGGGGAGAATCGCCGCGGTTTTGGACGTGATGGCCCCTTCGATTCGTTCGGGATCGATGAGCAAATCGTCACCGCAATCCACGAACACGGGTTTCGCGCCGGCTTGCACGATGGCTCCGGCCGTGGCGATGAAGGTGTTCGCGCAGGTGATGACCTCATCGCCGGGATTTACGCCGAGCACTTTTAGGGAAAGCGCCAGGGCATCGGTGCCCGTGCCGACGCCTATGGCGTGACGGGCGCCAGTGAAAGCGGCGTAGCGGCGCTCGAACTCGTCGACGTCCTCACCGAGAGTGAAGTCACACCGCCGCAGAAAGGATCGGATCTTATCGAAAATCGGCTCGGGGGTCGCAAATTGCTCGGTCAAAAATGAGAAGGGAACTTTCACCGGATTTAGCCCTCGGAGGAGCGCACTTTATGCGGGTAACTGAGCCTCCAGCGGAAACATATCACAAACAAAGCGAGCCAAATGGCCCACAGAGCCAAGTGTTCCGTCGGAAAACTTTGTTTCACGAAAGCGACGCGCATGTCTTTTAGCAGATCTCCCATGGGTGGAAGCATCTCGAGCAGGCGCTTTAAGTTGGACATGGGTGTCGCATTGCCCAGGCGGGAGGCGAGATCGCTTTCCGAGAAATCCACGGCAGCTCTGGCGAAAACCAGCGCCGTGCAGACCATGTTAGTGAGAAAAAAGGTGGGCAAAGATCCCAGCACCATCGAGGAGGCAGCCGCGCCGAAGAGAATGACATAGAAGGAGATTCCTTGAAGCGCGAAGCAAATGAGAACTCCTTTCCACGGAAAAGCCGCGGAAAAGACCGTCTCCCAGCCGACGTTCGCGCCCAAAGCCCAAATCAAGGTAATGAACTGGACGACCAGCAGTACTAAGAAGGTGAGGGCGTGCGCCGCGGGAAAGGCCCATCTCGAGATGGGCAACATATGGGTCAAAGCGCTGCGAGGACCGCGGTGCAGGTAGGGCGCGATCCACGCGCCGTAGACGACCGCGAGAAAAGTGCCCGCGAAGTAGCTCGCGACCACCGCGACGAAATAACTTTCCGACTCCTGGATGACGGTGCCGCTCCCTTGGACGGAAAGCGACATGTAGAGCGCCGCCGATTTCGCGAGTTTCACGGCGTAGTACTGCACGACCATGGAGAAGAGGATGATGCAGATGAGCAAACGCGAGCGGAGGAGATGAACGAGATTTTGGATCCAGAGGGCCATCACGTGGCACCTCCGACCTTGGCCTTGAAGGCTTGTTCCACGGAACCGAATTCCGCGGTGAGATCGGCCACGGTCGCTTGAGTCACCAATTTGCCCCCGGCCATGATGGCGACTTCGGAGCAGACTTTTTCCACTTCCGCGAGGATATGGGAGCTAAAGAGGAGCGTGCCTCCGCCGGCGAGGTATTTCTCCAGGCCTTCGCGGAGCTTCAAAATGAAGAGGGGATCCAGCCCATTTAAGGGCTCATCCAGAATGACGAGATCGGGTTTGCCGAGAAGAGCTTGCGCGAGACCCAACCGGCGCTTCATGCCTTTGGAGTAGCCGCCGACTCTTTTTTTCGGATCGAGCTCGAACCAGGTCAGCCACTCTTCGACTTCTTTTTTTCTTCGAATTTTGTCGGGCACGCGAAACCGGCCCACGAAGTTGAGGTACTCCTGGCCGTTTAGATATTCGGGCGGGCACCCGTCGTCGGGTGCAAAGCCGATGTGATGGAACACTTTCGGGCCGGCCTTACCTTGTCCCAGGAGGGAGATGGTGCCGGACTTCGGCTTCAAAAATCCTAAAATGGCGTGAAGGGTGGTGGTCTTGCCGGCGCCGTTCGCGCCCAAAAGTCCGACGGCTCCGCCTCTGGGAACGTTTAGATGAAAAGAGGTAACGGCCGTGCGGAAACCGTACTTTACGGTGAGGTTTTCGACTTTGATGGCAGACTCGGCATTCATGACATTCCTTCGTCCCGGAGGTATGAGAGGCTCATGACGAGCACTTCCCCTTCGGCCTTGGGACTGGATATTGGTGGGACCAATCTTAAGGCGGCGATCCTCGAATTGCCAAATCGAATAGCGATGGAATTTCAGGTGCCTTCGAGGGCAAATGAGGGCCCCGCGGGGGTCCGCGCCGCCATCTCGGAGGCGGTTCAAAAAGCGAAGGCATCTGGCTTAGCTTTTAGCCGAATCGGGGTCGGCTGTGCCGGATCCGTGGACCCAAAGACGGGAACGGTCCGCAACTCTCCCAATTTCCGCAACTGGACCAACGTGCCGCTAAAGGCTTGGGTCGAGGCTGACCACGGGGTCCCGGCCGTGGTCGAAAATGACGCCAACTGCGCGGTGGTAACCGAATGGCGTCTCGGAAATGCTCGGGGATGTCAAAACGCCCTTTTGTTGACTTTGGGTACCGGCATCGGGGGCGGCCTCATTTTAGACGGAAGATTGTTTCGAGGCGCTACCGGCACGGCGGGAGAAGTGGGGCATGTCTCCCTTCACGCCGATGGCATCCCCTGTAATTGCGGTAACACGGGCTGTTTTGAGCGTTACTGCTCGGCTTCGAGCCTCGCGGCTCTCGTGCCCGGGGTGACGGCAGAAGCTATTTTCGCCCCGGCCAATCGAGAGACTTATGCGGACGTTATCGACGATTTCTTAAAGCATCTTTGTGTGGGGCTGACGAGCCTCGCGAATGCTTTCGACCCCGAGGTGATTGTGCTCGGAGGCGGAGTCGCGGCGGGGCTCGGACCTTATTGGGAACCCGTGCGAGATTGGGTCCGCGGCCACGCGTTTCCTATCGTAGGCTCGAACCTGCGAATTTTACCGACGCTATTTGAGAATAATAGCGGAGCGCTGGGAGCGGCGTTGCTCGCGCTCGAGGTCTAGTGGATGAGGGTTCCGCAGCGGGCCCAGCGGACTTTACTAAGGTTGCCCCAGGC
>JAYUGC010000145.1:0-10521 GCA_043767805.1 Pseudomonadota bacterium | reverse complement strand
CAGCCTCGGCGCGGGCGCGAACCAAACTTACACTACGGACAAAGCGCAGAACGGCGCCGTTCTTCCCAACTCGAACGAGCGTTCCATCGGTGCCTTTCTGACCTCGACGTACTTTCTGACACCGCTCGTGGATCTCACCGGCACCTTCGACTTCTCCGTCCCGGCCGATCACTTGAGCGTAAACTCCGCCGCGTACCGCGCGTTCACGCTCACCATCAAGTACGGCTTCTACTAATTACGGTTGGCACCGCTATTGCTCTGACAAAGTGTCGGAGGGAGGCGGATGAAAAAGCTGTTGGCAGGGGCTCTGGTCTTAACGCACACGTTGGCTTTGGCGAACCCGCCCATTGAATCGGTGCGCCTCAGAAGCTTTCAGCATTCCGGCACGGGTTGCCCGACCGGCTCTCTCGCCTCGATGATCACGAAAGACACAGCGACGCTCACGCTTCTCTTCGATCGCTACTCGGTCGACGTCGGCGAATCGCCGAGCGGGCTCGCGCAGAAAGACTGCCGCGTCACTTTGGATATCGAAACGCCTCGAGGCTATCAGTTCGCGCTCTACCGCATCGATTACCGAGGCTACGCGGAGTTGCCGGCGGGAGCGAAGGGCTCGCAAAGTAGCGCCTATTCCTTCGGGACCAGCAGCTTGAGGACGCAGCTCGCGCCTTTGACCCTCAAAGGACCTTTTCAAGACGACTACCAACATAGCGTGCTCATTCCAATTAGCGCCGCCGAGTTTTCTCGCTGCGGAGATGGCGGAGGGTCGCTCATCAACATAGACACCAACGTGCGCGTCGAAGCGCGCGGCCCGAAGCAACAAATTCAGCTCTCGAGTAGTAGCGGAAGACAGAGCGAAGTGGAGTTGGGTCAGGCCATCAGCGATATCTATCTCGTCAAAAAAGATTCCGCCGCGGCCTGCTTGAAAAATATCAGCTTCGGCGCGAAAGGCTCGAAGGCTTGGGTGAACTTTGGTTGCCGCGGCACTTTTGAAGTGGGCTTCGCGGGTGGCCGGTCGTCGCGCCCCCAAGGCCTGATGACGGTGGACTCGTTGGACGGCTACGTAAATCAGGACTACGCCATAAACTGGAGACCGTGTGAAGCAGGCCGATGGGTGCAGGCGGCTAACTTCCAAACTTGCAAAGACGTTTGCCGCAAAGCGGGCATGGCTTCCGCGCGCGATGATGCCGGCGCCGAGTGCGCTTCAGGCGAAGCGCGGCCCGCGTCCGCCATCGGCAAAGTGAACTTCTCGAAAGGCTGCTGGGGGGAGTGCTCGTCGATGGGGGACATCCGCACCGACGTCCTAGGCCCCTTCTGTTACAAGCCAGGCCAATCGAAAGACGCCGACAAAACGGATTTCACCATCGCCTGCTACTGCAATTGACACGAGGGAGGAGAATGCGGAAAACCTAACATCTCACGGCTCAAAGAAAAAGATTAACGCTTAAGTCGAAAGACCAAGCCCGGAGAACCTGCCTGGGGCTCAGATCGTTCTGGTAAGAAATGCCGAAGGTAAATCCGCCGAACCAGTCCGTCGAAACACGGTTCTCGAAAAAGGTGAGCGCCGGCGAAAAGTAGTAATACGGAATCCAAAAATTATCACTGAAGCCGGCTAGCCGTCCCGCCTGCAAGATGAGCTGTGCGCCTCCGCCCACCGTGAGAGAAGGCTTCACGAAGGTGAGCCACGGAATGTGATACAGAAATTTCACGCCGAGAGACGCCGGAAAACGATACAGACGAATCAAGTCGCGCGCGGGTTTTCCTTCCACCGTCGTCAAATTGAAGATGCCTTCTTTAAAACCGTAGCCGAGCGTGCCGATTCCTTGCGCTTCGATTCCACCCGCGAGAAAGAGCGGCATGGCGAGGCCGCCCTGAAGGGAAGGCATGCCGATAAAGTTCTGCGCGTAGGGCGTTTCGTAGAGCGAATTGGAGAGCGTGAAGGTCTGCGGAGTGACGATGGAAACCTGAATGAGCGCCTGAAGCGCCTGCGCGACGTGAGTCGTCCGCGGCACTGCTAACTCAGCAACGGACTCATCCGCTTCCTCGGCAAAGCCAGGAACCGCAAGGCCTAGCAGGAGCACCATCAGCAAGGGCTTCATAGTTTCAGTATACCGACTGTCTAGGTCCGAAGGAAAAGGTAAGAAGCTAAGCACCGGTCAAAGCGTTTTCGCAAAATAAAAGTCCTGATTTCAATGTGTTACACATTGTGAAGGGCCAAAATCGTTGGCCTCGGTCCTGCATTTTCCTAAAGACGTGATGCTTTCAAAGCTAACGTTCGCCCTGACCCTGGCCCTTTGGGGCTCCCTCGCCTTCGCCGAGCCCCATGGCGGCGCCGGACAGGATATGGGAGGTAATCCAGGCGCCCAGCTGGCCGATGAAGGCGGAACCGCGGGCGGCGCGTCCACGGGCGAAGGCGGCGGAGCTTCCGCGCCCGCTCCGTTATCGGCGCCCACCACGGTAGCCAATGGCACCGCGCGCAGCGTGCCTGACCGGCCGGGCACCAATAAGAACCCGATCGCCATTCTCCATGAGACTTTGGTCGAGCCCCGTTCTCCTAATTCGATGAAGATCTACGAAGGCGCGTACAACGCCGATAGCGCGCTCGTGAATCAGTGGCTCAAATCCTTCGACCGCTAATGGCGGCGCCTCCTTTAAAGCTGGCCTCACCTCCAGAACCCTCTGAAATAAGCCGATAAGTAGCAAAGAGGTACCTTGCATGGATGCCATCGATTTAGCTCGCCACCCGAGCCTGCAAAAATTCGTAAAAAGCTACGCCCCCGGCGAAGAGCTTTTCGCCCAAGGAGAATCGGCTCACTCCATGTTTCTCATCGTGACCGGACGCGTGCTTCTGCTCGGAGAACAAGGCGACGATAGCTACGTCGCGGGACTTCTCGAAGAAGGCCAAATCCTCGGCGAGAAAGTGCTCTTCTCGAAAGCCCCCTACCTCAGAGCTTTTACGGCGCGCGCTGAAATCGAGACCACCGCCATCGAGCTCTCGCCCCGCGATCTCACCGCGATGGAAAAAGAAGACCCGAGCGTCATGACCGCGTTGCTGCGCGGAATTTTGAAAGTCGTGGCCGTTCGTTTCGATCGCGCGAACCAGCTAGTGAAATTGCTCCGCACCTCGAACGTGATGGAGCGTTTCATCTACGTCATTCTTTACTACCGGCGCTGCAGCGCGAAGGCCACGCCGAAGGGGCCCGAAGTCATGCTCTCCGTCGATAGCATCCACCACTACGTGGATCTCGATCGCGCTAAGATCACCGAGACTCTCCAAGCTCTAGTCGACAAGGGCCTGATAGTCCGCACCAAGACGGACTGCTACCTGCTCCCCGACGAGCAGGGGCTCGTGAAGTTCAGCCAAAATCTTACGAAAAAGTCGGCCGCCTAATGGAACTGCTAGACGACATACTCAATTCAACGCTGCACAAGTACTACAAGCGTTATATCGCCGGGGAATACTTGTTCCGCCAAGGCGACTTGGCGTCGATCATGTATTTTCTCGTGAACGGCCGCTTGCAGCTCATCGCCGAGCGCCCGGAAGGCAGCGTGGTCGAAGGCGTGCTCGAGACCGGGCAATTTCTCGGCGAAAAAGTTTTGCTCCAGCCCGATCCTTACAAACGGGTTTTCAGCGCCTTCTGCGAGACCGATCTTCTAGTGCTCGAGCTGACGAACCAGGACGTCGTCGACATCGAGGCGCATGCTCCCAGCGTCATGACCGATCTGATGAAAACCGTGCTCCAAGTGGTGGGCGATCGGTTCGAGCAGACCAACTTCGTGGCGCGCGCGCTCCGATCCGACAACCCGGTCGTCCGCATCGCCAATATCGTGCGCCACTTCTCTCGCTCGGCGATTAACGGGCTAAACGGCGACAATCGTTTTCCGCTCACCGAGGAGTCCATCCTCAAATACGTCGATACCGACCGTAAGATCATCCGCGCTACGCTAAAGGCCCTCATCGACGAAGGCATCCTCGCCCGTCAGGAGCGCCTCTTCCTAGTCACCGACGACGAAGCGCTCGTCGCCTTCGCCGAAGCCCAATAAGCGTCTTCCCAGCGCCGTAGAACGGCACTTTCCTCTCTTCCCCCCACTTCCTCCAGGCTCACCGTAATCTGGCGCGCGTCTTGCTCTGCGCTTTGACGAGAGTTTGGGTCTCCCGAGAGGCCTCCCTGGGAGGGGACGATGAAAAGAGAGTTGGATTCCACGATTTCGGTTACCGGATTTTTCGTTCTCGCGGCCCTGGCCGCGATGGTCTTTAGCGGCTGCGGCCGAAAGGCCCAGGCCGGCATCAACCGCGGCGGCGAAGCCGAGCGCGCTTGCGGCTACGAGTTCAAGGTCGAAAAAAGCGACCTCGCTCTCGACATGCAGCTCGAAATCCTGGCCGGCCTTTGGGTCGACAACTCCGGCGCCGCCTATAAGCCCGTCACCGTCGGCGGACGCTCGCTCAGTGAGAAAAAAGGATTTCAGTTCGATTTCTTGCAGAACCTCTACGGAGAAGTGTCGGTGCGCTTTAGCAGCACCACGCCGACGCCCGCGCAGGATTCCGTCACTGGCCCCGCGGTGAAGTTCAACGCCCTCAGAATCAGCACGCCACTCTCCGGATTCGAGGACGGCACCTACCGCGCGCTCGACGCGTTTCTCGACAACCGCGATAGCGTTAGCTGGACGTGCATGACGTACGTCTACAAAGTCACTGACCTCAATAACATCGTCATCGCGCCCGTGCCGAGACACTTCGTGGTGGGATCGAAAGTATCCGCGCCGCCTTTGGCGGATCACCTCAAAGAAGTCACCAATCCCGGCGCGAACAAGTATCTGAAGCTTCAGTAGGCGCCCGTTCAGCCGACCTTCGGTTTCGGAGCAGTGACTTCGCGTTTTACCGCCTCGTAGTGCTCGACTTCGGAGCGCACGCCCCAAAGCTTTCCCAGCAACTTCGGCGCGTGGGTCGCGGCCCAGGCGAAAAAGAAAAATTTGAGCGCGCGGCCTAGGCTTACCCAAAGAAAGATGGCCCAGGGGCTCACGCGGGCCACCGCCGACACCATCACCGCCGGTTGCAAGGGAAACGGGCCACCAGCAAAAACCGCCAGCGCCGGCCCTTGGTAGTCGCGAATCCAGCGGGCCGTCGATTCCCAGGTGGACGAAGTCTCGGGATGAATGCCCACGGTCCCCAAGAAATCGATCCCGTAGTGATGAATGAGAAGGCTCAAAGCCAAGGAACCCAACCCGGAGCCCGCCGTGAACCAGATCGCGATTTGAATCCACTTCTTCGGTCTGAGCGCCACGTTCGACAAGAGAAGCGCGTCGGTGGGTATCACCAGGATGAAGAGATCGAGCGCGGCCATGAGGGCTACAACAGGGGTGTACCAAGGCCTCCCCGCGAATTTTTCCAGGTAGGTGAGGACTCTCGCGATGGGGTGGGGCTTCTGCATGAATCAACTATTGTACTAGATCCCGGCTGAGCCGTTGGAAACGTAATAAATGAAACGCGGACGCAAGCCCGAGTCCTATTACCATGCCATACCAAACGCCTACCGGCCCGATCCGTTTCATTAAAAAGATCGCTAATGGAGCGCCAAGAAGCCAAAAAGAAATGACGGTGTTCAGGAAAGGGATTTTCGTGTCTCTCAAACCGCGAAGCGCGGAGATTCCGACTACCTGTAGCCCATCGAAAATCTGAAAGATGCCGCCAACCCGAAGTAACGCCACCGCCCGCTCGGTGAGGGCGGGATCCGAAGTATAAAGCGACGTCACCACTTCGGGAAAGAGGAGAAAGAGCCCGCCCGGTAAGCATTGCATCAGCAAGGTGACCAGAAATCCCGCCCGGCCAGCGCGCACCATGCCGAGATTATCGCCTCTGCCTCGAAATTGGCCGACGCGGATACCGACGGCAAACGCAAGGCCCAGGGGAATCATGAACGTCAGCGAAGCCGCGTTGATGGCAATCTGATGAGCGGCGAGTTTCTCGCTCCCAAGCGTGCCCATCAGGAGTGTAGCGCCCGCGAAAAAGCACATCTCGGCGAGCATGCCGCCGCTAATGGGTAAACCGATGCGAATGAAATCTCTGACGAGGTTCTTTTCGAACCACGGGCCGCGATCGAAAATTCCGAAGTCCTTGTAGCGCGCGTGCCCTTTCAAATAGAGGCCCATGGCGCCCGCCATGATCCAGTTGATGAGAGAAGTCGCGTACCCGGCCCCCGCCACTCCCCACGCCGGAAAACCGAGCTTTCCGTAGATGAGTAAATAATCGAGGCCGATGTTGGCTAATACGCCAATCGCCGCGATGTAAATCGAAGGACGAGAGTCCGAAGTCCCTTCACTGAGCGTTCTTCCACAAAAATAGAGATACTGCCCCGGCACGCCCCAAGCGAGCGCTCGCAAAAAAGTCTGAGCGACGGCCGCGAGTTCAGGGTCCTGACCTAAAAACACCAAAATGTTTTTGGAATTGATGAGAACCAGGATGACGCAGGAAGAAAGCACGAAACTCAGCCGCGTACCCTGGCGGATCCAGCGCCCGATGCTCACCGAATCCTTCGCCCCATACGCATGCGAGATGGCGGGACTCAGAGCCGAAAGAATTCCCATCGCTAGGATGTAGCAGGTGCTGTAGATGGTACCCGCCATCGCCATGGCGGCGAGCGGCTTTTCGCCCAGCCGCGCGACCATGACATTGTCCGTGAACACCATGCCCAAAGTCAGGATCTGCGCTCCCATGATGGGCCACGCGAGATGCAGCAAAGAGACGATTTCCTGACGATAAGGACTTCGAGACATAAGCGATCAACCTAGCCTAAAGATCCCCCGATGCGATAGCATGAACGCACGCCATGACCTTGGAAACTTACTTCGCCTACGTCAAAGGAGACCTGCGAGCGACGAGAAAGGCGTGGCTCATGAGCCTTGTCGCTTGCGCGGCCCTAGTCCTCGTCAATGCGCTCTTCTCTTTGACGGAAACGGATTTCGAGCCGGCGTACTACTTCGCCCTCCTCTTCGCGGCGAATCTTCCTTCCCTTCCCTATCGTCGACTGATTTGGGGAGCGCCCGCTTCGAAAAATGTCCGGATGTTTTGCCTGGGGTTTTTGCGAGGGATTCCGGGGAGCTTCCCGGTGCTGATTTACTTACTTTGGCTCGTTCCTCACTTCAACGTACCGGTACTGGTCGCCTCTCGCCTAAAGGGCTATCCGATTCTTCCACGAAACGCGCTTCCTTCCGAGTACGCTTTGGTCTTCGGTTTTTGCCTTTTGCTTTTCTTCTATTCCGAGATCTACACGGCGGCGATCGTCGTGCTGGATAAGAAGAAGGGCCCAAAAGGAAAAACGCAGAATCTCTTACTTTCGCTCGGCCTCTTCCTCTCGGCAATGGGCCTTGCCGCGATTTTGGCGTGGACGGTGTTCTGTCTCTTCTACGACCTGACGCCCAGCCCGCTCACTTGGAGTTTGGTCGTATTGGCCTTTCCGGCCACCGCCGCCCTACTGATCTGGACCTATCGTTCCTGGGCCGCGTCTGACTGAGGCGCTTCTTCCTCGGCGACAACAACGCCCATGGCTTTTAACGCCGCGAGAGCCGCGCGTTTGCCGCGGTACATGGCCTCTTCCACCGACGGTAGGCCCATATTGTTGTTGCCGAGATAAATGCGGCCGATGGGCTCATTGAGAATCTTGGCTTTAGACAACCAACCCGGCTTCACGATGTGAATGGAAAACGGCCAGCGGTTCGTCTCGATGGTCTTTACTTTGATTTTAGTTCCCCAGCGCGCCTTCAAGATGGGGTTCATCATCGTCTCGATCCGACCTAAGGCTTTTTCCGCGGACGCAATCGCGAGCTTATCGTCGAATCCGCCGCCGACCGCGCCTTTGGGCAAAGGATGATAGATGGTCAGAATGCCGACGTCGTCGCCGGGCGTGGCTTTGAAGTCTTTGAGGCCGTCGTAGCCGTGAATCTTCGGATCCTGCCAGCGCCCCAAGATGACGTCCGTCGGATCGTTCTGCGAATAGTTCTCATCCCGGAGCCAGAGGTCGTAAGAGTCGCGCCAGGGATGTCCTTCGACGAAAACGTTGTGTACCGCGTAGTGCGCGTACTCGAGCTCGGAGAGAAGCTTCGCCTGCCGGGGAACCGCCGCCGCAAAGCCTTCGATGAGTTTAGGCGCCTGACCGAGAGGCGCCGAGAACACCAAGCTCTTCGCGTGCACCGAATAGGTCTGGCCATTTTTCGCGTAGACCACTTCGACGAAGTCCGCGTTTTGGCGAATCGTCGAGACCGTCGCGCCCGCGCGCATTTTGATGAGTGAGTTCCGGCCTTTCAAAATATTCACTAAATGATTGGCGACATCGCCACTACCGGTCGCTCCCGTGAAGCGCGGCACGATCTCGGAAACGTAGAAGTTCGCAAACGCCGTCGCCGAAATCTGATTGGTCTCCCAGCCAAGCGCCGAGCGGCTGTAGAGGTTCAAGAGCTGGAGCACTTCTTTCATCGGATCTTTGCGATCGAGGCGAGTGTCGGCGAGATAGTCCTGATAGATCGCTCGAGAGGCCTCGTCCTTTTGTTTCGAAACGTACTCGGGCATCCAGCGCACCCATTCGGCCGCGGTCATATGATCCCACTGCAGCAGACCAGAGTCCTCGATGGGCTGAGACGGGATACGGTCCGCCAAGGCTTCCAGCGCGTGCCGAAAGAGCGCAAAGCTTTTCGGAAGGTGCTCGAGCGCCTCGGGCTCCCAAACGTTGGGGTAGAGCTTTCCGTTCCAGAGGTAGCTGTCGATGGGCTCGGGGATCGTGAAATGCTTTTGGTAATCCCCAAGGCCGATGTGATCGAAAATCTTTATCTGCTCGCCGTCGGGCGGAGAAAAGTACGCCGCGCCTCGCGCGTAGCGAACGCCGCCTCTTTCGCCCCCGGCCGCGAGCCCTCCGAGCTGCGGCTCCTTTTCGAGAAGCAAAACAGACTTCTGGTGATCGGTCAGGTAGACCCCGGCCGTTAACCCGGAGAGACCGCCGCCGACAACGATGGTGTCGTAAACGGGGATTTCGTTAACGGCTTGGGCGCTTGGTGTTTGCTGGTAGGAAGCTTCGTCGCCACCCCGGACCAGGATGGGGATTTTGCGCTCGGGAGTGAGTTGCCAGACCTCGGTCGCCTGGCGAACCACCAGGGCGCTAAAATTCTGGAAACATTCACGTTTGGAGAGGTCCCCACGAGCTGGGGTCGTTGAAAACGACCCCAGCACGAGACCCATGGATAAAATGAAAGCGAACTTGAGCGGCACTTGTACCCCTCCCATTTGACGCTGCGCACTATTAATACCGCAATGCGTTAACCGGTGTCTTCACAAAAAGTCGGGCTAGAGGGGCCGCCTTCAGGGTAAAAACTGGCAGATGGTCGCGAGGCCCACGTCCACGTTTGGCAAACGAAGGGGAGCAAACGGGAACGGGCTCACGGAAATTTCCGCGGTGACCGCGGAAACCGCTTCGAAAAGATGGCCGCCGAAGGCTTGAAAATTGTCTCCGCTCAAGACGGCGTGCACGTGCACGAAGGGCTTTCCGTCTTTCAGCGCGACGTTGCCGTTCAAGGCAAGAAGCTCGCACTCGTCGGTAAACGTCTTTTTCAAGTACTCCTTCTTGTGCAGGTAGTAGTACCCGAGCTCCGCTTGCGTGAGCGCGCCGAGCCCGCTGATGAATCCCCCGTTAATCCCGTGGGTGATGAGCGCTTGAGTCAAAGTCGCGACGAGTTTTTCTCCCCGCTCGACGATGACCATGAGCTTTCCGTCTTTTTCTTGAGAGTGCATGACTCATTTTTTACTGAAGCTTCGACGTATTTCAAGCTTCTGAAGTGTGTCGTTAAATTGACGATGGGAGGGGGGAACGTTACCATTTCCCTGTGATCGAAAACTCGCCTCTGTTCGCCAAATTCTGGATACAAGTCGCGGTCTCCATAGCGTGCGGTTTCATCGTGGGCCTCGAGAGACAACTCCGGGGAAAACCCGCGGGAGTGCGCACCTGCATTTTGGTTTGCTTGGGCACCGCGACCTTCATGCGCTTAGGGCTCATGCTCGATGAAGGCAGAAGCACCGATCCCACTCGCGTGCTCGGCCAAATCGTAACCGGCATCGGTTTCTTAGGCGGCGGTCTCATTCTCACCAAAGACGGCCTCATCATGGGCGTCACCTCGGCTTCGGTCATCTGGGTGCTCGCGGCGGTCGGCGCCCTCATCGGCGTAAACCGGTTTGGCGATGCCCTCGCCGTCTCCCTCGTCATGGTCTTCGTCCTGCTCGGCGTGGAAGCGCTGGAAAGTGGCTTTAAGGCCTTTCGGCGCGGAGTCCACGCGAAAACCCGCGGCGGCCACCACGACTCTGAATAGAGTCCCATTATTCCAGTGACTTAAGGCCCCCCTCTTCCTTCGGCCCCCCCCTTTTCGCTATAACTCCCGGTCCTAACCTTTGCCGCGTGGAGTTTCTCGCTTGAAGACCTTCGGGCCTCTAGGCTTTGCCTTACTCTTTCTCCTGTCATGGGCGGCCTCCGCTTGCCCTACCTATCGGAT
>JAYUGC010000144.1:0-25608 GCA_043767805.1 Pseudomonadota bacterium | reverse complement strand
CTCTTACCTCGGGCAACCGCACAGCTAACTCGCGATCACCTACGTGAGTCTCTCGTTTTTTTCAGCGACCACCATGAACTTTCGACGCCTTACATCTGTCTTGGCCAAGGCCGCGCTGTCACTGAGCCTCGCGGCTTGCTCCGCCGATTTCGTGCATGGCGTGGGAACGCCCACGCCGCCCCCCGATCCCAACTCCACCATCTTCGGCGGCCAAGGCACTCCGACACCCACGCCGATCGCGACGCCGCTTCCGGATCCGGCGCTCTTGTCCTTTGCAGTCGCACAAATGGATTTCGGCGATCCGTCGGTGAACTCCTACAATTTTCTTTCGGTTACCGTGAAGAACGAAGGCGAGACCACCGCCACCCAGCTCACCTGGGCGGCCCTCGTCGCGCCTTTCGCCTTCAAAGACGGTCCCGCGCCTGGCCGGGGCGGCACATGCGGCGCGACTCTCGGAGCAAAGCAAAGCTGCGCTTTGGTCATCTCCTTCGTGCCGGTCTCGCTCGACATGGCCACCTCCCGAATCACTTCAACCTATAACGACGGCGTTGCGAGCCGCACGGCTTCCCTGGACCTCAGAGGCAAAGGCAACGACCACGCGTTTCTCGCCTATTACGAGTCGGGCGCCACGACCCCTTTGAGCAGCATCGACTTCGGCACGGTCGTCAACGCCCAAGTCTTTCAAAAGAACCTCACCGTTCGGTACGCCGGCTTGAAGCCCGCGTCGCAGATTCAATTTGCGCTTCGTCCCTCCACCAGCGCTTTCTCCCTTGTCTCGAATGATTGTCCGAGCACGCTTCCCCGGGCGAATGGCTCCCTTGTTTGCAATCTGACCTTGGCTTACACCGGCGCGGGCGTCGTGGCCGGTAGCGGCAACGTTTCGCACATGGGTACTTTGGAAGTGACCTATAACAACGGCGAGTGGGGCGAACGCCAACTCATGCCGCTCACCGGAACCACGAGTGGGATTCCGAAAGCGGCGACGCTTGCTTTCGCGAGCGGTACGAACGACGCCGGGCGGATTCTCAATGGAACCACGAAGTCCATCACGGTAGTCGTGAACAACGACACCACGGCCACTCAAGCCGCGACCTTGAGCGGGATTACGTTTACTCCGGCGGCGGGAACGGGCGCGAACGATTTCGCGCTGGAATCGACCACCTGTCCTCCTTTGAAAACGGTGGCCACTTGTAACGTCGTCGTGACCTTCACGGCGAGCGCGGGCGCGCGCCAGGCAACTCTGACCTTGAATTACACGAACGGCCTTACGTCGACCGTCGTGCCCATCACGACCCTCGTGAAGGGAAGCGGCGGCGCGGCGGCGGCGCTCACCATCAATCAAACGTCGCCCAACGTTTTCGGTACGCAGCCCCTCAATTTCACGCTGAGTAAGACTTTCACTCTCTCCAACGCCGCGACCAACGTCGCCGCCACCGTGACCGCGGTGACCGGCCTTACGGGCGCCTCGGTGCCCTTCTCTTATACTGGCGCCTGCGCGCGCATCGAGCCTGGCACGAGCTGCTCTTATACGGTGAAGTTCAAGCCGGTGGCGGCGGACGCCTTCACGGCTCCCCTCGGCATCACCTATCAAGACGGCGCTATGGTCGCGAGCGTTGCCCAGACCCGCTCTATCGACATCACCTTGAACGGCACGGGAACCAACTCGGCGAAGCTCGTCGTGTCGACTCTCAATTTCGGAACGGTGGTCATCGGCGGAAGCTCCACGCTTACCGGCACGCTCCAGTTTTTCGGTGGGAGTCCTGGGGCTTCTCAAATCACTTTCTCCGGCGTTAGCGCTCCCTACTCATTCACTGGCGGCTTTCCCGGCGGCGGCACCTGCGCGCCCACCACCGCGAGCGCGAACTGCACTTTCAAGATCACCTTCACCCCCACGGTCCGTGGCGCGGCAAACAGCACCGTGACGGTGGGGTGGAACGACGGCAGCGGCGCGATGCAAAGCACGACCTTCAACCTTACCGGCGCGGGCGGAAATCCCTCGACGCTTACCCCGAGTCTCGCCTCTTACGATTTCGGTAACGTGATTCTCCTCTCGTCCAAAACGCAAAGCCCCGCCCTCGTCCTCACTCTCGGCGGCGACGTGCCCGCGAAACTGATTACAGTCTCGGCCCTGAGCGCACCCTTTAGCTTCCAAACCCAAAGTTGCGCGGCGACTTTGTCCTCGGGCAGCTGCTCTATTATCCCGAAGTTCTCTCCGACCAGCGATGTCCTCTCTTCGGCGACCGTCACCGTACAGTGGCACGATGGACTAATCACTCGTAGCCTTTCTTTCGCTCTCTCCGGTACTGGCGTTCGCTCGGCGAGCCTGTCTTTGGCGGGCTTCGGCTTTGGCAAGATTCCGGTGGGAACGATGTCTTCCCCGCATAACGTGGTGTTGACCAACACCGGTTCGACCAGCGCAACGAACGTTTCTCTCTCCTCGGGCCCGGCCGCGCCGTTCTCGGTCGTCACCAATGGTTGCGGCGCGACCTTGGCCGCGGCCGCGAGCTGCAACGTTTCCATTCGCTTCTCCCCCTCGGTCCCGGGCACGAAAAGCGAGCCTCTCACTTTCAGCTACCAAAACGCGGGATCGCCCGTGGTGACCTCGGCCAACGTGACCGGCACTGGCATCGTTCCCGTTCTGGTGCGCGCGCACGGCGAGCACACCTGCGTCCGACAGGACATCGGCCAGCTCAAATGCTGGGGCGACAACCGCCGCGGCCAGCTCGGTAACAGTAACCTCAGCAACAATAGCGGCGATGCCGGCGGCGAAGTCTCGGCGAGCTCGGCATCCATCAGCTTCGGCGCGGGTCACTGGGTAAAAGAATTTGGTCTCGGCGACTGGCATACCTGCGCCATCTTGGAAAATGACGAGCTCCGTTGCTGGGGCGCGAACGGCGCGGGCCAGCTCGGAAGCGGCTCGAACGCGGACTTCATCTCGGACCCAAGCTCAGCGTCTGCGCTCGTGATCTTGGGAAATGGGGGAACTGCCAAGCCCGTGTCGGTCGTCGGCGGTTACGCTCATACCTGCGTTTTGCTGGACAACGGCAAAGCTAAATGTTTCGGCGACAACACTTACGGACAGCTCGGCCAAGGCAATACCCAGAACGTCGGCCGGGATGCGACCGAGATGGCTTCGCTTCGGCCCCTCGATCTCGGGCCCATCGGCATCGCCGAGCTAGCTCTGAACGCCGGCCATAGCTGCGCGCGGCTCATGAACGGCACGGTCAAGTGCTGGGGCGAAAACTTCTTTGGACAATTAGGCCAAGGCGACTACGTCAACCGCGGCGATAGCCTCGCGGCGGGTCACCTGATGGGCGCGAGCCTTCCGGCCGTCAATCTCGGCTCCGGCCGCACCGCGACTCAAGTATCCGCTGGTGGCGGGTTCACCTGCGCGCGCCTCGATGACGGCGGCGTAAAATGCTGGGGAAGAAACCAGCAGGGCGTCTTGGGCAATCTCTTTTGCTTGAACGAGCTCGGTATTCCCGGCTCTTGCTCGGATGCGAACTATTCCATCGCGCTCCACGGCTACGGCATCGCGCCTTCCCACATGCCCCTCTTGAACAAAATCGATCTCGGCGGACAAAGCGCTCTTGAAATCGCGGCCGGCACTTCTTCCGTGTGCGCGCGACTCGCGAGCGGCGCGGTCAAATGCTGGGGTAGCAATCGGTTCGGTCAGCTCGGAAAGAACGACATCGTCTCTCGCGGCACGGACCCGAGCCAGATGGGTGCCGCCCTCACGGGGATTTCCTTCTTTAGCGCGAGCCCGGCGGTTCCCGGCTCCCTCGCGGCGGGCGCGTTCCACATGTGCGCCTGGTTTGATGCCGGCGTGAAATGCTGGGGCAAAAATGAGTTCGGCGCTCTCGGGCTAAACGACGCCGTCAACCGGGGCGACGCCGCCACCGCGGGCCACCGCACGCCTGAAGATCTTCCCTTCATCGATTTCCAGCTCTAAAGCCCCGAGAGATACGACGAGACTTTGGCTTTCTTGGCCCAGTCCGCGATGCTCGGGTCTGCTCCCTTTTGGGAAGCCAATGGCCTCTGTGCAACGGCGATGCCGAGGTTTAGACTGGTTGTCTTCAGGGGGAGAGAAAATCCCGCTTGCTTCCTGGAGTGGGCTCTCAATTCGACGGTATCGAGATCGAGAAGCCCGACGAGCTCCCTGAGTTCATCGCGCTCGATTCGTGGGCGGCCTATTTCGGCGCGAAGCACAGCGAAACGATTACCGCCGTCAGAGAGCGAACGGGCAATCCCCTTGCCCAGCCCTCGGCTGAGGAGCTCGCCGCGGATCAGATGGTTTTAAAAAGAGTGCTCCGGCGACTTTGCATGGAGAGCGGCAAATCGGTGGTCATCGTCGACCAAATCGCGGCGCGAGGCAAAGAGTTCAAGGAAGACAACGAAGTGGGCCAGGTTCTGCCGATGACGGCGGGAGGGCTCGAGTATTTCGTGGACGTCATGGCGGAGGTTTCCGTCCAGGAAAGAGACGGCGAGATCGTACGTGTTTTTCAAGTGGTGAAGAGCAATTTCCCCGCGTTCGAAGTGGGTTTCGAGATGATTGGCGATGCGACGTTCAAGGATTTCCTAAACCAGCTGGAGTCCAATCAAGGACCGGACCTTCCTTTCAACGCCACGGCAGCGCAAACGATTCCGGAAACGCTGGAAGAGCCCGAGGGCGAGCCAGTGCAGCCTCTGATGACGGTGCAGGAGCTCATCGCGAAGGCCGAGCATTACGGCTTCAAGCCATCGGATATCGTCACGGTCGCGCGCGTGTACCACAACCAATCTAATATTTTTCGCCTGACTCCCCAGCAGGTAGAGGACCTAGATCAGCGCCTCCAGGCGCGCTTAAGTAAGCTCACCGTTAGCCCAACCGCGGACGCCAGAGCTTACCCGAGAGGACTGCCCTTCGAAGTCGGGAGGGCAGTCCCCTCGGCCATCCTTTGCCCTTCCCGGTTCGTTGCGTTGGCTATGACAATCTAGCGGCCTACCTTTTAGGATTTGTTTGTGATTATTTGCGTTGAATTGTGTGAGCGGGGTTTGGTGGCACTCACTGGCGATTCGCGTCATACACTCCGACCGGCTCTTTCACTCTTCGCCACAAGTAGGACGCCGCCACGGGGTGGTCCTTCGGGGACGTTTGGATATCGTCGCCAAACCGTCTTGAGGAGACGCGCCCAACCACCTTTGAGTCAGCTCTTCTTTCAATCTCAGAGCTAGGCGACGGTGCACCTCCGGAGAGGGATGATGGTCCCACCGGCTAACGCGGAACTGCTCACGGGTAAAAGACGATCCAACGTCGGTTAGATCGATGAAGGGAATCTCATCCAGGCGGTGCTGCCGCCTGATTGCAGAAAAATCCCAAGTTGGACCAGGAAGTAAGACGGTGGCGCTCCTACACTGAAATGCCGTGGCCTTTTGATGGAACCCAAGCAGGTGCCCGTACGTCGAGGGAAGCTCGGAATGCGCCCGACCGGCGCCCCCATCGGCCACATCTCGGCTAGAAAACAGTGTTCTGTTCCAATTCATGAGATCACGGATCAAATAAGTTAAGTGGATTCTCCTCAATATTAGCAGGGGAATCGTCGGAAAATCGCTCAAGAGGGAACCCGAGCGCCAACTATTATAGGTATACCCCGAGCTATCCACTTTTGCCGATCGACCTGGCACATTGAAATCGTTCTGGCTGAGCGCAATAAGACAGAACGAAGGTCTGTACTCGCCATAACGATGTAACAGAGTGGCTTCCATGGTTTTTACGCTGTAACCCGAAACGCCATAATTAATCACTTCGACGGGCCGTTCACTCCCGGCCTGGTTCAGCATTTCCTCGAGGCGAGAGGCAAAGGTCTCGGAGCCCCGGACTCCTTCCCCAAATGTCGAAGAGGCACCGAAGACGGCCATTCTAAGGGGCGGCGTGGTCGTGTCTCTCCTGGCAATGTGCGTCGGGCTTGTCCGCAAGCCATACTCGTTTGTATCGATGAGAGAGCGTCCTCGCGCCAAGGCTTGCTTCAGGTTAGGTTTGTGAACATAGCCAATGTCGGGAGAGCCTGGAAAGCTGGTGTAGATGGGATCGGAAATATAGCGAGCAGAGTACCCCGAGATACGAACGACGACCTCGCAAAGCGCAAAGGAAACTACGGCCAGGTACGACACATACGCAAGAAGTTTCCGGACACGCCATGTCGTCAATTTTATTGCCCTCCCTCCTGATATTCCACGTTTAGCAAATTAGATGAGTGGGACGATATTGAAGCCGGAGGACTTCCACTCGAAGTGAAACTCATAGACGAAACGCACCAGGCCATCGTCGTCGAACATCTGCGTGGGCGGATTGGGAAAGGGCTCGGAGTCCCAGAAAGCGTCTTTCGGCGCTTCATCTAGCTCGTTCACGCCAGAGCTCTTCAAGACGCGAAGGGAGGCCACTTCGCCACTCCGGTTTAGTACTACCGTAAGCTTCGTGATGTAAACGGCCGCGCCAAGTCTTCCGCCGGCGGCGTACACTTTATCGACGGCAACGCCCGCGTGAGCTACCCAGGCATCGTAAATCTCATCCGCCACGCGGTTGATGAAGCCGGCGTAAAGCACCGGATCGGTATTGAGCAAAGTCTGAGCGCCCCTGGCGACGTCACCCGGAACCGCGTTCGGGCTTTGCGGAAAGGCGAGAAGATCGGAAAACGATTTATCCTCGCGCGCGCCCCCTTCGCCAGGACCTGAGGGATAGGGGACGGTGGGAATGCGCTGCCCCTGCTGAAAGCGGCCGCTATGCTCGGCGCGGCTCTCCTGCTTCACTCGATTCCTGACCTCGCCGACAAAGCGGGCTGGCTTGTCATCGGGCTCTTGCTTGACGGCTTCTTCCGTTTGAACGACGGGCTTGTGGGGATCCGTCTTCGGGTCGTACGGGGTGACCTCGATGGCCTTATCGTCCGTCTTCGTTTTTCCGTCCGCTAGGTTCGGTAGGGGCTGGTGAAAAAAGGTAAACTGCAAAACCGCTACATGAACGAGCAGCGCAATGAGGACGAACCAGCCGAGCGAATAAGAAGGCCAGCGCCGATCTAGCACAGGAGCTCCTCTCCCGCATAATTCACCCGGACGAGGCAAAGCCCGTGGGCCGGGGCGGTCTTGCCCGCTCTGCGCCGGTCTCGGCTCGCCAAAATCGTCGGAATGTCTTCTAGCGCCCGTTTGCCCTCCCCAATTTCGAGGATGGTTCCAATGAGGTTACGGACCATGTGCTTTAGAAAGCCCGTCCCTTCGACTACAAATCTATAATACCCCTGCCCTTCGTCCAGAAGATCGAATTTTAGAAGCGTCCGAATCGTGGTCTTCGTGGTCGCGTTCGCTCCCTGAAACGAAGCGAAGTCATGAGTGCCCACGAAACACGCCGCGGCTTGTCGCATCTTGTCCCAATCGATGTCGAGCGGGTGAAAAAGGTAACGGCGATCGAGCGCGCTCGCCGAACCGCGGTTCAAAATGCGGTACTCGTAAATTTTGGTGACGGCGCTTTTCTGAGCGTGAAAATGCGGCGGCTGCACGCTGGCGCGCTGAATGCGGATCGTGGGCGGCAAATGCGTATTGAGGATATTGCTCCAGCGCTCCACCGGAATCGGATAACGGGACTCGAAGTTGGCGACCTGGCCTTTGGCGTGCACGCCGCTATCGGTGCGGCCCGCGCCGAATACGATCACGCGACGGCCTTCCACCTTGGCTACCACGTCTTCGATGGAAGCCTGAATGGTGGGCCGATCAAGCTGACGCTGCCAGCCGCAGAAATCAGAGCCGTCGTATTCAATGTCGAGCCGAATATTCATCGCCTACCGTGGAAGGGCCCGAGCCGTGAGGCGCGAGTCGTCAGTTCATGCGTCGGTAGCCGTACAAGGTGTTCAAAATCTCTAAAACGTTCAAAGCCGCGCCTTTGCGCAAATTGTCCGCCATGACCCAGAAGCTTAACCCGGACTTGACCGTCGTGTCCCGCCGGATGCGGCCCACGAACGTCAGATCGGCGCCGGTCACTTCGCGGTTGGTCGGATAAATGTGGCTATCGGGCTTATCTAGCACGCGAACGCCCGGGAACTTCTCGAGCATTTCCCGGATCTCGTCGACGGAGTTGAACTCTTCCTTGAGCTCGACCGTCGCCGACAAACCATGCCCCGTGAAGGTCGGCACGCGGACCGCGGTCGCCGTCACTTTGAGCTTCGGAAGGGCCAGGATCTTTCTGAGCTCGTTGCCGACTTTTTCCTCTTCCTCGGTATAGCCATTCTCCAGCACCGTGCCGATGGCCGGCAGACAGTTGAACGCGATGGGATGGGCAAACACCTGAGGATCGTCGTCCCCTTGGCCGTTCAAGAGCGCCGCACACTGGTGCGAGAGCTCCTCGTTCGCGCGTCTTCCGGCGCCCGAGACCGACTGATAGGTCGAGGCCACCACGCGCTCGATGCCAAAAGCATCGGACAGAGGCTTTAAAATCATCGCGAGAGGCGTCGTCGTGCAGTTAGGCGTCGCCACGATCCGGCCCTCGAAGTCTTTGAGCAAAGAGCCGTTCACCTGCGGAATGATGAGCGCGACGTTTTTCTGCATGCGGTAGCAGTTGGAATCGTCGACGACCAGGCAACCGCGCTCGACGGCCGCGGGAACGTATTTTTTAGTGACTTCGGCCGGCGTCGAGAAGAAGGCGACTTCCACGCCTTCGAACGCAGCTTCGGTCAGCTCTTCGACCGCGACGCGAGTCGCGCCGACTTCCATGAACTCGCCCACGGAATTGCCGGAAGCGAGAAGCTTCAGCTTCGGAAACTTAATCTTATGTTCCGCGAGAATCGCGAGAAACTCCTGGCCGACGAGGCCCGTGGCTCCGACGAGGGCGATGGAAGAAATGCTTTCCAAGTGCGGCAGTTTCATGGGCGTCCTTCCCCTTCTTTTTTCTTGGCCGCTTCCGTAACTTCCAAAGGAATCGGGCGGCCGCGCCCCGTGAGGCGTTTGAGCAAAACCATGATTTCGCGCAGAGGGCCCCAAGCCGCGTAGTAGCCAAAGAGCACTACCATCGAAAGCTCCGGGCGAATGGCGATGAAGGCGAGCATACCGACGAGCAGCACCAGCCAGAAGAAGTTGCGCTTGTGGCGAACGTCGAAATCCTTGAAGCTCCGGTAACGGATGCTGCTCACCATCAAGAGACCGAGCGCGAAAGCGAGCGGCAGCACGACGAACTGGGCCCAGGCAAACGGGGTGTCGTGATAAGCAATCACCAGTGTTGCCACGACGTTGGCCGCGGCCGGAATGGGAAGGCCGATGAAGTAGCTCTTCGGCATGTCCTCATCCGCCATGGAGTTAAAGCGTGCGAGACGGAGAGCGCCGCAGGCCGCGAAGAAAAACGCGCCCGCCCAGCCCACTCGCCCGTAGCCATGAAGCATCCACGAGTAAAGGAGCAGCGCCGGGGCGATGCCGAACGAGACCACGTCGGCGATGGAGTCGTACTCCACGCCAAACTTCGAGGTGGCTTTCGCCATGCGCGCGACCCGGCCGTCGAGGACGTCGAAGACGCCCGCAAGCAGAATCGCGTAAGACGCGCTCAGCAGATCGTGATTCATCGAGTGCACGATCGAGAAAAATCCGCAAAAGAGATTTCCCGTCGTGAAAAGACTCGGAAGGATCAAAATATAAGCATGCCGATCGCGCTTACGCATTAGGCGTTCCCCGCGTCCTTGAGTTTCGCGATGGTGGTCTCGCCGCCCAAAACTTTTTCACCCAGTTTCACCAGGAGCTCCGCCGAGAGCGGGACGTATATATCGACCCGGCTTCCGAAACGGATGAGACCCATGCGCTGACCCTTCAGGATGAAAGCGCCGATGGTCGGATAGCAGATGATGCGTCTAGCGACGAGTCCCGCCACCTGAACCATAACGAGCGGATCGCCGTTCTGAGTCTCGAAAAGAAGCGAGTTGCTCTCGTTCTCCTCGGAAGCGCGATCTTCGGAAGCGGCCATGAAACGGCCCTTCTTGTACTTCACGTTTTTCACCGTACCGTCGGCCGGCACCCGGTTCACGTGCACGTCGAAGAGATTCATGAAGATGCTGACTTTGCGCATCTTCTGCTTCGTGAACTCCGTCTCCATCGCTTCGCCGGCGAAGATCACCCGGCCGTCGGCGGGAGCCGCGACCATATTGCTCCCCACGGGCGGAAGCCGCTCGGGATTACGGAAAAAGTAGAGAATGTAGGCCGTAGTCAGCCAGAAGAAGAGGGAAATCGTCCAAAGCCCGCCCACGTAGAAGGCAATGGCCGCCCCCGCCGCAATCAGGACAAAGGGAACTCCCTCCGCCAAAATGGGAACGCCGTTATTCTTCACGACGGCACCTTATCCTTCGCTGGAAAGTTTTTAGGCTTCTTCGGATTCGTCTTCATCGAGGTCGTCGGAATCTTCGCCAACCTCGGTGTCATGGAGATCCATCTGTACCCAAATGCCGTCGGCTTCGCTGTCCGGGAGGGCTTTGAGATGCTTTTCCAAATCTTCCTTCTTCAGAAGGCCCTTGGCGACGTAGCGCTCGGCTACCCGCTTATCCAAATGCTTTTTTTCCATCGACACTCCTCTATGATCCTTTTGGTCAATCTCGGTTGCTTACAAGGCTGCCGGACTCTCCGGCTCAGGCGGAGGAGGAGGCGCAAACGTCACGCCTCCGTTTCCTTTCGGAGACGGCGAGTTTTCCTCGCGGCCTTCCTCGCCCGGTACCTTGCCTTCGTATTTCTCAATCAACTCTACGAACTCTTTGCCTTCGATCACTTCCTTTTCGTTCAGAAAGGCGGCGATGTGGCGGATGAGTCCCTGCTTGGACTCGACTATGGTGCGCACGCGGCGATACGACTCTTCGAGGATGCGCTTGATCTCGCCGTCGATCGCTTCCGAAGTGGACTCGCTATAATCGTTCGTAGCTCCCATGGCGCCGCCCTGGAGGAACGACGCGCGCTCTCCCGTAAAGGCTCGCGGCCCACATACTTCGCTCATGCCGAACTCCATCACCATGCGCTTGGCGATGTCGGTGGCTTTTTGGATGTCGTCGGAGGCTCCCGTGGAGATCTCGTTGAACATCACTTCCTCGGTGACCCGGCCGCCGAAGAGCACGTCGATACGGCCCAAAAGCTCGGTACGGGTCATGAGGTAACGGTCTTCCTTCGGCAAGTTCATGGTGTAACCGAGAGCGCCGAAGCCTCGCGGAATGACGGAAATCTTGTGGACCGGATCGGTGCCAGGCGTGAAGAAGGTGACGATGGCGTGGCCCGTCTCATGATGAGAGACGATTTCCTTCTCGACCAGGTTGATGAGCCGGGTCTTCTTTTGAAGGCCCGCGATGACGCGATCGATGGCGTCATCGAAGTCCACCATCTCGACGATTTCCTTGTTCTTCCTAACCGCGAGCAGCGCCGCTTCGTTCACGACGTTGGCGAGATCCGCGCCCACAAAACCGGGGGTGCGGGACGCGACGATTTTGAGATCGAGCGCCGGCGACATCTTCACGTTGCGGGAATGAATCTTCAAAATGGCCTCGCGGCCTTTGACGTCGGGACGATCCACCAAGACCTGGCGATCGAAACGGCCGGCACGCAGCAGCGCGGGGTCGAGAGTCTCGGGGCGGTTGGTCGCTGCCATGATGATCACGCCCGTACGGGTATCGAAACCGTCCATCTCGACCAAGAGCTGATTCAAAGTTTGTTCACGCTCGTCGTGGCCGCCCATGGGGGACACGGC
The DNA here is from genome assembly GCA_043767805.1 of Pseudomonadota bacterium. Taxonomy (GTDB): domain Bacteria; phylum Bdellovibrionota; class FAC87; order UBA2466; family UBA2466; genus CAZZHG01. The sequence goes on along the minus strand of JAYUGC010000144.1, from coordinate 13,886 downwards.
ACTGCGGACCTTTCCAATGGCGTCGAGCTCGTCGATGAAAATGATGCAAGGGCTCTTCTCGACGGCTTGAGCGAAGAGATCGCGCACGCGGGCCGCGCCCACGCCGACGAACATTTCCACGAACTCGGAGCCGCTTAAGGAGAAAAACGGAACGCCCGCCTGGCCGGCGACCGCGCGGGCGAGGAGCGTTTTGCCCGTTCCGGGAGGACCGACGAGCAGAATGCCTTTAGGAATCTTGCCGCCGATGGCGCGAAACTTCTGAGGGGTCTTTAGGAACTCGATGACCTCGAGGAGCTCTTCTTTGGCTTCTTCCACGCCGGCCACGTCGTCAAACGTGCATTTTCTGGCGTCGTCGACCACGAGACGCGCCCGGTTCTTGCCGAAGCTCATCAGGCCGGCGCCGGGACCCATGCGGAACGCGCGCGAAAAGAGCACGCGCCACACGAGGAGCAGCACGAGCAGCGGAAGTACCCAGTGCCAGAAGAAATTCTTCAGCACGACGTTTTCCGCTTCGTAGAAAATCTTTTTCTCATCCATCAACGGAATCAGACTCGGATCGGTCACCGCCATGGTGACGTAGTAGGTGACCGGAACTTGATTGAGGCCCGACGTCTGAGGCGGGTTCTCCTCGATAAAACCCTTGTTGATGTTCTGCGAGAGAACGACGCGCTTGATCTCGCCCGTGCGGATTTTTTCCTTGAATTGGCTGTACGAAATTTCTTTCGAAGCGAAATCGGGGCGCGAGTACACGGAGACGAGAAGGATCACGGCGACGCCGAAGAGGATCCAAGTCCACAATCCGTTTCGTCCCTGCCATCCCGGGATTTTATTTTTCGGAAGTCCGGGTCCCGTTGGGCCCTTCTTCAAACGAGGCACACCCAGGCGGAATTTTTTGTCGCTGGATTCGTCTGGGGACAGATTTTCCGTGGGTTCGAGATCGGGCTCTTTGGACATAGTGGTTTGATGTAGCACAAAGGTACCTCAAAGGCAAAGTGACTAGGCCAAGAAACAGCAAAATCAAGAGGTTACCAGCGCACCCCCGTTAACGGCGTGAAGGGTGGGTAACGGCGCCCGCGGACCCGGTTTTACCCGGCGCACCAATCAACCTCGGCAACTGCCCAGTATAGTTGGGCACTTCATGCGGACCGTGGTTTTTGCAGCGCTTATTACCGTCGCGGCTTGGCTCACCTATAAGGAGGTGGGCAATAGCCAGTTCGTCTTGCTCGATGACGACCTTCACCTGTCGAACAACCCCCACTTGAGCTCTCCCGCCTCCCTTTGGGGAATTTGGGAAGCGCCCTACCAAGGCCTCTATATTCCAATGACTTATACCGTCTGGGCGGCGGAAAAAGCCGCCTTCGATCGCTACTGGGGAACCTGGGGGCGCAAGGCGTCCGGTCCGGCCAGCCGGGAGGCGATCGCTCGATTTTTTCACTGGGTGAACTGGGGCCTCCATCTCGCCACGACCCTTTTAGCTTTGGCCTTACTTTGGGAGTGGCTGGGCAATCCCTGGGCGGCCTTGGTCGGAGCGCTCTTTTTCTGCCTGCACCCTCTGCAGGTGGAGCCCATTGCGTGGGTCTCCGGTCTTAAAGACGTTTTATCCGGCTTTTTTGCGATGGCCGCTTTGGTCGGATTCTTAAAATTCTCGAGAAAAAGGCAGGAAGGCCAAAAAGAAGCCGGGCGATTCTACGCCTGGGCGAGCCTCGCTTATGTCCTGGCGCTTCTTTCCAAGCCGTCCGCCATCGCGGTTCCGCTTATCGCCTTCCTTATAGAGACCTTGGGGCGAAGAGCTTCTTGGAAAACCACGGCGCTCGGCTTGATCCCCTGGTTCGCCATGGCGATTCCGCTGGCCCTCATTACAAAGCTCAGCCAGCCGAGCCTGAACCTCTCCTACCTGCCCCCCTGGTTCGACCGGCCGATCATCGCGTTTGATGCCCTCACCTTTTATCTTTCCAAAATATTGGCCCCCACGGCGCTCGCCCCCGATTACGGCCGTCATCCCCTGCAGCTTCTCCACTCCAACTGGAGATGGGCGACCTGGGCGGTGCCGATCCTCATCCCCTTTCTGCTTTTGCGCAGGCGTCGCGGAACTCAGTCGGCGTTCGCGGTGTTTGCGGCGGCGCTCCTGCCCGTACTGGGGTTCGTGCCCTTCTTTTTTCAGGAGTTTTCCACGGTGGCGGACCGCTACGTCTATCTCGCGATGCTAGGGCCCGCGGCCCTCGTGGGCGGGCTTTTCGTCTACACGAAGCGGATCGTGGTCCAAGGCGCGATTGCGTTGCTACTGGTGGGCCTGGCCTTCGTGTCCCACGCGCAAGTCCGGCATTGGACCGATAGCATCGCGCTTTTCCGCCACACGATACGGATCAATCCCGATAGCATTCTCGCCCACAACAACTTGGGAACGCTGCTCGAGGAAAAGGATCAATGGCTGGAGGCCGCTTATCATTACAGTGAAGTCATCCGGCTCGCTCCCGACAATCCCGCTGGTCATTACAACTATGGAAGGCTCCTCGCGCGACTGGGAAACTTTGAGATGGCACTGGAGCAGTTTGCGGCAGTAGTGCGCGGACAACCGCATCTTCCCGAGGGCCAATATAGTATGGGCCTCGTGCTCCTTCGGCTCGGCCGGCGCGCGGAAGCCAAGCCCCATTTCATCGCGGCCCTCCAAGCGCGGCCGAAGCATGCCGACACCTTGGCTTACTTGGGCACGACGTTTCGGGAAGAAAAGAATTGCGAGACCGCGCTCCGTTATTACGAGCAAGCTCTCGAGCTAAAACCCGGCTCGGCGGAGGCTAACCTTGGCAAAGGCCAATGTCTCGTCGATAAAGGACAGGCCTCGCGCGCCGTGCCTTTTTTTGAAAAGGCCGCCCAGCTGGATCCTCATTGGCAAGCCCCCAAGCAAGCACTGGCCCTGCTTCGCGGAGAGAAAACACCATGAAGCCCAAGACAATCCTGAAAGTGGCCGTCGTCCTTCTAGTGGCGAGCGCCGTTTTCGCCTTCTTCAAGTACGACCTCGGACGGTACCTGACCCTCGAGTACCTAAAGGCCCAGCAAAGCGCGCTTCAAACTTACTACGAAGCGAACCGCGCCGAGACGATTGCGATCTACATGGGCGTCTACATTCTCTCGACGGCCCTTTCCCTCCCCGGCGCGACCATTCTGACTCTCGCCGGAGGCGGGCTCTTTGGGCTGGGGCTCGGGCTTCTCATCGTCTCCTTCGCCTCGACCATCGGCGCGACCGCCGCCTTTCTCGTCTCTCGCTTTTTGTTGCGAGACACCGTGCAAGCGAAATTCAAGGATAAGCTCGCCGCTATCAATGAAGGCATCGCAAAGGACGGGGCGTTCTATCTTTTTACCCTGCGCCTCATCCCGGCATTTCCGTTTTTCGTCATCAATCTCGTCATGGGCCTCACGCCGCTTACCGTGTGGCAGTATTTTTTCGTGAGCCAAGTCGGCATGCTTCCCGGAACCGCGGTGTACGTGAACGCCGGCACCCAGCTGTCTCAGATTACTTCGTTGAAGGGCATCCTTTCCCCTCAGCTCCTATTGTCCTTTGCGCTCCTCGGCCTCTTTCCTCTCTTCGTCAAAGGACTGATGGGCTATTTCAAGAACCGCAAGTACCTTCGCCGCTACCAGAAGCCTTCGAAGTTCGATTACAACGCCATCGTCATCGGCGCGGGATCGGGCGGGCTCGTGTCGGCTTACATCGCGGCGACGGTAAAAGCGAAGGTCTGCCTCATCGAAAAGCATAAGATGGGCGGCGATTGCCTCAATACCGGTTGCGTGCCGAGCAAGGCCCTCATCAAGTCGGCCAAGGTGCTCTCTTACATCCGGCGGCACAAGGAGTTCGGACTGAAGGAAGCTTCGGTGGAGTTCGAGTTCGCCGACGTCATGGAGCGCGTGCAAAAAGTGATTCGCACCGTCGAGCCTCACGATTCCGTCCAGCGCTACACGAGTCTCGGCGTCGAGTGCCTTTCCGGCGAAGCGAAGATTTTGAGCCCCTATGAAGTGGAAGTGAACGGAAATCGGCTGACGACGAAAAACATCATTCTCGCGACGGGAGGCCGCCCGGCGGCGCCGTCTCTTCCCGGCGCGGAGAAGATCAAACACTACGACAGCGACACCATCTGGTCGCTGCGACAAAAGCCCGCGAAATTTCTCGTGCTCGGGGGCGGGCCCATCGGCGCCGAGATCGCTCAATGTTTTCAGCGGCTGGGCTCTCAAGTGACGCTCGTGCAAAAAGGATCGCAGATCCTGCCCCGCGAAGATCGGGAAGCGGTGGAAATCGTCCAGGAGAGTTTCCGGCGGGACGGCATGACGCTCCTTCTCGATCACGCGGCAAAGGCTTTCGTCGTCGAGGGGAGTAAGAAATTCTTGGTGTGCGAGCACGCGGGCCGTGAAGTGAAAGTAGAGTTCGACGAGGTGATGGTCGCGCTCGGACGCAAAGCCAACGTCAAAGGCTTCGGACTCGAAGCGCTCGACGTCAAGCTCACGAAACAAGGCACCGTCGAAGTCGATCCGTATCTGCGCACGAACTATCCCAACATCTATGCCGTCGGCGACGTGGCCGGCCCATACCAGTTCACGCACATGGCTTCCCACATGGCGTGGTTCGCGGCGGTGAACGCTCTCTTCGGCGCGCTTCGTAAATTCAAGGTGGACTACAGCGTAGTGCCATGGTGCACCTTCACCGATCCGGAAGTAGCGCGCGTGGGACTCAGTGAAACGGAAGCGAAGGAAAAGAACATTCCCCACGAAGTCACTGTCTACGGCATCGACGACCTCGACCGAGCTATCGCCGACCAGGAAGCGCACGGGGTCGTCAAAGTCCTCACCGTTCCGGGTAAGGACACCATTCTGGGCGCCATGATCACGGGCGACCACGCGGGCGACTATATCGTCGAGTTCGTCTCCGCCATGAAACACGGCTTTGGCTTGAACAAGATCTTGGGTACGATTCACATCTATCCGACGTGGGCCGAGGCCAATAAGTACGCGGCCGGCGTCTGGAAGAAGAAACACGCCCCCGAGGGGCTACTCGCCTGGGTGGAAACGTTTCACCGCTGGCGCCGGAGCTAACTCATGAAATGGCTTTTACTGCTCGCGCTGGGAGCCGCTTTCGCCGCCCTGCTTTCCAGCACGCCGGAAACGAATGCGATTGAGGTGGCCCGAACCGCCGCGGAACCGAGTCTCGTCCGGGCTTAGCAGACGTGGACCGCGCACATCGCGACGCCCACGTTCAAGCCGCCCAAAAGAACCGAGCCATGGCTCAAAGACATCCCGCCCATCAGCGCCACTAAAGACGACAAAGGCGCCTGGCTCGTCATTTGGCGGATGGAACCTCCGGCTGGCTGGTTCTACGAGACGCACATTTCGGTCGACGCCAAAGGCAATGCCAAGGTCCTGAAAGCCCGGGCCGGCCATGCCTCGCAGTGAGGATTAGGTTCCCGTTTGTCTCCGCGGAAAGTAGAATCGGGCCAATTTGAAGGAGGCCCTACCCGTGGAAGCAGCAGAGCTTTTCGTCCGTTGTCTCGAGAATGAAAAAGTGGAAGTCGTCTTCGGTGTGCCCGGAGAAGAGAACGCGCATCTCATGATGGCGCTCCAGGATTCGTCCATCAAGTTCGTTCTCACCCGCCACGAGCAAGGCGCGGCCTTCATGGCGGACGTGTACGGGCGACTGACCGGCAACGCCGGCGTTTGTCTTTCCACCCTCGGTCCCGGCGCCACCAACCTCGTGACCGGTGTCGCCGACGCGAACATGGACCGCGCGCCTCTCGTGCTCATTACCGCGCAGGCCGCCCTCCAAAGACAGCACAAGGAAAGCCACCAGGTCATGGACGTAGTCTCCATGTTCCGCCCTCTCACCAAATGGGCGGCTACCCTCACCCATCCGGACAATATGCCGGAAGTGATCCGCAAGGCCTTCAAGCTCGCCACGGCGGAAAAACCAGGGGCGTGTCACATCGAGTTGCCGGAAGATATTGCGAAACTCCCCACCGTCAAGCAACCCTTGCCGGTCATGCCGGTGCGACGAAGCGTTCCCGACGATAAAATCATCGGCCGCGCGCTTTCTCTCATCGAGAAAGCGAAACGTCCGATCGTCCTCGCCGGTAACGGCGCCATCCGAAAGCGCGCTAGCGCACAGCTCAGAGCGTTCACGGAAAAAACCGGCATCGGCGTGCTCTCGACTTTCATGGGCAAAGGAGCCGTGCCCCGTTCGTCGGAAGAATGCCTCTTTACGGTGGGTCTCCAAGCGAAAGACATCGGCCTTTGCGCGCTCGAAGCTTCGGACTTGGTCATCTGCATCGGCTACGACTTAGTCGAGTATCAGCCCCGCCTTTGGAACCCGACGGGCGATAAGAAGCTCATCCACATCGACTTTCTTCCGGCGGAAGTCGACGAGCACTATTTGCCCGAGGTCGAGATCGTGGGCGACATCGCTCATGCCTTTTGGATGCTAAACGAGAAGATTGGCGACGTACGCAAGAGTTTCGAGCTTGGGCCCCAGAAAGGCGTTCGCCGGGAAATGCTCGCGGAGTTCGCCATCCATAAGGACGACGACACCAAAGGGTCCATTCGCCCCCAAAAAGCGCTCTGGGATGCTCGCGAGGTTTTGGGGCCGAACGACATCCTCTTGAGCGACGTCGGCGCCCATAAGATGTGGACTGCCCGCTACTACCAGTGCGACGAGCCCAATACTTGCCTCATTTCCAACGGGTTTTGCTCCATGGGATTCGCCTTACCCGGGGCGATTGCGGCAACCATCGTCCACCCCGACCGCAAAGTGCTCGCCATCACGGGAGACGGCGGCTTTCTCATGAACGTGCAGGAAATGGAGACCGCCAAACGGATAGGCGCGAAGTTCGTGGTCCTCCTGTGGGAAGATAAGGCCTACGGCCTCATCGAGTGGAAGCAGAACAATGAATTTGGTAAGCACACTCCCCTCACCTTCGGGAATCCCGATTGGCTGAAGCTTGCGGAAAGCTTTGGCTGGGGGGGAATGCGGGTGAATGATTCCAAGGATTTGAAGCCTGCTTTGCAAAAGGCCTTCACTTTGGACCGGCCGGTGCTCATCACCATCCCCATCGATTACCGGGAGAACGCCCTTTTAACCAAGCGCCTAGGAAATATCGCGTGTCCGTTGTAAGAGATTTGCCTAAAAGGAAGCTCAAATCATGAAAATCCGGCCAGAGTACCCGTTTTATGTCGCTAACCGTCCCGAGCAGCCGAACCGCGACCTCGAAGTGACCGATAAGTTCACGGGCGAAGTCGCCACCCGAGTCGCCATGGCGGACGCGAAAACCATCGACCGGGCCATCGCCAAAGCGGTGGAAGCGGCCGGTCCCATGGCGAAGATGCCATCCTACGCGAGAGCCAAGGTGCTCACGCACTGCGTGCGCCGTTTCGAAGAGCGGGCCGAGGAAATGGCGGGCCTCCTTTGCGTGGAAGCGGGAAAGCCCATCAAGGATAGCCGCGGAGAGGTCACGCGTCTCATCGACACTTTCCGTATCGCCGCCGAGGAAGCGACCCGCCTCTACGGCGAGGTCATTCCGCTGGACGTCACTCCTCGTACGAAGGGCATGTTCGGGATGTGGAAGCGAGTGCCCATCGGGCCCTGCTCGTTCATTTCCCCTTTCAATTTTCCCTTGAACCTCGCCGCACACAAGGTCGCTCCCGCCATCGCCGCGGGCTGTCCTTTCGTCTTGAAGCCGGCGAGCCGCACGCCACTCGGCGCTTTGATCATCGGCGAAGTCCTCGCCGAGACGGAGCTTCCGGAAGGCGCGTTCTCGATTCTTCCCTGTCACCGCGACGGCGCCGATCTCTTCACCGAAGATCCTCGCCTGAAACTCCTGAGCTTCACCGGCTCTCCCGCCGTCGGCTGGGATCTGAAAGCCAAAGCCGGCAAGAAAAAGGTCATCTTGGAGCTCGGCGGCAACGCCGCTTGTCTCGTCGATGAAGACGCGGATCTGGAAGACGCGGTCGAGAGAATCATCTTCGGCGCGTTCTATCAGTCGGGTCAGAGCTGCATCAGCGTGCAGCGCATTTTGGTTCACGAGAAGATTTACGACACCTTCCGCACGAAGTTCGTCGCCGCGACCCAAAAATTGAAATGCGGCAATCCGAAAGACGAAACGACCTTCATCGGTCCCATGATTTCCGAGAGTGAGGCGAAGCGTCTGGACGGCTGGATTCAAGCGGCGGTCAAGAGCGGCGCGACCCTTCTCACCGGAGGAAAGCGCACGGGCGCGATGCTGGAGCCGACGGTGCTCGAGAACGTCGCCAAGGCCCAGGACGTTTGCACGCAAGAAGCGTTCGGTCCGGTCGCCATTCTCACGCTGTTTAAGGACTTCGATAAAGCATTAGTCGAAATCAACGACAGCGAGTTCGGCCTGCAAGCCGGTCTATTCACCCGCGACATCAATAAAGCGATGCGGGCGTGGGACGAGCTCGAAGTGGGCGGAGTCATCATCGGCGACGTGCCCTCCTGGCGCGTCGACAACATGCCCTACGGCGGCGTGAAGGACAGCGGGCTTGGTCGCGAAGGCGTACGCTTTGCGATGGAAGACATGACGGAAATCCGATTGCTCGCGATCCGCACTCCGCCCAAGCCCTAAAAGGTGAGCCTAAAAGGTGTGTGGATACTTTTAGCGAGGCGCGGAAGCACGCTCTCCAGGGCGGTTTGATTTTCTAAAATCGAACAGCTGGCTAAAAGTATCCACACACCTTTTAGCCATGGAAATTGAAAAGGGCGGGGCCCCTCTCGGGAACCCGCCCTTTTGCTTTTGAACTTTAAGGAACTAGCGGCCGGTGCGCTTACCCGTGAGCGCGGCTTCCGCGTCCACGAATCCGCCCGAGACCGAGATGTTTTCGACATCACGGTGCGCTTTCGACGTCTTGATGAGCCGATCTCTCATCGCCGGGATCGCGCGCGTGCCTTCCTTGCTGAGAACCAAGCCGACCACGCCCGAAACGTGCGGAGTCGCCATAGAGGTACCAGAGAGGAACGCGTACTTCTTGCCAAGAACCGTCGACAGTATGTTCACACCAGGCGCGGAGACGTGTACCGACGTCTTGCCCCGGTTCGTGAAGCTCGCGGGCTTACCCGCCCGGTCGATGGCCGCCACCGAGATGACGCCCGGGATCTTCGTGCCGTAGCTCGCGGGATAGAACGGAGTCTTGTCGACGTCGGCGCCGTTGTTGCCGGCCGCCGCGACGAAAACCGAGCCATGCTCGGTCGCCGCTTTGATGGACTCATAGAGCGCCTGCGTGAAAGGACCGCCGCCCCAGGAGTTCGACATGACGTGCGCGCCCATGCGGGTCGCGTAGCCAATCGCTTCGACCGCCGCTTCGAGAGTGCCGCCGCCGCTGCCGGAGAGGAACTTCACCGCCATGAGCTGCACTTCGTTCATCACGCCCGCGACGCCCACTTTATCGTGGACCGCGGCGATGGTGCCCGAGCAATGCGTGCCGTGCATGTGATCGTCCATGGGATCGGCGTCGTGATTGGCGAAGTCGTATCCGTACACGTCGTCGATGAAGCCGTTGCCGTCGTCATCTTTGCCGTTGCCCGGAATTTCTTTCGGGTTCTTCCACATCTGGGGCGCGAGCTCCGGGTTCGTGTAGTCGATACCCGTATCGATGACCGCGATGATGACCTTCTTGTTGCCGCGGGTGATGTTCCACGCTTTCACCGCGTTGATGTCGACGCCGGCGACGCCGCCGTTGTCACCGAGGTTACGCATGCCCCACAGTTCTTTGAAGCGCTCATCCTGCGGCTGACCCATGCGCGCATTCAACGCACGATCGCTCGTCGAGATGCCCGCGGGGATGGTGAAAATATAATTGGGCTCTACGTACGCGACGTTCGGATTGCCGACGATTTCTTTCAGAATCTGCCGGGCATTGCCCACGTTGGTGATTTTCAAATGAGCGAACGGATAAACCGCCGCCTTCAAGATGCGGTACTGTCCGTGCGCCCGGCTCGCCTTATCGGCGAGAAAAGCGCGGCCACTGGGAACGTCTTTGAAACGAACCAAGTACTCATTCGGAACAGCGTCATGGGCTTGCGCCATGAACGTAAGCGACAGTAAAACCATCGCGATTATCTTCCTCATGCTTCCAACCTCCAAGATGCGCTCGCGGCGCGTTGTAGTAGCGGGCAGATAGTAAGTGGCGAGCGCGAGGTTGTAAGTGAAAAAAAACTTAAATCGGGAGAAAGGCAGAGCTCGTGACGACGCGGTGCTTTATCGACGAGAGCGCGCGACGAAGGAGCGCAGCCGCGGACCGAGTGGCGTGAACTTCAAACAGTAGAGGAGAAAGCCGATGGTGCCGAGCCACGCGAGCGCGAGAACCGCGTAGTAAGCGCCGAGCGATTCAGACGGCGTCATTCCCGCCTCGAGAGTCGCCGACTGAAATTTACGGTACGCGGGTGAGATCGCGGCCTTTGCGAGCGCGCGCTCGACGGTAAATCCACCGCTCATCGCCAAACGCTCGAAGACACCGGGTCTGGCGTCCGCGAGGCGCTGGCCCACGCTTGCCGGCGCGCGCCGCTGAAATTGCTCGAGCAAAGAAGTCACCGTACCGGCAAGCCGTTGCTTGCTCTCCGGGATGGCGCCTTTGAAAGATTTGCCGGCGCGAATCGTGGGCGAGTCATTGGAAGCCACGCCTCCCTGTCCCGACGGAAGTTCCGAACCGCCGATGCCGGCCTCGGAGACGGCGCGAGCTTTTCTGCGCTCGCGCGCCGCCTCGGGTGAAGCTTCTTCTTGGCCCGCCTCGTCCCCGGTCGCGCTACTATAAGGAAAAGCTCTAAAGACCGCGCCGCCGGGGCCCGCCGATTCGGCCACTCGCAAAATACTGTTTTGGCCTTCGCCGCCCAATTGAGGAACGGACGCTTCGATCCGGACCGTGGTGGAAGGCGTGCCAGCCGGAGTGGCTTGATTCGCCGCTCCTCCATTCGCGTTGATGGGCGGCAAGGTCGATCCTTTGGTCGCTTCCGGTTCGGACCCCGGTTGCGGCGGTGGCACCGCGATATCCGCAGCGGGAATCTGCTCGAGGAAATCCAGCGCGACTTGGCCCATGGGACCGGAGACGGTTTTTCCCTGAGCGATGTCCGCCAAGGTTTCCTTCAAAGCTTCCAGCGTGCGCGGATCGGTACGAGAAATCGTGTCCCGAATATCCCGCAGAGTCTGGGCGCTAGGCTGCGTGCGAAGTCCCGGCTCTCCTTCCTCTTCTTCTTGATGCGCATTGGTGGGTAACTCGTGCTCCGCGAACGCGAGACGACTGACCGAAGCCAGGCAAAGCCAAAGACAAAGAAGCCGTAAAGCGGAGAAGCGCATGAAGGAATCAAATTGCACGGAAGCGGCCAGTTCCCCCAGGCAGCGTAGACGAAAAGAATACGGGCCCGGGGCCGTCTAGCCGTCGATCAGCGAAGGCACGGATTTGTAGACAATCTGAGAGCGCTTGATATTACGAGGGAAAGCGTCGGCCCTGAGTGTTGCATTCCTGACGGATGCACCCCAAGGAAGCAGGCCCCAATACCCCTGTCAGGATAACGACTTAGACCGGGCCCCTGTCTAGCGCCTGGACACCCGAACCGCGGTACCGGTCACTGGATTTGTCTGGGACATGGAGTCTTTTTGGCCCTGGTGGGCGCCTTCTTTTTATAGGGCGTAGCGCGAATTATTTTCCCGCGAGATCGCCGAAAGCCCTATTTGGAGCCTATCTCGAGACGACGCACCGAGTTCGGCACGCACGTTGCTTTGAAGGGGGCTCGAGTGGAAGGAGGCAGCAATGCCCGTGTGGAAAAAAGTTTTCGCGACCGCCCTAATGACCCTCATCCCCAACGCCGCCATGGCGGCAAAAGTGTTCGTGAACTGCGCGGAGGGAAGCCCTAGCTCCTTCAACCCGCAGATAGCGTCCGACGGCGCCACCTTCAACGCGACGAAAGCCATCTACGACAAGCTCGCGGACTTCAAGTACGGCGAAACGACGCTGATACCGGGGCTCGCGGAAAAGTGGGACGTTTCCAAAGACGGTCTCACCTACACCTTTCACTTGAGAGCGGGCGTGAAGTTCCACACCACGGCTTCCTTCAAGCCCTCGCGGGCCTTGAACGCCGACGACGTGCTCTTCTCGTTCAATCGTCCTCGCCTGAAGGACCACCCCTTTCACAACGTGGGCGGCGGCACTTACGAATACTTCACGTCGATGGAGATGGATAAGATCATCAAGAACATCGTGAAAGTGGACGACCTCACGGTGCGCTTCGAGCTCAGTCGGGCGGAAGCGCCGTTCTTGACGAACCTGGCGATGGATTTCGCGAGCATCCTCTCGGCGGAGTATGCCGACTCGCTCAAGGCTAAGGGCGCCATCGAGAAAATCGATTTCGAGCCGGTGGGCACGGGTCCCTTCGCCTTCGTTCGCTACGATAAAGACCAGGCCATCCGCTACAAGGCGAACGCGGAGTATTACCGCGGCAAGCCGGCCATCGAGACACTCATCTTCGCCATCACGCCCGACGCGAGCGTGCGCTTTCAGAAGCTGAAAACGGGCGAGTGCCATTTCGTCGCCCAGCCTTCGCCGGCCGATCTCTCGGCAATGCGTAAAGACACGCGCCTTCAAGTCATCGAGAAGCCCGGCATGAACGTCGGCTACCTCGCGATGAATACTTCCAAAGCGCCCTTCGACAACGTTCTCGTTCGCCAAGCGGTGAACCACGCGCTCAATCGCAAGAGCTACTTAGAGGCGATCTATCTCGGAAACGCGGTCCAGGCCACGAACCCGCTTCCGCCGACGGTTTGGTCCTACAACAAATCGATTAAGGACTATGACTACAGCCCTGATAAAGCCAAAGCACTGCTCGCTAAAGCGGGCTTCGCGAAGGGTTTTGCGACGGAACTTTGGACACTTCCGGTCTCGCGCCCCTACAACCCAAACGGGAAGAAGATGGGCGAGATGATGCAGGCCGATCTCGCCAAAGTCGGCATTCAAGTAAAGCTCCTCTCCTACGACTGGCCCACCTATCTCGATAAGACGAGAAAAGGCGAGCATTCCATGGCGCAGCTCGGGTGGACGGGCGACAACGGGGACCCGGATAATTTCCTGAATATGCTGCTCGGCTGCCCCTCGGTCATCGGCGGCTCGAACGTCGCGCGCTGGTGCTTCAAGCCCTTTGACGATCTCGTTCAGAAAGCCCGCGTGGTCACGGGACGCCCCGGCCGCACGAAGCTTTATGAAGAGGCGCAAGCCATCTTCAAGAAGGAAGCGCCTTGGGTCACCCTCGCGCACGCCGTCGTCTACCGCGCGATGGTGAAAGGCGTGCAAGGGTACAAGATCGATCCCTTCGGCGCCGACTACTTCTACGAAGTCGACCTGAAAGCCGTGCCCTGAGAATTGGGAGACTAAGTGATCTTATACTTCACCCGAAGGCTACTAGTACTCCTACCGACTTTCCTCGGCGTGAGTCTAATGGCCTTCTTCCTGATCCGCATCGTACCCGGAGATCCGGTGCTGCTCATGCTGGGTGAGCGCGGCGGCTCGCCCGAAGTGCAGGCCGAAATGCGCCGTAGTCTCGGGCTCGATCGTCCCTTGCCAGTGCAATACTTTCAGTACGTCGGCCGCGCGCTCAAAGGCGATCTGGGTATTTCCACTGTCTCGAGAAAACCCGTCTGGGAGGAATTCAAATCACGTTTCCCCGCGACGCTGGAGCTCGGGCTTCTCGCCCTTCTCCTCGCGGTACTCGTCGGCATTCCGCTGGGGTTACTGGCCGCCGTGAAGCGAAACACGTTTCTCGATTACTCCGTGATGGGCGCTTCCCTCATTGGATACTCCATGCCCATTTTCTGGTGGGGACTGCTCCTCATCCTGGTCTTCTCGGTGGGCCTGGG
>JAYUGC010000143.1:0-25703 GCA_043767805.1 Pseudomonadota bacterium | reverse complement strand
AAAAATTTTAGGCTCGTTTCACGGGCAGCTTAGCTTGGAGGCTTAGTCTCAAGAGTAACCCAAAGCGCTTTAGCGCCTCTTTTAAGGAGATACTTCATGAAGAATCTATTCCTCTTGGCCGCGTTCGCCGCTCTTCCCTTGTTCGCCAACCCGCCTGCCGCCACCACGGACACCGCTCCGCCGGCTTCCGCTCCCGTGACGGAAACCGCTCCGGCCGCCGCCACGACGGCGTCCGCTGAGAAGAAGGTCACGTACAAGCAGGCGAAGTCCGAGTGCCAAAAAGAAGGCAAGAAAAAGGACGACCTCAAGGCTTGCATCAAGGAAAAGACGAAGCACTAATCGTCTCCTTGTTCATGGTTTGAGAGGGGCTGCGGGGACGACCCGTAGCCCCTTTTTTCTTTGGCCCCGTCGACAAGGCCGGAATCATGAGGTTAGGTAACCCCATGCAAGTGCTGGTGGTGGAAGACGACGTCCGGGTGGCGTCCTATCTTGCCGAGTCCCTTCAGGCCGGCGGTTACGCCGTGCAGAGATGCGAGACGGTGGAAGAGGCCCGCATGGTCCTCGTCACCGGCACGCCGGCGCCCGATATTTTGATTTTGGACCGGCTCTTGAAGGGCGAGGACGGCATGTGCCTCATTCAGCCCTTTCGCCTGCGTTTTCCCAACTGCCGCATCGTGGTCCTCTCGGCGGTCAACTTCGCCGACGAAAAGGCGTCCGCCCTCGATCTCGGGGCCGACGACTACATGGCCAAGCCCTTTTCCTTCAACGAGCTCTCGGCCCGCCTCAGAGCGCTTTCCCGCCGCGGCTCGGCCGCGACCACCGGGATGCTTTTCCAGTGCCGGGACGTCATCGTGGATTTGCGATCCCAAGGGGTTTCGGTCGAGGGCAAGCGCGTGGATCTCGGCAAAAAAGAGTTTCAGCTTCTCTGCGCGCTCATCGAGCACCCGGGGCGCGTCTACCACCGTTTCCAGCTCCTCGATCGGATCTGGGACGTGCAGGCCGACATCGAGTCCAACGTGGTGGAAGTCACGGTCAACGCGCTCCGAAAAAAACTAAAGGAATCAGGCTCCAAGCTCGAAGTCTTGAGTAAGCGCAACGTCGGGTATTGGGTCGAGCCGTGAGGCTTCGCTTCTTCTTTACGACGCTGGCGGCTCTTCTCATCACCGTCGGGACGGTGGCCACCATTCAGTCGAAATTTTTCCGCGACGAGCAAAGCCGGCTCGTGGATCGCCGCATCGAGGAGATGGCGTCGGCTCTCTACTCATCCGATCTTTCCGTATCGGAAATTGAGGACGTCGAGGAGGCCAACGACATCATCGCCGATGCCTTGGGGCAGGAGCGCGTCGACTTGGTCATCGTCCTCTACGACAAACAGAACCGGCCCGTCTACAGTAACCGCAACGCCGTCCTTTTAGGGGCCAACTTTCCGGTGGGCGAGCGTTGGCAGATGGTGGAGCGCGGGCATCATCTCGTGCGCATTCTGTCGCTTCGTCTGCCCAATACCGATCGCACGCTTCAGGTCGGCTTGTTGATGGACCGCGATCTCATTCGATGGCGTCAGCTCAATACGAGCCTCATTCTTTACATCGCTCTCGTCATCTTACTCGTCGTAATTGTTTCGTATTCGCTCAGCGTCGTATTGCTTAAGCCGCTTCGGGTGCTGGCCCGTTACCTGAGGCATTTGGCGACGAGTCTCGACACTTACATGTCGGGGCACGAGCCGGCGAGCCTCGCGCGTTTAAAGCGCTTGTCGACGCAAAACCGGGGAGAGATTCGCGAGCTCGCCGAGGGCATCGAGCGGCTCGTCGAGCGCATTCGCGAGACGGCGAAGTCTCAGCGTACGCGCACGGCTCAGCTTGCCCATGAGCTGAAAACGCCGCTCACCATTGCGCGCAACGCGGTGGAGGGCATCAAGAAGGGGGGCAACCCCGACGTCGCCATTCTCGAAATCGAGCGCCTAAACGAAATCATCAGCGGCTTTCTGGAATGGAGCGCGCTGGAGAACGCGGCGGGAGAAATGACTCATCTCCACGCTATTAAGGTGGCGGGATTTCTCTCGGGGGAAGTGCAGCGTCATCAGGGGCCCTATCCCGATCGATTAAAGCTCACCGTTTCGGGAGACTGCACGGTATTTGCTCAGCCCGCGCACCTGGAGCAAGTGCTCTCGAATCTTTTCTCGAACGCTTTGAAATATTCCTCCGGACTCGTTGAGGTTTCTCTCGAAGGTACTTTGTTGAAGATTTCGGACGTCGGGCGCGGGATTCCCGACGCGGTGCTCAAGGGCATCGGCCTTCCGTTCAATCGAGGGGACGAGAGCGGCGATTCTTCCGGTACTGGTCTTGGGCTAGCTTGGGTCCACGCCATCTGTCAGAGATACGAATGGAAGCTCGACTTCACATCCGGGCCCCAGGGTACCGAAGTGACGATCGTTTTTCCGCAAGTTTGAGTTAAGCATTCCCGGCTCCTCGTCTATAATTAAGACCTCGTGAAGAAAGATTCTTGGTTCACAGTCTTGGTATCGGTACTGGGGTCGATGGCCATCATTTGGGTGCTCGGTCACTCTCGTCCCGTGATTCAGCAAGTTTCGGGCAACACGCCGAAGTTGCAGACGCTGATTTCGCAAGCGTTGCGTGAGCCGCTCGCGGAAGGCGTTTTTCCCGACGAGCTTCGTTTCGCCGGCGAGGACGTGAGTTATCTCGCGCGCGCGAAATATACGCTGAACAACGAGATGCAAGAGCGCATGGAAAAGCTCTTCGAGGCGTATAAGCCCGACTACGGCGCTTTCGTCGCGCTCGATCCGGAGACCGGCCGCGTGCTCTCGCTCGTCAGCTACATCAAGGACGAGAGCTCGAATCTGGGAAACCTCGCGCTGCGCGCTTCCTTCCCCTCCGCTTCCATTTTCAAGATCGTGACCGCCACCGCGGCGCTCGATTCGGGAAAGCTCAACTCCGATAGCAACATCGAGTTCAACGGCTCCGATCACACGCTTTATCGTCGGAATGTGACGAGCTTCTCGAAAAACCGCTGGACCCGCATCGTCAGCATCAAGAAGGCCTTCGCGAAATCCATCAACACCGTTTTCGGCATGGTCGGCATCCGGCACGTGGGCGAGCTCGGCATGGAAGAGTACGCGGATCGTTTCCTATTCAATAGAGAGATTCCCGGCGACTTGCCCGTGCAGGCCGGCGCGTTCGAACTCGCGGGCCCGGACGCGTTCTCCATCGCGGAAGTGGCGTCGGGCTATAACCGCGGCGTGCGCATGAGCCCTTTGCAGGCGGCCCTCATCGCTTCGGCTGTCGCCAACGATGGCGTCATCGTCGAGCCTCATGTCGTCGATGGCTTGATGAAATGGGACGGCTCTCCGGCGGCGAACTCCGATGGCGACGTGCTCTATGAGCCAAAGCCGAAGGTCGCCTCCCGCGTGATGCGGCCCGAGACCGCGTACGAGCTGAGAAAGCTGATGCGCGAAACGGTCACCGCCGGAACGGCGGTCGGATCGTTTGCGGGCATTCGCCATTACATCCGGCCCGATGTGTTCGAGATTGGCGGCAAGACCGGTTCTCTGCGCGGCTTGGATCCCGTTGGCAACACCGACTGGTTCGTGGGTTATGCGCTTGCCGATGGTAGCCGCATCGCCGTCGCGGCGCTGACGGTAAATGTCGAGAAATGGCGGATCAAGGCGTCGCGCATCGCCCGCCACTTTATCGAAGGCTACTACCGCGCTCCCAAAAAAGTCCGCTCTCGCTAAGCCGCGCTACCGCGCGTTCGATCCGGCCCGGTCACTGGTTGCTGGATGCTGGATGCTGGATGCTGGTACGAGGTAATCCATTAGATCTCTCCCTTGCGGACGTGAAAAAGCCCGCTCCCCGTTCGGAGAGCGGGCTCTTTAAGGATTAGGAACTTATCGAGAGACGCAGGTCAGGTCGGCGGCGGTAATTCCGGCGCCGGTCAAGAGCGAGGCGACCTTTGCGCGCAGCGCGCCGACGAGAGACGCCGTCTTGCTTCTGTCCTCGAGCGACGCCTTCTCGGCGATCGCGTCGCCGAGTTTCGCGTCGCAGAGCTGAGCCTTAATCTTCTTGATCACGTAAGGCTTCACGCCCGAGGTGAACCAGGGTCTATCGCCCCCGTTGAAGAAATTGGTCCACTTCGCTCCGGTGACCGAGGCACTCGCGGCATAGAGTCCCATGCCGCCCACCGAGATGCCGAGCGGTCCTTCGAGATCGGCCAGCGTCCACGTGGAAGCGACCGTCTTGCCGGGATTGGTGAGGAGGCTCACCGCCCGGGCGAGACGCGATTCGAAGAAGCCGAACGGATCCGGCGTGGCATCGTCCCGAGAGCATTCCGGAGAATTGCCCTTCGTCTTCAGATCCGCGACATCCTCGTCGGTGCAGAACGTGGTGAGAACCGTCGGCGTCTTGCCGTGGTAGCCGTAGGCGAGCGCCATGACGTCGTAGGGTCCAACGGTATCCAGGTAACGGAAGCCGCGGCCCAAGTACTCCATGATGCTGCCCGAGACTTTGCCCGGAGTCTTCACGGCCTCGGCGCTCAAGTTGCCACGGAAGTTATGACGAAGGCCCAAGTTGTGGCCCATCTCATGGCCCACGAGCTCCGCCCAGTAGCCGGACATGTACTCTTCGTACTTCATGTTCGGCGGAAGGAGCTCGAAGTCGTCCCGCGCGAAGAGCGGATCCTCGAGCTCAGGCATCTGCGATGGTACCCGCAACTTCAAGTTACCGAGAGACATCTCGACTTTCCCGGCGGACGCGAGACGCTTCATGTCCTTATCCACCGAGCGAGCGTAGTCGCGCAGTAACGTGGAAGCTTCTTCGTCCATGCCGCGGGCTTTCAAGTTCCGCGCCACTTCACCGACCTTGAACCAGTTGGTGTAGAGCTCGACGATATGCGGGCCTTGCACCAGGATGTTGGAGGTGAGCATTTCACCCGTGAACTGGTTGGCGATCGAGGGTCCCAAGCCGCCGTAAGGGGCGAGGTTGTCCAGATCCCATTCGACGATGTTGTAGCGAGGATCGCCCGCGATGAGGAGCTTCGCCCTCGGGTCGGTGGCGTCGACGAACTCGTAACGGAGCAGGGCTGTGCCCACTTCCTTTTTCAAGACTTCGTTCCAGTTATCGAACGCTTTGGCGAACGACGCCTGGTACTCGACGGGAACGTTCTTGATGTAGTACTTCACCGGAGCCTGGCCCGGGATGAGCTGAGTGAGGTTGTGACGCTGAATTTTCGGCGTCGCCGTCCGCTCGGTCATGAAGAAGCCGACACCGGGAACCGCCGGGCGCGAGAGGAACTCCGAGTGGAACACGGAGCCCAGGCGCAAGTACCAGCGGGCGGTGAACTTCACTTCGTCCTGAAGGGCGGCGGCGTCGAGAGGAATCATCGTCACTTCGACGTCAAAGACGAGAGTGGAAACCGAGTAATCGAAGAGGACGACTTGAGACGTCTTCGTCTTCATCTTCAGATAGTCGCCCTTCGGATCCATCATCTGTACGAGATTCAGGTCGTCACCCAAGGTCGCGAGATCGAGGATGAGGGTGCTGTCCGCCTGATTGATGCCGACGATGGGAATGTCCTGAAGGCGGCTCGGCACGGAAGTTTCCGTGCACGCTTGCGCGCAACCGATGAGAGCCAGGCTATAGCTTCCGTCCAACGCGGTCGCAACTACCGGCCGGATGTGAAGCGGCGTTAGATCAATGAGCTTCAAGCGGCCGATGGTCTCGCTATCGCCCTTCGAGGCCTTCGTGATGACGCCTCCGAAAACTTGCGCTTCGCCAAGTAATCCGATGGGAAATCCCAAGACGAGAGAGTTGGCCCGGTCGGGCTCTACGGCCGGAGCCGCGGGAGCCGGGGCGGGAGTCGTTGCCAGGGCGGGGTCCGCGGGCGTCGGGTCGACGAGAGCCTTCAAGAGGCGCCCGCCTTTTTCCGAGCTGGCGAGCAGGATTTTTCCGCTGGCGACGTCTTTCTTCGCGTCGCTGGACGACAGGACCGAGAAGGGCGTTTGCGCGCTTCCAATCTTGCGGCCGTCCGCCACGGAGTCCGCCGTCACGAGGTTCGCTTCAGTGAGCGTTTCCCCCTTTTGGCAGGCGCTCAGAAGGAAAAGAGAAGTCAGAACGAGACTCAGAGACGAGAACACGCGTCGCTTCATCAAGGCACACCCCCAGGCTGTTACATTAATAAGTTTTTTTGGGTGTCAGCGAAGAGCGTAGAACGGTGAACGAGAAACCAGTCTCAACGTGAGCAATTCCATCTTGGCGCCCGCCAACCCCCATTGGCCGCAGCGCCCCAACCACTTATGAATGTAGAGCAATCTCCGTGCCGCTGGGAGCGCTATCTTTGCGAGCCTAAAAGTCCCGTTAACAATAAAAAACGAACAAAATATTCCTGGTAGCCGGTGTCGTTTTGGTTGGGAGCGTCAAGATGGGTAAGCGTTGACCGCAGAGGCCCGTCTTTGTAGGGTTTCCAGGTTAGTTCATTTGGGAGGTTCGATGCGGTTTTGGTTTTCCGTTCTCTGCGTTTTTTCGTTAGCAAGAAGCAGCTGGGCCTGTAGTTGCGCCCCGGGTTTCACCCCTCAACAAGCCGCGGCTCAGGCCTCCGCCATCTTTCTCGGCAAAGCCGAAAAAGTCGCTGCGCCGAGCTCGTCTCAGCCTTTCGGTGAAGTGCAGGTGAAATTTAAAGTGGATCGTTTCTGGAAAGGGCTGACCTCCCGGCATGTAGTAGTGGGGACGTGGTCGAGCTCCGCCATGTGCGGCTACGGGTTCCGCGAGGGGGATAATTACCTGGTGTACGCTCATATCGATTCGCAAGGAAAGCTTCAGACGAGCCTTTGCAGCCGCACTCGGCGCGAGGTCGATGCGGACGAGGATTTAGTGTTTTTGGGAGAGGGCACCGTGCCTTCGGCGCCCGAGCCGGACGCGTTCTTCGACGCGCTACTCGCCGCTCATTGACGCCTAAAGGGAAACTAGGGATACCGAACCCGCACTTATGATTACCCGGCTGCAAATCGAGGGAATGGCGATTATAGAGTCGCTCTCCATATCATTCTCCCCGGGCTTTAACGTCATTACGGGCGAAACTGGCGCGGGAAAATCCATTCTCATCAAGGCGCTGAACTTTCTGATGGGCGGTAAGGCGGGTCCCGACACCGTTCGAAAAGGTTTCTCGGCGGCCACCGTCTCGGGAGAGTTCAGCGTGCCGAAGGGACATGCCGCGCTATCGCTTCTCGAAGATCTGGGCATCGCGGCGGAAACCGCGGACGGTCGGACGGAGATCTTGCTGCGCCGCCAGCTCACCGACAAAGGCCGCGCTCAAGGCTGGGTTAATGACATCTCCGTCACTCAGCCCACGCTGCGGGCTCTCGGCGAGTCGCTACTCGATATTTTCGCTCAGCACGAGAATCAACGTCTCATGCGCGAAAGCGAGCACCTCAACTATCTCGACGCTTTCTTGAAAGACCCGGCGCCGCTTACCGCCGTCGAAATCGCGAACCGCGACTGCCTCGAAATTTTGCGCGAGGTCAGTACTCTCGTGGATGGTTTTCTCGAGCGGCAGAAGAACCGCGACTACATAGAGTTTCGCCTGAAAGCGCTGAAGGATTTCGATCCCAGCGAGGAAGATTACACCCGCGTGGCATCGCTTTCCTTGGACGGCGATAGCCGCCGCAAAGTGAGTGAGTCCATCGGAGGCGCGCTCGCCGCATTGGAAGGCGAAGATACCAATCCGGCCCGCGCGGTGCGCGAAGCCGCTCGGGCGCTTTTTGCTTTGGAA
This sequence comes from Pseudomonadota bacterium, assembly GCA_043767805.1. Classification (GTDB taxonomy): domain Bacteria; phylum Bdellovibrionota; class FAC87; order UBA2466; family UBA2466; genus CAZZHG01. The sequence goes on along the minus strand of JAYUGC010000143.1, from coordinate 17,927 downwards.
GGCATGGGCGAGCCGTTTCAGCGCATTCCGGAGCTTCGCGCGCAAGCCGAGTCGGCCGCGGCCCAGCTCGAAGACTTGAGCTTCGAGCTCACCAAGCTCGCCTCTTCCGTGGAAGTCGACGAAGGGGAGCTTGAGAATGCGCAGGAGCGCATCTACGGTTATCAAAATCTTTTCCGCAAGCACGGCACGCCGACGGTGGAGCTGTTACTGGCAGAAAGCGCGCGCCTCGGCGGTGAGCTCGAGTTCCTGGAGACCGCGGCGAGCCGCCTCGAATCCTCCGTCGCGCTTCTCGGGAAAAAAGCTTTAGGTTTAGAGAAAGTCGCGAAAAAGCTTTCCGCGGCCCGCGCGGAGGCCGCCCTTCGGGTGAAAAACTCGGTGGAGAAAGAGCTCGAGGAGCTCGTTATGAAAGGCGCGGAGTTCGGCGTCGATTTCGTGCCCACCACGCGGGGCTTACCCGCGCTCGATTTATCGGTTTTTGGCGGTGGCGTCGTCGAGGAATGGAAGAGCGCCATGGAGATCCTCACTTCCGTGGGCGATAGAGGGGCGGAGCAGGGACGGTTTCTCTTGTCTGCCAATCCCGGCGAGCCCATGTTGCCGCTGGCGCGCATCGCTTCCGGCGGCGAAATGTCCCGCATCCTGCTCGCGCTCAAAAAAGCGCTCGTGGCCGATGCTGAAACGTGCGTCTTGGTCTTTGACGAGATCGACAGCGGTATTTCCGGCCGGGTTGCCGACGTCGTCGGGAAAAAGCTGCAGGAGCTCGCCTCTTCCTTTCAAGTGCTTTGCATCTCGCATTTGCCCCAGGTCGCGGTCTATGCCGACAACCACTTCCTGGTGAAGAAAACCAAGAAGGGCGATCGCACGGAGTCGCAGATCGTGCCGCTCTCCGACGACGAGAGCGCGCGTGAGATCGCGCGCCTTCTCTCCGGGGCTCAGGTCGATGCGACGAGTCTCGCCCAGGCCAAGAACCTCAAGCAGAAGGCCCACGGCAAAAAGAAGAAACGCCCGGCCGAGCTTTCGATCTAGCGCTCCAGGAGATCGGTCGCTTTGAGCAGGTGCAGGATTTCCTGGCGCAGAAGCGGGCGCACGTTTCCGGGCGTCAGGTCCTCGTCCAGGCGGACGTCTCCGAAGCCGAAACGAATGAGGCGTCTAACGTCGGCGTTACACGCCTCGAAAAGCCGGCGTACGATGCGGTTTCTGCCTTCGCGCACGACGATGCGGTACCAGGCGCCCTTTCCCTTTTTCTTCTCCAGAAAATCGAGCTCCACCGGTGCGCTAGGGCCATCGTCTAAAGTGAGACCGCTTCTTAGGGCGCGCTCGTGGGTCGGCGAAAGCCTTTGTTCCACATACACGTAGTAATGCCGAGTGAGCTTCCACTTTGGATGCATCAGCCGGTGCACCAGCTCTCCGTCGTTGGAAAGCAGCAGCAAGCCTTCGGTATGAAAGTCGAGTCGGCCCACGGGGAAGAGCCCTTTTGGGAGGTCCTTTACCTTAGGAAGGCCAAAGACCGTGGGGCGTCCCTCCGGATCGCTCCGCGTGGTAATGACGCCGTCCGGTTTGCACAGCAGGAAATACACTTTGGTGGGCGCCTTCGCGTTGACCAATTCTCCGTCGAGACGGACTTCGTCCGTTTCGGGAGCGACCTTCGTCCCGAGCTCCTTGCAGACTTTGCCATTGAGGCTGATTCGGCCCGCCAGCATCAGGCGCTCGGCCTCGCGCCGGGAAGCGACGCCCAGGCTCGAAAGCCATTTTTGCAGGCGAAGCTCGCTCATCGGGCGGGACTCGCTCTCAGATGACCGCGGCCCCACTCGGCCCATTCCACGAAACGAAGCAAGCAGGCGATGGCAAACACTTGGATCATTTTTGACGTACCGAACTCTTTGAGGGGATGCAGACGTTTAGGGCCCGACATGGCCAGTCTTAGCCGCTGGCCTTTCAGACGGCAACGCGCGATGAGCTCCGGCAGAGATTTCCGGGCTTGGTGATGCACGAGCGCGGCGGCTGCGAACACTTGGCGGTAGCCTGCCGCAAAAACTCTCTGACCCCATTCCACGTCGGCGCTCGGTCCGAGGTCGGGGCGGAAGGGGCCGACGGTCTCAAATACCGAACGGAAGGTGAAGAGATTCGCGGTCACGCCGAAGTGCTGCCGTTTCAGCTGCTCCGCTTGTTGGAAGCCCGCATACCGATCGTAGAGCTCGGGCGCGGTGGGGTGAGTGGGATCGGCGAATCCCACTTCTATTTTCCCCGCGACGAGGCCGCAGTCCGGCGTGTGAAGCAGATGGGCCACGCCTTTTTGGATCCACTCGGGCTCCGGGCGGCAGTCGGCGTTGGTGAAGGCGAGTATTTCTCCTCGCGCGCGGCCCGCGCCCGCGTTGCGGGCGTCATGGCTATTTCGAGTCGCCGGGAGATTGTCGACCACGATGATCTCGATGGCGTCGAAAGGGTACGTTTGAAGGCGAAGCGCCTCCAAACAGGGCCCGAGGCCCTCTTGGGCGGAGTGGACTGGAATGACGACCGAGACCAACGGCAGCGGCGCGCTCAGACGGATACCTCGTGCAAATAGGTTTCGCGAGACGGGGCCCCCGCCGCCCAGGCGCGTGCGGTGCCAAAGCAAAAGCCCGCGGTTTCCAGGAAAGTGGTCAGCCAATGCCACGCAACGGCCGCGCCCAAAAAGCGGGGCCCGCGGCGCCGCAGGAAAAAAGAGTACAAGGGCCAGTTCAAGGCGATCCAGAGTGGCGTCACAGAAAGTGCTACCCAGTTTAGCCCAGTCCCGCGAAAGCCAACAACGAGGAGCGGCAAAACCAAGAGGGCTAGCGCCCTCGCGGCTAAGTCTCTGGCTTTGACGTCGAGAGAGCGTAAGCGCGCGGGGTAGCGCCAGAGCAGATCCGCGGATGGTATCCCGCGTTGAAAGACACTGGCCTGGAGGGCCTCGGCGAAGTTCCAAAGCTTGAGGCTGTTCGCGTGAAGATCGGATCGCAGCTCGATCTCAAAGCCCCGTGCTTTCAGTCGCCTTCCCAGCTCGAGGCCGGGGTTCGTGACGCGGTCGAAGCCGCCCAGCACGAAGAAAACCTCGCGCCGGATGACCCCGAACGCCGTCGAAAACCGATCGGTGCTTCGCCCGGCGTTTTGATGGGCAAAAAAGAGACTCAGACTTTCGAACTGAGAAAAGAAGCCCTGGTCCGAGGGCGAGGCATCAAACGACCCGACGAGGGCGGAAAGATGCGGATTGTCCTCGAAAGACGCCTCGATTTGGAAGACGAGATCGCTGGAGACGACCGTTTCCGGCTCGAGAAAGAGGAGAAGCTCTCCGCCCGCGTGAACGGCGCCTAAATTGCGGCCGGGCTCATTGCCCGGCGAAAGCTCGGCTTCGAGGTGGCGCACGGGAAGGCGCCGGCAAAGTTCGCGGACCAGCGGATCCGGCCCCTCATTGACGACGATGATTTCGAGCGGCGGGGGCTCCAGCGCGGCAAGCGCTTCGAGCGACCTGCGAAAAGCGAGCGTCGCGCCACGCACGGGGACGATGATTGAGAGCTCATCCATAAAGTCCCTGATTTTAGAAAAATTTTCGCCTTAAGTCGAGACCGGCACGCGGCTTGCCGCCATCCGTCCGGGGCATTAGAGTCCGCTACTTAAAGAAGGGGAACCGCTATGAATCCGTACCGAGTTTTTGAAGGCGAAGGCAAGAACGAGCTTAAAGACACGGACGGTCTCGTCGTCGTGCTCGACGCCGCCGTCGTCAAGAAGGAGGGCCTGAGTGGGGCTCTGAAAGGGCTGCCGGCCAATCTTCGTAAGACCGCGCTGGAATTTGCGGCGCGCCACTTGCCGAAACCCGGGATGGGCTGGCGGCTTGCTTTCGACGTCGGTCCCGAGCTTAGGCTCGTCATCCGCGTGGTTTCCTCGAGCGCCTCTTCCTTTCGACGGCTGGAAACGGCTCGGCGTACGCTCGGGGCGGTTCGGGCCACGAAGGGTAAGCACGTTCTCGTCGATTTACGTCAGGTGAGCGGCACGCCGTGGGCCGACGCTTTCGTCTCGGCGATGGCGGCCGCCGTGTATGAGGGGCCGCGGTACCGCAAAGCCGAGCCCGGAAAAAAGAAGAAGGCCGCGGCGATGAGCGTTTGGGTGAAAGGCGCCGAGAAGGACGCGGCGAAGGCCGCCGGACAAAAAGCTTGGGCGCTTACCGAAGGCACGAACCTCGTGCGCCGTCTCGCGACCATGGCGGGCAACGATTTGACGACAGATCGCTATGTGGCGCTTGCCACCGAGCTCGCGACGGACGCCGGGCTCAAAACGGAGTTCCTCGATTTCGAGACTTTGAAGCAAATGGGCGCTGGCGCTTTCTGTGCGGTCGCTCAAGGGGCCAACGGAAAGTCCGGGATCTTGAAAATCCACTACGAGCAGAAAGAGGCCGCGAAGAAGGTCGCGTTCGTCGGTAAAGGCATCACCTTCGATACGGGCGGCGCGCAGTTAAAGACTGGCGCTTATATGTTCGGCATGCACGGCGACATGGCGGGTTCCGCCGTGGCTCTCGCGCTGGTGCTCCACGCGGTGAAAACGAAAGCGCCCTACGCCGCTTCCGCGTATCTTGCCATCACCGACAATCAGCTGACCGCGAACTCTTATCGGCCGAACGACGTTGTGACGACGCTCGCGGGCAAAAGCATCGAGGTCATCGACACGGATGCCGAAGGCCGCATGGTGCTCGCCGACACGCTGGCGCTGGCTTGCCAGGACAAGCCCGACTTCATGATGGATTTCGCGACGCTTACTGGCTCGTGCATCCGCGCGATCGGGACGAATTACTGTGGGGCTTATTCGAATCGCAAATCGCTTTTGCCCCTCGTTCGCGAAGCGGGCCGGGATAGCGGCGAGCGGGTTTGGCCGTTTCCCAACGACCCGGATTACGGCCGTTGCTTGAAGTCGTCCATCGCCGACATCAAGCAGTGCCGCCTGAAGGGAGGCTGCGACCATATCGAGGCGAGCTACTTCCTGCGCCAATTCGTCGATAAGAAGGTGCCGTACGTGCACGTGGATCTTTCGGCGATGGAAAGCGAAGGCGGCTTGGCCCACGTCGGAAGCGACACGACAGGCTTCGGCGTCCGCTTCGCAGTGGAGCTAGTAGCCCGCGTCCTCTAAAAGGCCCTGGGCCCTTTTAGGGCATTAGCATCGGCATGACTTCGAGCTTGTCAGTGCCGATGGTGAAAAGGAAGACGGGCCAGCGGGTTTCGTGAGAGTCGTTAAATACCGCTCCCATGCCGTAGAGGCCGGAGTCGAGATCGCTTAAACGAGAGAGCGTCTCGGGAAGCTTGCGGCGCGTTTCGCCTGAAGTAATCGCGGAATCTGCGATGCGGGCCGCGCGAAAGCCCACGGCGCCGAAATCGGCATCAGTCGCCTGGCTCGGCTCCGCGAAGAAACCGTCCCCGGGCACGCGAATGCCTTCCGGTAGGGCGTCGTAAGAGCCCATGAAGTCGGCAAAGACCGAGCCGGTCAGCATCGGATCCGGCGGCTCGAGAAGCGCCGAGCTCCTCCAGCTTTGTGAGCCGAAGAGAGGGGTCCGGGGTACACCGTGATAAGCGAGAATCTTCGTCAAATGGCGAAGCGTGCGAAAATGATCGGGAACGAGAATGCCGTCCACTTCAATGACCGGTTTTAAGAAAACGGTTCGAGGATCGAAAGCGAGCCCTCGTTCCTTGGCCTTTTTCTCTCCGTCCTCTCTCATCTTGTCGAACTCCTCGGCGCGCGCCTTCGAATCGATTTGGTAGAGTGTTCTCACCGCCTGGTCGAGAGAGGCCGCATCGCCCGAGCGGTAAAACACGGCGGGCCTAATCTCGAGGCCTCGTTTTTTTGCCTCGTCTTGAAAGTGTTTGATGAGCCGGTCCGACTGGCCTTCATCCGGCCGAAGTACGGCGAGCCGTTTCAAGCCTCGTTGCTGGGCGGCGGCCGCGAGCGCCATGCCGAGGCGTTTTTCACTCGGGAAAACCCGGAACGCGAATCGCGCGCCGTCCAAGGAAACTTTATCCGAGCTCAAGATGAGTAGCGGCATCAGGAGCCCGTCCGCCCAGGGCACGAGCCGATCGAGCTCGGTGCGGCTGCCCCCCGCGAGCACGATGGCGACATTGTCCTTAAAGAGCAGCTCGGCGAGCTGCCTTTCCGCGACCCAAGGGCTCGAGGCCGAGTCCTTCACGATGAGGCGACCCGCAAGCGCCGCGCCCATGGCGGTCTCCATTCCTTTTCGCATCGCCCGGCCCTTAGCCGCGTCTCTTCCGGTCAAAGGCAGGATGGCGCCGATCTTTCCGGAGTGCGCTTCGACCGCGACTCGAAACGCTTCTTGCGCTTTGGTCTCGCCGCTTTCCCGCCCGCAGTCGGAGGGGCGGAGCCGGAGCACTTGGCGCACGGCCTCACGATTGAGAAGCTCTACGCGGTTCGGCTGGCGTTTAATCAGGTCCCGGTAGTTGGGAGCGAGGGTGCCGGTGATCCAAGGGCAAAGGCTCGCGCCTTGCGCTATCCACGAAAAAAGGAAGACCAAGAGGAGGCGCTTCATTCGAAGACCCTCCGAAAGCCGCCCCGCTCGGTCACGATTTCGAGCGCACTCGGGCCACGAAGCTGTGGCTCGCGTCCCGTTTGAAAGTACATCGTCATGCCGCCGTGCTCGAGCCGGTTGCCATAGAGGGGATGCACCTGAGCTTCGGTGATGCCGGCCGGCCGATTGAAAGGCTCGGGCCGCCGAATGGCGAGAGAGTCCTTGATGAACATCTGCCAGAGGGGGAGTGCGAGGGTGCTTCCCATCGCTTCGTTCGGGAGCGCTTCGTTGCCGTCGGTGCCGACCCAAACCACGCAAACCAAGTTCGAGGTGTAACCCGCGAACCAGTTGTCCTTCGCCTGGTTCGAGGTTCCTGTTTTGCCGACGGCGACCGCCGAGAGATCGCGGGCTTGAGCGGCCGTTCCGTGAATCAAGACCGCTCTCAACCCTTCGGTCATCAGAAAAGCGGATTGCGGAGTGAGCGCGCGCGTTCCACGGGAGTCCGCCGGGGGCGCCTGGTAAAGCGTATTGCCTTCGCGGTCTTCGATGCGAGTGATGGTGGTCGTGTCCATGCGCACGCCTTCATTGGCGAGAGTGCCATAGACCCGGGCGAGATCGAGCATGGTGACTTCGGAACCGCCGAGCGCCGTTCCGACTTCCGCTTTCAGCGTCGAGGTCACGCCCATCAGCTTCGCGTGTTGCAAAAGGCGCGTGACTCCGAGATCCCCTACGAGCTCCACCGCCGCGGTATTGAGAGACTTATAGAAGGCGCGAAAGAGCGTTGTCTCCGAGCCGTAATCGGAAGCGAAGTTGCGAGGGCGGTAGTCTTTCACCGTAATGGGCTCGATGTAGTGAATCGCGTTCCAGTTCCAGCCGTTTTGCAGCGCCAGGGAGTAGACGACCGGCTTGAAGGTTGAGCCCGGAGAGCGGGCGGCGGCGGTCACGCGGTTGAACTGAGACTTGCCGTAGTCCCGGCCGCCGAGCATGGCGAGGACTTCTCCCGACTTGGGATCGACGACCACCATGGCCGCTTCGAGAGCGGAGGCGGAAAACCGAACGGGCGCGCCTTTGCGTTTTTCTGAGGCGGATTTTTCCCAGAGCTCGGGCGCCGCTTTCAGTGCTTTTTCGCCGAGGGTCTGCATTTTGGGATCGAGCGTGGTGTGAATGCGCAGGCCTTGGCCTTCCACCTTCATCTTGTTCTCCAGAAGCGTTTTCGCTTCCTGACTGATGTGGTCGATGAAGTACGGCGCGATTTGCGTATTGAGAGGCTGGTACGCTCTGAAGTTCAAGGGATAGAGCAGGGCTTGGGTCGCCACTCCCGCCTCCACGTAATTCGCGTCCACCATTGCTTGCAAAACCACGTGCTGGCGGGTGACGGCCTTTTGCGGTGAGCGCATCGGGTTGTAAGCCGAAGGGGATTGAAAGAGTCCCGCGATGAGCGCGATTTCCGCGAGGTGCAATTGCGAGAGCGGTTTGCCGAAGTAGCGCTCGGCCGCGGCTCCCACCCCGTAGGCGCCGTTTCCGAGAAAGAATCGATTCACGTAGAGCTCGAGAATTCTCTCTTTGCTGAGCCGTTTCTCCAGCTGATAGGCGAGGAAAACTTCCTGCACCTTGCGGTTGATGCTTTTTTCCTTGGTCAAAAGAAAATGGCGGACGAGCTGCTGAGTCAAAGTGCTCGCGCCCTGGGAATAGCTTTTGTCCCGCATGGAAACGAAAAAAGCGCGCACTATGCCGCGAGGGTCGAAGCCTTTGTGCCGGAAGAAGCTGCGATCCTCGACGGCGAGGATCGCCTGCACGAGGGGCTTGGGAATATCTTGGTAGGCGACGAAGTGGTGGTACTGCGTGAAGAACTCACCGATCTTATTGCCGTCGCGATCGAAGACGAGGCTATTGTCCGCGTGCGGTTGCTTGGTGATCAAATCCATCTGCGATTCGGAAACGCTGAACACGCCGAGGCCGGACAGCCAGAAATAGATGACCACGGCGCAGACAGCGGAGATCCCGCCAAAGCAGGCCACCGTGATGCGGATCCAAGAAAGGGGCCGAATGTCGTGCCGTCTCGCCATGGGTCGTTTCTGATAGTTCCTTAAGGATTCTCCACTCTTCTCTTCGGTACTTAAGGGGACGAATCTTAATGGATGCGTTGCGCTACCCACGCCGCGTCCGCTTAAGTACAATGGAAGTAGATGCGGGCCTGGAATCCCCTAAATGACGCAGTCCTTCGTGCTCAGATTCGAAGCCAGTTAAAGCACCGGTGGGACATCGAGAAAGACATTGACTGGAAAACTCCGGTTGATACGTCGCGGTATTTGGTGCCTTTGGATCGGGACGCCGTGGTTTTCCCGGGCGCCTCCGCCGAACAGCGCCTCGCGCTCTCCCAGCTTTTGGGTCTGCTTTTGAACGCCACCATCGGCGAGATGGAAGACGCCATCTTGAAGCTTCGGGACGTGGCTTGGGAACAATGCCTCAGAGTCCGTCCGGTGAATCCGGAGATGCTCGCCCTGGGAGATTTGTTTTTCGAAGAAGAGAGCAAGCACTCGGCGACCTTCGCGCGCTACATCGATAAATTTTGTGAATCGACGGGGGTTCCGAAAGACGCCCTCGATCAGATTCTGCCAAAGATCTTCGGCTCGCACCTCATCAAGGCGACTCAGGATAACGCCAGAAAAGGCGGCTTCGCTTTCTGGTGGATCGTGGCCGCGACCGAGGAAGTTTCCGTCGAGGTGTACCGGCACCTGCGGGCCCACGAGAAATCCATCGAGCCGCTTTTCTATTCGATCCATCGGCGCCATCTCGAAGAGGAAGCCCGGCACCGCAATTACGCTTTCCTGATGCTCGATCTCATCTACAGCCAGCCGGGCTCCATCACGCAAAAGATCCGGCGCAAGACGGACTCACTCCGCGCGCAGGCTTTGACCACCGCTTGGGTTTTGGCCGAGATGACCAAAGTCCTAGAGGTGGGCCGGCTCAGAAACAAGCACCCGTTCTTCGAAGTCATCACGAGCTGCTTGCCGCTGTTTAAGACCGTGTCTTACGCCGAGCTCTTGAAAAAACTTTTCGTCTCGGCGCCGTTCATTAGTCTTGTTTTGAACCCGCGCCATCATCGCTTGGCGCGCAAGGCGGCCTCCGAGCTCGGCGTCTTGAGCTTTCCGTTCCCGGAGCCCAATCTCGCTCCCGTTTACGTGCCCGATCTTCCGGCCCGCCGAAAGAAGAAGGTAGCATGAAGACCAAGTCCTTGCGGTTGCGGGGACTGGAGACGGGGTGGCTTGAAGGCGACGCCCCGACGAAAACCGCGCCCATTCTTTGTTTCCTGCACGGCTTTCCCGATACGCCATCCAGCTGGGACCGGCAGCTGACCTATTTTTCCGATCGCCACCAGGTCATCGCGCCCTTCGCGCGCGGCGCGGGCTCGTCGGAAGCGGCACCCACGCTCGACCGCTACCGCGAAGGATCGACGACACTCGACCTGCTTCAGATTTTGAAAGCCGTGGACCCGTCCGGGAAAAGAGAGATACGGCTCGTGGGCCACGATCTCGGCGCCGTGGCGGCTTGGAATCTCGCCCCGCTTTTGGGCGATCGGCTGAAAGGCATGGCGATTGTGAACGGGCTTTCTCTCGTGCAGATGTTTCGGCGCCGGACACGAGTCAAGCAGCTGATGAAATCCTGGTATATTTACGCGTTTCAGATCCCGCGCCTGCCTGAATTTTTAGCGCGTCGTTTCCCGGAGTCTTGTTTGCGTCTCGCTCACACCATCGGTCAATTGCCCGTCGCGGATCGGCCCGAGATCGAAGGGCTCATGGATGGGTCGTTGCCCCATTACCGGGCGTTCGCGCGCGAGTTTCCTTGGCTGGGACGGCGGCAAACGACTAAGCTCGAAGCACCGGTGCTGGTGCTTTGGGGATCGGAAGACGCCTTTCTTCTGCCTCCTGAGTGGAACGAGCTGACTCCTTATACCGCTCATCCCACGTCCCGGGTGATTCAAGGCAATCACTGGGTGCACCGGGAACGGGCGGCGGACGTGAACGAAGCCTTGGAGCGTTTTTTCGAAGGTAAAGCATGATGTCGGCGGCGAAATGGATGGGTCGGCTGTCTCGCTTGGGCTCGCTGCCCATGATAAACCGTCTGTCTCCGTCCGTCGAGGCCGCGCCCACCGAGGAAGAGCTCGCGGGTTATGCCAGGGCGCAAACTCTGGCCCGCCAAGCCACGCGTGAGGTGGCAAGTCTCGTCGGGGAAGGGTGGACCGAAGTCCAAGCCGCCGAAACTCTCGGCACCTACTTGCGCGATCACGGGGTCAGCGCTTTTTTTCATCACCCCTTTGCTTGGTTCGGCCCGCGCACTCGCTTTCGCGGCATCCGCTCCTACGCCGCCTATCAGCCGTCGAGCCGGCGGCTGCAGCCCGGAGAGATTTTCATTTTGGACGTCGCACCCATCGTCGACGGTTTTACCTGCGACATCGGCTATACGACGAGTCTTGGGCCGAACGCTGATTTAGAGTCGGCGCGCGTCTGGTTGCGGTCCCTTCGGAACGATTTGCCGGGAATGTTCGAGAGCGCCTCTTCGGGCGGCGAGATCTGGGCCAGGGTCGATGAGCGCCTACGGGCCGGCGGCTACGACAATATTCACCAGCGTTACCCGTTCGAAGTCCTGGGTCACCGCGTGCCCCGGGTGACTTCGAAGGCGGCACCGCTGAAGATGCTCCATTTCGGCTGGCAGAGTTACTGGTCGCTCGCTTCGCGGGGGCTCTTCGGTCAGTTGCTCGCCCGCTTTCATGAGGGTGGGCTCATGGGCCTCTGGGCCGTCGAGCCTCATATCGGCGGAAAAGAGTTTGGCGCCAAGTTCGAGGAAATTCTCGTAGTCGACGAGCAAGGCGCCCGCTGGCTGCAAGAGGAATTTTTATGACCGCAAGATTCGATGGCAAGGTCGCCGTGATCACGGGGGCCGCGGGCGGCCTCGGACGGCTCTTTTGTGAGTCCCTCTGCCGACGAGGTGCCGAAGTCTGGGCTTGGGATCTGAATCCGGAAGGGCTCGCTCAGCTTGAAGCCGAGGCCAAGGTTCAGGGGTGGAGCCTGCACACGGCCGAAGTCGACGTCACCAAGCCCGCGCAAATCAAAAAAGCTTTGGACGCCATCCTGGCGGAACGGCGCCGCATCGAGCTCTTTTTCAATAACGCCGGCGTCGGCATTCGCGGTGGCTTTCGCAAGATGGAAGCGGGCGCCATTAAGAAAATAGTCGACGTGAACTTGAACGGCGTCTTGAACGGCACCCAAGCCGCCCTAAGCCATATGGAAGCCATGGGCGGCGGCGCCATCGTGAACATCGCTTCCGTCGCGGGATTTTTACCGGCACCTTATCTTTCTCTTTATAGCGCCACCAAGCACGCGGTCGTTGGTTTCACCCGCGCCGTGCGCGAAGAGTTGCGGCTCGAGTGCTCGAATACGCGGCTCGTTCTCGTCGCGCCCGGTTTCGTGGACACGCCCATGATCGGCGCCGAGCAGGGACTCAATTTCCCCGATTGGCTGAGATGGGCCGTCGCGAAACCGCAGGGCGTCGTCGACGAGGTTTTGGAAGCGCTCTCCCGCGGGCAGGACGAAATCTTCCCCACGTGGAATGGCCGGCTGATACTAAGGCTCTACCGGCTCTTTCCCCGCACCACGCAGCGATCGTCCAAAATGCTTCTCGCGAAGCGCTTCAAGGACATTCTCTTTAACCGCTATACGGCTTAATTGCTGACGGTGACCGCGATCTTGCCCGTTTGCTTGCCGCTCTCGATGAGCGCATGGGCTTTCGCGATGTCTTTCCAGTCGAAGACTTCCGGATGGACGAGGGGCTTAATGATGCCGGCGTCCACGAGAAGCTTCGTTTCGAAGAGAATCTTGCCGTAGTGCGCGCGGTTCTCGCCCGTCATGAGCGGAATGAGCATCAAGACGGACATGAGGTTGATGCCTTTGCCGTACATGGTATTCAGATTGTGATCCCCGCCGGTCGCGATGCAGGCGATGGAGCCGTTTAACCGCGCGGCCCGGAAGGAGTTGGCGAGGTTTGGTCCGCCCACGGTGTCGAAGATCTTATCGAAGCCGCGGCCGTTCGTGTACTTCGTCACGTAGTCGGCGACCTGAGTCGTTTTGTAATTGATCGGAAAGTCGGCGCCGAGAGTTTTCGACAATTCGGCGTCGCCGTCACTCGAGACCGTGGTGTGCACGATGGCGCCCACGTGCTTTGCGAGTTGGGCCGCGATGTGGCCCACGCCGCCCACGCCTCCGTGCACGAGAATCGTCTCGCCGGATTTGAGCTGAAGCTTGTCGAGAAGCGCCTCCCACGAAGTGATGGCGACCAAAGGAAGGGCCGCGGCTTCGGCGAAATTCAAAGTCGTCGGCATGGGAGAGGTTAGCGATGCGTCCACGAGAAGGTACTCGGCCAAGGCGCCGCCAACGGTTCCCTTGATTCCACCGCCGCAGCCATACACTTTGTCGCCCGTCTTGAAGCCCGAGACGTTGGGTCCAACTTCGGTCACGATGCCCGCAAAATCTCCGTGGAGAATGGCCGGAAACGGAGGGGAAAAGGGCAATTCCTTCGAACGGACCTTCATGTCGATGGGGTTCACGCTGGTCGCTTTGACCTGAATCAGAAGGTGTCCCGGACGAATTTCGGGAACCTGGACTTCGGTGAGCTGAAACACATCGGCGGGGCCGGGCTTGTTGGCTAACATAGCTTTCATTTTCATGGCGAATGGCTTAGCACGGCGCTTAAACCAAAGTCGCGTGAAAATTTCGAGAGGGAGAGTTAGGCGGCTTTCTTGTCTTCGTCGGCAAGATGGTACTTCTTCATCTTGTACTGAAGGGCGCCACGAGTAATACCCAGCGCTTCGGCCGCTTTGACTTGATTGTAATGGTGAACCGCGAGGGTTTCCTGAAGGATGCGGTACTCGAGAGCTTCGAGAGTCGCGTTCAGGTCACCGGGAGTCTCGGTCTGGGGTGGAGAGCTCGGCGCCAAAACTAGAAGTCTTTCGAGCACGTTCGCCTGATCGGCCGCTTGGTGCGGCGCCATCAAAAGCACGGACGTTTTCGGGGAGACTTCCTGAGCTTTGCGGATGAACTCAAGGCTCTCTAACGGCTCGGCAATGACGAAGTCTATGGTGCGATTCGAAAGCAGGATGAGTGCGCTGGCCGCGTCGTCACAGAGCAAAACTTCGTGATGCTTTTTGAGCATCTGACCCAGGGAGCTTCGCACTCCGGTCTGGTTTTCTAGAATGAGGAGAACCACGAAAGACTTATCGGAGTGGCCTTACCCTGCCTTGAGTCTACTTGAAGTTACCGAGTCAAGCGTTTGGAATTACGTTCAAATACTGCCGGAGCATAAAAAACGGGGCCGGCGTTTCCGCCGACCCCGCTTCACTTGAATATTACGAGAGCGCGAAAGCGAAGAGCATCTCGCGGTACTTCGGCAGCGGCCAGAGATCGTCGGAGACTTGAGTCTCCGCCGCGTCCGCCGCGTGCCGCACTTTGAGCGCGGCGGGCGTGACGTCGCTCGCGATAAACTTCATGGCTTCCGTCTCATCCGTCAGAGTCGCGACTTTATCGAGCACGGCTTTCAGGTTGTCTTGCTGGCTCAGAATCGCCGCGAACGTCGTCTCGAGAGCGCCTATGCGTTTTTGCATGGCGGTCTTGGCGGACGGCGTGGTCAGAGCCGCGAGGGTCGAGGCGCTCTGACGGAGCTGCGCTTCCACCGCCGGTACGACGTGAGTCGTGACCAGCTCGGCCAGCGTGTGATGCTCGATGAGAAGCGTCTTGTTGTAACGCTCGACCCCGACGTGGAAGCGGGAATGGATCTCGTCTTTCGACAAGACCTTCGTTCGCTGCAGGAACTCCACCGACTTCGGCTGGTTGAGCACCTGCAAGGCTTCCGCCGTGGAGTTCAAGACGGGAAGCCCGCGCTTCTTGGCCTCGTTCTGCCACTCTTGCGAATAATTGTTTCCTTCAAAGCGCACCGCGCGGGACGCCTTAACGTATTCCCGGATGAGCTCCATGACCGCTTCGTCCCGGCCTTTTTTGCCGAGCAGCTCTTTCAATCGCTCCGTCGCGTCCATCATCACGTTCGCCACCGCCGCGTTCAGCGTGGCAACGGGAACCGCGACGTTCGCCGAGCCGCCCACCGCGCGGAACTCGAACTTATTGCCGGTAAAGGCAAAGGGGCTCGTCCGGTTACGGTCGGTGTAATCGCGGGAAATATTCGGAATATGGCCAACGCCGAGCTCGAGAATCTGAGATTCCGTCGCGCTGGAGGCTTTACCCGCTTCGATGTCGTCGCAGATCTTGGAAAGAAGCGAGCCCAGGAAGATGGAGATGATCGCGGGCGGCGCTTCGTTGCCGCCCAAGCGGTGATCGTTTCCGGGAGACGCAATGGCCGCTCGAAGCGCGTCCGCGTGATCGTTGACCGCCTTCATCACCACTGCCATAACCGCGAGAAAGCGCAAGTTCTGGTGGGGCGTGTTGCCGGGATCGAGCAGATTCTCGCCCTTGTCGTTCGACATGCTCCAGTTGCAATGCTTGCCGTTGCCGTTGATGCCCGCGAACGGTTTTTCGTGTGTGAGGCACACGAGGCCGTGGCGGAGGGCGACCCGTTTCAAGGTCTCCATGAGAAGCGTGTTGTGGTCGGCCGCGATGCCCGCGTCCTCGAAAATCGGGGCGAGCTCGAACTGGCTCGGCGCCACTTCGTTGTGGCGGGTTTTCACCGGGATACCGAGCTTATAGAGTTCGGTTTCCGCGTCTTCCATGAACGCTTTCACGCGCTCCGGGATCGCGCCGAAGTAATGATCTTCGAGCTGCTGATGCCGGGGCGACGAAGCGCCGAGGAGCGTGCGGCCCGAGAGCAGCAAGTCGGGGCGAAGGGCCACGAAACGCTTGTCGATGAGAAAGTATTCCTGCTCGCAGCCCAAGGTCGAAACGACCCGCTTCACGTCCACATCGCCGAGCACTTTCAAGAAGCCGCAGACGGTGGAAGAGAGGGCCTGGATGGACCGCAAGAGCGGCGTCTTCAAGTCGAGCGCCTGCCCGTGGAAGCCGAAGAACACTGTCGGGATGCAGAGCGTGCGTCCCGTGGGGCCTTCGATCAAAAAGATGGGGCTCGAGGGATCCCAAGCCGTGTAACCGCGCGCTTCAAAGGTGGAGCGCATGCCGCCGCTCGGAAAGCTCGAGGCATCGGGCTCGCCCTGAATGAGCATGCTGCCGGAGAAACGCTCCACCACTTTCAGCTCCGAGTGGTTGGAGTGCTGAATGGAAATGAAAGAGTCGTGCTTTTCCGCTGTCAGTCCCGTCATGGGCTGAAACCAGTGGCAGAAGTGAGTCGCGCCTTTGGTGACCGCCCATTCCTTGACGACTTGAGCGATCGCGTCGGCGGACTCCTTACTGAGCTTCTTGCCCTGATCGAGGGCTTTCAGGAGATCCTGATAAGCGGAGTGGGGAAGCCGCTCGCGCATCTGGCCTAGACCGAAGGTGAGCTCTCCGAAATATTCTGAAATAGCGGGCGCCGGTTCTTGATGGTGTGATCTTTTCACGTGTCTTCGGGTCTCTGAAGCTAAAGCGGTTAATGCGGATTTGCGCTCCGTAGGAGCGCTGGATTCAAACGAAGTCATTTGCGGTTCCTTTCTGTCTCTTTCGAGAATTAAGACTCTGAAAAAGCTCTGGAGGTTTACTCTCGGGGAATCGACCGACTCCACGAAATCACCCAGCCTCCACTTTCCTGGAGGCGTACCGAGTTTTCAAGGAAAAACGGGGAGTCGGCCGGGGGCCCTCGCTTTGGTGACGAGCTTTTCCCATTCGACTTTTCCCGTTTGATCCAAAAACCGGACGCGTACCGTCTGCCCCTTCAGCTCGAAATGCGCGAATCCGAGCGTGGCCGATTTGAAAAGGGTGCGGCTACCGCCCTTGGCCGCGCGGGTTTCCGCCGCGGCGCCACTGATGAAAAAATTAACCCCGGAGTCCGGCGCCAGCGCTTCCTTATGATGGTCGTGACCGGCCAGGTAAAAATCGACGCGTCCGCGCAAAAGAGGAAGCAAGTCCTTTCCCAAACTCTTGGTATCGCCATGCCAGCCCGTCGAGAACAAGGGGTGATGGCCGTAGACGACTTTCCAGGGCGAGCGCGACGCGGCGATCTTTTGCTTGAGCCAGGTGGCTTGGCGCGCATCGAACGCGTTGGTGTCGATGACGAAGAAGTGAATGTCGCCGTGAATGAACTCGTAATAGGCCGTAGGCATCGCCCAAAGTCCGCTCACTCGGCTGTAGTCCATTTGAGCTTGGATACTGCCGCTGTAATCGTGATTGCCGAGAGCCACGTAGAAACGGAGGCGGAGAAAATCGTAAACGTCATGGAACTTGGTCTTCCACTGGGAGTCGGTGGTGGACTTGACCCCCGAGGGATAGAAGTTGTCGCCGAGAGCCGTGATGAAATCGCACGTCTCGTGGCGGCAATACTCGCCGATGCCGGCAGCCACTGCTTTTTGGTGCCGGTTTCCCTGGCCCCAGTCGCCGAAGAAAATGAAGCCTGGGGCCTCCGGAGACGCGAAAGCGTTGAGCCCCCTCAGTGCGAACAGTACAACCCACGTAAATCGGATCATTTTTAGGTCCCCCATTTTGAGCCGGGCCTAAAGTACCCTCGGGTTTTCGGTCTGTATTGGGACGATGAGTTAAATACCTGGCTCACTTGAGTGTGGGTTTTGTGTCTTTCTCGGGAGGGGGAAGCCGTGTCAGTTGAGAGCTAAGCCGTTGTGGTAGGCGAGGTATAGGTCGAGGTGGGCTTGGAGGCGGTTGACGCGTTTAGTGGTGACCCAGATTTTTCTCAGTAGGCGGCTAAGGTCGGCTCGAAGTTTCGCGGACACGTGGTTTATAGCAAACATCGGGTCATCGGGATTTCTTCTGGAGCCTTCAGGCCGAAAGGTTTTAGACGCACTGGGAACAGCGATGTGGGTGGTACGAGGCAGAAGGTTTCGAATCACAGGGCCGTAGCTTGGGTGCTCATCGGTGGTGAGAGTGGTGGCCTCACTTAGTCGCTTCAGCACCCTTCTACGGATCTGTGGCCGATGATCCTCTCTCGGTCCGTACTTTCGAAACGCAAGCCGCGCGAGCCGCCCCTTATAGGGCATCTCCCCCACCTGGATGTCGACGATTTTACGAGATCCCGTCTCAACGGCGAGGGCAACGCTCACGGGCTTTAGTCGAGTGTGCTCGAAACTTTCCATCTCATCGAACTCTAAATGGAGAAACCTCTGGGTACGAAGCCACGCCTCTTGCGCGGACCGTGCCCTTAGCGCGAGAAAGAGGAACTTCTTTACCACCGTCGTGCGACTGATTCTTAGTACGCGAGCCATGCGCCGCTGAGTGAGCGTGGAGCAGTAGAGCTCGAAGATGGCTTTATTGAGATA
>JAYUGC010000142.1:0-10570 GCA_043767805.1 Pseudomonadota bacterium | reverse complement strand
CTGACCCCTTTTATCCCCAGTCGTGGGAGGTTAGGCGGGGGCCTACTATCAAGGATTTTGCGCTGCTTACGATGACGTGGATGACTTTGCCACCCTCGGTTTTTTCGACGTGGCCCTCGCATACGAGAAACGATTGGGTGATGAGCGTCTCTTTGTACTTCTGGTAAGTGTCGTTCCAGATGACGAGGTTGATGAAGCCGAACTCGTCTTCCAAGGAAATGAACAGAACGCCGGAAGCGTTCGGCGGCATCTGCCGCGCGATGACCAGACCCGCGACCCGCACCCGCTTCTTGTGAGGCAAGTCTTTCAGCTCGCGTGAGGCGGGGTGTCCCGTAAGCTGTCCTTCTCTTCGCAGGTAAGCCATGGGGTGCGAGAAGAGCGAGATGCCTTGCGCCTCGTAGTCGCGCACGATCCGCTCCCAGCCTTCTTCCTTTTTCAAAACGGTCTCTCCCTCGGAAGGCGCAAAGAACTCCGGCTCTTTGAGGAGTAACCCTTGAATCTCCCAAAAAGCCTGACGGCGATCAAGACCAAGGCTATCGAAAGCATTGGCCGCAGCCAGGCGAAAGAGATCCCGTCGGCAGAGAGGGACTCGTTCCGTCAGATCGACGAGAGACTGGTAGGGCTTGCCCTCGTCCACCGCGCGCCCAACCTTTTCCGAAAGCCCGCACACTTCTCTAAAACCAAAACGCACTTCGTTCGGCGCTTCGAGCTCGTTGTCCCAGTTCGACTTATTGACGTCCACAGGGAGCGCCTTCACCCCATGGCGCTGGCCATCGTGGACGAGCGTATGCGTGCCGTAAAATCCCATGGGCTGGGAGTTCATGAGCGCCACTAAAAAGGCATCGGGGTGGTAGTGCTTGAGATAAGCGCTCCCATAAGCGAGTACCGCAAAGGAAGCCGCGTGGGACTCAGGAAAACCGTACTCGGCGAAGCCCTCGATCTGAGAATAAATCCGCTCGGCGAACTCCTGCGGGATGCCCTTGGCGACGAGCCCCTTTCTAAACTTATCGCCCATGCGCACCAGATGATTCTTGCCGTCTCGCCGCCAAATGCCCATGGCCCGCCGCATTTCGTCGGCTTCGCCGCCGGAAAATCCCGCCACTACCATGGCGATCTTCATGATCTGTTCCTGAAAAATCGGTACCCCACACGTTTTGTGCAAAATCTCTTTTAGATCGGGGTGAGGGTACTCGATCTTCTCGAGTCCCTGCCTTCGCCTTAGGTAAGGATGGACCATGTCCCCTTGAATCGGGCCCGGCCGCACCAGAGAAATCTCGATGACCAAGTCGTAGAACTTCTGCGGCTTTAAGCGAGGCAGCATGCTCATCTGAGCGCGGGACTCGATCTGAAACACGCCGACGGTATCAGCCTCGCAAATTTGATCGTAGACGCGCTTGTCTCGCCCTTGAATGCCGGCGAGAGTCAGCTCGATTCCCTTCTTTTCGCGGATAATCGTAAAACATTTTCGCAGCGCCGTGAGCATGCCGAGGCCCAAGATGTCGACGCGCACGAAACCGAGCGCGTCCAAATCATTCTTGTCCCACTGCACGATGGTGCGGCCTTCCATGGCGGCCTTTTCCACGGGGACATTTCGGGTGAGCTTCTCCTGACAGAGAACGAAGCCGCCCACGTGAGTGCCCAGATGACGAGGAAAGCCCGAGATCGTCCGGCATTGCGCGAAGAACTGACCCCACTTCTCGGGGGAAGTCTCCGGATCCACGGCTTGCAGCTCCGCGGGCTCCACTTCGGAGAGCGATCGCTTGTGAGTGAGTGTGAGGAGCTTCTCCACATTGGGTAGCGCAATCTCGAAGACTTTGGCGACTTCCCGCAGAACGGATTTGCGGCGGAAGCAGATGACTTCCGCGGTGATGGCGGCGCGGTGCCGCCCATAGCGGGTATAGATGTACTGAATCACTTCTTCCCGGCGCTCGTGCTCGAAATCGATGTCGATGTCGGGTGGCTCGTGGCGCTCCTTCGAGATGAAGCGCTCGAAGAGAAGGTTCATGTCGAGAGGATCGATGGCGGTGATCCCCAAGCAGTAGCAAACGATGGAGTTCGCTGCCGATCCCCGGCCCTGGCAGAGAATGCCGTTCTTATTCGCGAAATCGACGATATCCCAGATGGTGAGAAAGTAATCGGCGTACCTCAGCTCTGAGATGAGCGTCAGCTCGTGCTCCACTTGCTTGCGGGTGGCGGCGGTGATTTCATTGGGATAGCGGCGCTTCAGGCCATTTTCGACGAGGAGTCTCAAGTAAGAGGCCGGCGTTTCTCCTTCGGGTAGCCACTCGCTCGGGTACTGGTAGCGGATCTCATCCAACGAAAAATGGCAGTCGTCGGCGATGAGAAGGGTATTTTCGAGCCAGTCCGGGTGATCGGGAAAGAGATCGGCCATGACGTCCGGGGATTTCAGATGCCGCTCGCGGTTGGGCAGAAGCCGGAAGCCCCCCTTGTCGAGAGAAGAGGTGTGACGGAGGCAAGTGAGCACGTCTTGGGTGGTCTTTCGGCTGAAGATATGAAAGAGCGGACGGTTCGTCGCGATGACTCGCGCGCCGAGCTCCTTGGAAAGCTTTTCCGCGGGCAGGGTGGACGCCGCGTCGGTGCCGTCTCTGAAACGATGGGCGGCAAGCGCGAGGCGATCGCCGAAGGCGGCTTTCGCTTCTTTCAGAAAGGAGAGATCCCCGTCGAGAGTGGGCACGATGAGATGCAAGTTGAGGGAGCGCTCGAAAATCTCCTCCGGTTTCAAGGATTGCGGCTTGTTATGTTCCGTATGAACTCGAGTGAGGAGCTCGCACATATCGCCGTAGCCCTCGCGGTTTCGCGCGATGAGGAAAGCGGGTTTTCCGCCTACGAAAACTTCCGAGCCCACCAGGAATTTGAGCGCGATTTCCTTTGCGGCGACGTGCGAGCGCGGAGAGCCATACACGCCGTGGCGGTCGCAAACGCCAAGCGCGGCGTAGCCGAGCTCCTTAGCTTGCAGCACGATCTCCTCGGGGTGCGAAGCCCCTTCCAAAAAAGAATAGTTCGTTTTGGCGAGAAGTTCAGCGAAGGGGCGGGTCAGTCGAATGTACCGTGAAGAAACCATTGTCTTAAAGCGGTGTCCCAGTAAACCCAGAGGCGTCGGCCTTCTGGCGTGAGATGGATGAAATAGTGTCTATCGCCTTCGCCTCGCCACCATTCGGTGGCGAGATTCTCCGTGGAGCGAAGGCTGCCTTCGCGCGAAGGCCGGTAAGGGCGAGGCGGATCGAAAACGAAAAGGGGGCGCTCCGGGAAATGTCCCTTGGGAAGCTCCGGCCGACGGGGCGGCCAATGCACGCTGAAAGATCGCTCGGGGAGATGACTTTCTTCCAGGCGGGTGAACCCCACAGCTTCCTCGCCAAAGCGGGCGCGGAGCCGGCTCACGTACTGGCCCAAGTCCGCGAACTGTGTGAGCTCGTCGTCAAAAAGCGAAAGCTGGCCCGCCTGGGCGGTGATGGTGCGCGGAATGTGAATGGCGAGGCGCGTGAGCGGAGAGTCCCAGCTCATGCCGTTCAGGTAATCGCGCAAAAGCCGTACGAAACCTTCCGTATCCCGGAGCGGCTCGGCTAGCCGCAAGTTGCGAGACTGAGGAGCCGAGCCATCGAAGGCGAAATCCATCTGTACTTCTTGAGCGAGCAGTCCTCGGCCCGCGAGCCGCGCCTCGAGCTGGCGCCACCGTTGTTTCGTCACCACGAGAAGCTGCTCTAGGGAGGCGATTTCGTCCGTGTCGAAAGTATCCGTAAGCGGGCTTTCCGCGAGAAGCGTCGGGATGGCGATGTCTTTCGTGCCTGTCGCCCAGTCGAGCAGGCGCGCGCCCATTTTGCCGAAGCGCCGGGTCACCGATTCGGGCCGAAGCTTCAAAAAATCGCCGATGGTGCTCATCCCCACTCGCCGCATGAAAGCGGTGAGGTGAGCGCGCTCGCTCGCTTCTTTCTCCGCTTCCAGAGGATCGCCCAAGAGGGAAAGCCTTTCGACGGGAAGGAGCGCGAGCCGGGTACTGCTTTCTCCCGGCGCGTGGTAGGTGCCTTCTCCGATGGCGAACGCCGGCGCCCAAGCGGCGCGATCGCAGAGCACGACTTGAGGGCGGATCTCGAACCTGTCGAAAAGATCCTGTAGGGCGTCTCCTTGCCGGACTTCCCCTTTCCACGCTTTGGCCGTGATGCCCACATCGATGAGCAGGGCGTGGGGGAAGACCGCGATTCTAGGGGAGAGAGCGAGGCAGGCCTCGCTGAACGCCGTCAGGTGAGTCGAGTGGCGGAGGTACAGAACGCGCATGACTTACACTTTTTCTCAAAACCCAATGGGGTAGCCGCTCTTCGCTCAGCACGATGACTTGGCAGCGCGTGCTTTCGGCGGTGAGCTGAAGTTTACGGAGATAGTTTGGTGGACAAAGTTTCGAAGGGCGAAGGATGGCGAATTGGAAGAGGCCTGTTTGGATGGCTTCTAGGGCTAGGCGCCAGACGTCCATGGCGTTGGTGACGCGTACTAAAAGCAAACGATCTAAAGAGAGATTCCATTTGTGATGAAGCGAAGGCGTGTAGAGCCAGCCCTCATCCGAAACCCAAAGCGCATAGGTCGTGAAGGGAAGAAGGGGGTAAGGAGGATCGGCTAGGGCTAAATCTTGAGGAGTGCCCAAACACTTAAGTGCATCGAGTGTTGCCGATCCTCCCTTGGGGATTTGGGAAAGACCTCCCGAGGGGGAAGAGGCCAAGGGCCGTAAGCGTGCAGAGCGTTGCATGGCGCCTTCGACCATCGCGCGGACGGTCTCCGATCGCTTGGCTCGCGCTTCTGTGCCCACCGCCATTGAACATTCCCCCTCGGTTTTAAGTCCGGCTTTTGCTTGCAAAACCCGTGGAGGTTCGCATTCGCTAGAGCTCGGCTACCAGCGAAACGCTGGCGTAATACCCGCTAACTCCTAAAAAAAGTTCGACAAATCCGTCGTCATTAGGTATACCATACAATTGTATGGTAGGTAAGTCAAGACACACTGAAGGAAAAAATACGGAAAAACTCACGGAATCTCAGGAGCAGATTCTCGCGTTCATCAAGCAGTGCTATGAGCGCAGCGGCACGCCTCCTTCTTATAGAGAGATTCAGGAGCACTTCGGTTACAAGGCCATAGGAACGGTGCAAGACCACCTGAAGGCTCTGCGAAAGAAGGGCGCTCTCGAGGAGACTCCGTTGGACAAGGGGCGTAGACAGGCGAGAGGGCTAGTCCCAGCCGGTTATAAGCCCGAAGGCACGCGCCGCATTCCCGTCTACGGCGAAATCGCGGCGGGTCCTTTGAGTGACAACGCTCAGTTGAAGATGGGCACCGTGGTAATCACAGAGACGTTGGGGAAAAATCCTTCCTTCGCGCTCCGGGTGGTAGGCGACAGCATGATCGGGGCCGGCATTCTCGAGGGAGATTTCCTCATCGTCGAAAAACGCGCCATGGTTCGCAGCGGCGACATCATCGTGGCTCTCGTGAACGGCGAAACCACCGTGAAGCGTTTCCTGAAGAAGGGAAACGCCATTTATCTCGTGCCTGAGAACCCGCGCCTCAGCCCCTTGAAGATCACCACCGAGCACTTTGAAGTGCAGGGCAAGGTCGTTGGTCTTCAGCGTCAAATATAACGCGTCGAGTTGTTATCTCTTCCTCCACGCAGGCCGATAAGGTGAGGTCGTCCACACGTTTGTGGAAGTAGCGCTCTGGCGTCGACGCTCATTTGGCCAAGCACTTTTTAAGGAGTCTAAAATGGTTAAGAAAATGTTTGTTCTCTTCGGCGCGGTCGCGGCACTGACGGCGGCTCTCATCTCTGGTTGCGGCTCCAGCAGCACGGCGGCCACCGGCTGCGACGCGAACTTGCCGTGCACGGTCTCCACCAACATCAACTAAAGGGAACGACACCATGAAAAACCTATTTACCATCCTTTGCGTTCTCGTTCTCTCATCCGCTTACGCCGGTGAGAAGCCGCCGTCCGATGACGAGGCGGAGTCTGACTCATGCCAAACGGATGCGCGCTCCTACGATCACGGCGCCTTGTTCTACTTTCACAGCATGCTCTGCGTGGGCAATAAACGTTTCGCCGGCATGGCCGAGAATATTTTCTACCATATGGTTGTCGACATGGGCCTCGACGTAGCCACTTCCTCGCTTCCCGCGGACGGCTCGTCGGTGGCTCTGACCTCCTCGAGAACGTTTCGCAGTAAAACCGTTACCGGAACGGCAAATCTCGTCGTCTCGGGCGACGCCAGAGGGTTTTTCGGCACGTACGATTACCACGCGACTCTGAGCGTGGACGCCGCGCAGTTCATCGATCTTTACTGGTCCGGCAAAGGCAATGAGTCGAAGGGCTACCTTGCCATGATTCCGACGGCCTTGAAACCGGGCAGCGCGACCGGTACGGCGCTACTCTACGTCAAATGGGATCGCACCGACTCCACGGCGCAGTCGATGCAAGCGCTCGCGACCAGGTTTGCTACGAGCTATTTGGCGACGGCTGGTACCGATCGGGCCATGTATTACAGCTCCTCGTTCAACGATTCGACCAAAGCGGTCTCCGTTCAGGCAGTTTCAATCGAAGACAAGCGCATCGCGACGGGTATGCTTGGCTGTTACACCATGTACGCTACCGGAACGCTCGGAGCAGCAGTCACCGTCGGCAAGACCCATAGCACTCTGACGAACGGCCATTCGGTCGGCTTCACGGATAAAGATGTGGGTACTGGCGACACGGCTCTTTGGGACAACTGCAATGCTACCGATACTAAGACGTTTACCAATGGCTCGGGTAACCTCGGTACTGTCGCGGCGTTCAGCTTCAACTACTCGTGCTCGAATGTGAATTCTGCGGGATCGGGGGTTTTTGCCTCGAACACCGTCAGCTTTACTCAGACGAAAACGCAAGTCGAAGCCATGTTCTCTGTTCAGCTTTAATTGACTCCATAATCGAAAGCCCCGGCAGCCGAGAGGCCGCCGGGGCTTTTTTATTTTTAAAAGAGTTTCAAGGGCAGGGGAGAGATTGCCCAGCCTGATTCACGCAGAGCTGAGCGAGTCCCGGCAGACAAGGCACAGGGGTACCGCCCGGAAGGCGAAAGCACCGCACGATTTTCAAATCCACCATCGCGACCGAGGCGCCCGTCCCATTTTTCGGCGGCGTATAAACGGGAGCTGCTTTAGAAGGCGCTTTGCTGTCCTTGCTAAGATTCAGAAAAAGACTGGAGAGCTGATCGTTCTGCGACTTAATTCCGCGAGCGTGTTCTTCCTCGGCGCGGGCGTCGGCGAGAAAGGCGGCTTTATCGGCCTGTTCTTCCTCGGCCTTTCGGTTTTCCTCTTCGGATTTCTTTCTTTGCTCTTCCAAATATTTGTCGATGCCGCCGCCTTCGTCGTCTTTGCCGCCGGAAGCCGCCATCATTCCCAGCATCGCGCCCGTGGCCGCGGCTCCCACGGCGAGGCCGATCATGCCGCTTCCTCCTCCTCCTCCACCGCCACCACCACCACCACCGGATCCGCCGCCGCCGCCCGCTCCGCCGCCCTCCGCGGCTCCAGAAGCGACCTGATTACGAAGCGTTTCTAAAGCAGTTTTCGAGGTGGTCGTCTCGCCCAATTGGCCGGCAGTTTTCGTGAGCTGTTCGCGTAGCCCGAGGTCATTACCGTCATTGACGTCAAGTTTCGTGGTGATCTCGCGGATTCGGTCATCCATTTTTTGTCGTTCCGCGGATTTGTCGACTATCTGCTGCTGAACGCCCGGAGCGGTGTTCGTGTAATTCTCGATAATGAATTTGTCCAGCGCCTCGCGCTTGGAGCCCAGATCCGTCTTTTCCGCTTCGAGAGAACGGATGTTGCGATCCAGGCCGTCCGCTTTGGCGGCCAGTCGTGATTGCTCGGCGCCAAGGGTGGATATATTCGCATTGAGCTCGGGAACGCTCAGCTGTGCCATGCCTTTAGAAGTGGCCTGGACCGGGCTAGCAAGCCCCATGGCCAAAATGTAACTGAGCCAGAAGCGCATTGCCCATAGGTTTGCATTCGGCGTGCCAGCTGAAGACTCACGGAATACGGGGAGAGAAGGCGCAAGACTGTCTAAACTTTGGTCGCCTGCCCAGGCCTTAGTTAGGGTTGGGTGGTAAGCATGATTTTATTGGGAGGCTGAAATTCGACGAGGACGCCAACCCCAATGACGTGGCAGCCATCAAATCCCGGCTTGGCCGTGGTGGTGGCCGAAACGCTGCGAAGGGTGACCTTCACTTGGAACGGGCCTTTGTTTTCGTAAGCGCCGTTATTAATGAGCTGCGAGCCATCGACCTCGAGCTCGCTCATCTCGACGGGCCCGTTACCGTCGGTAACTTCGATTTTAAGCTCCTTGGCGAGTTGTTGGGCGCTCCATCCCGAAGGAACTTGAACGCGCAGACCGAGAGCCGAGGCCGCGATCATCGTGCACATCGTGACGCCCGAATCGCCCGGCTCTGTAACCTTTGCGCCGCCTTTTCCGGAAGTTTGCAGCGAGTTGTTGCCGCAGGCCGAAAGAACCATCACGCTGAGAGACATCAAGAGGTAGGTAGTGGTTTTCACACTGCCTAAGAGAGCAAGGCGGATGCCAGAAAGCCGTGCCTATCCAGCAGGCCCGCTTTGCCCAATTTCTAGTCAAGGTGAGGGGGGGCGGAATTCTCTTTTTTTACAGCCCGGCGCCGAGGCGGCCCATGGTGTCACCCTTTTGGATTTCCAGCACCGTGATGGCTGCCATGTTGACGATTTCGTCCACGTCCGCCGTGCGCTGAAGCACGTTGATGGGCTTATTGATGCCGATGAGCAAAGGACCGATGGCTTCCGCCCCGCCGATGCGTTGCATGAGCTTATAGCAAATGTTTGCCGACTGAAGATCGGGGAAAATGAGCACGTTCGCGCCGCCCTTGATCTCGCAAAAGGGGAAAATCTCGTCGACGATGCTCGGATCCACGGCCGTATCAGCCTGCATCTCGCCGTCCACCAAAATATCCGGCCGGCGAAGCTTCACGAGCCGGACAGCTTCCCGCACCTTGTCCGTGAAGGGGTGCGAATGACCACCGAAGTTGGAGAAGCTAAGCATCGCTACCTTGGGCTCGATATTAAAAAAGCGCGCTTCTTCCGCTGCGCAGATGGCGATGTCGGCGAGCTCGGAGGCGTTCGGTTCGATGTTCACCGTGGTGTCGGCGAAGAAATACACCTTCTCCTTAAAGAGCATCATGTACACGCCGGAGATCTTCATCCCTTTGCGCGTGCCCACGACCTGAAGGAACGGGCGGATGGTGTCCCGGTAGCTCTGGGAAATGCCCGAGAGTAAGCCGTCGGCATGTCCGAGTCTCACCATCATGGACCCATAGTAGTTCTCGTTTTTCATCATCGAGTAAGCTTGATCGCGGCTGATCCCTTTTCTCTCGCGCAGGTGCCAAAACTCATCGGCGTAGCTATCGCGCCTGGCGTCCCGGGAAGGGGTGATGATTTGGGCGTTCTTGAGCTTTTCGAGCCCCTGCTTTTCTATGGCGTCCAGGATGCGCTCGCGATTGCCTAGGAGAATCGGGATGCAAATCTCTTCCTCGATGATCTTTTCGCAGGCCCGCAAAATCTTCGGATGTCCGCCTTCAGGAAACACAATCTTCGGAAGGGGCACTCCGCCGGTCGAGGACGGGCGCACGATGCTGTCCTTGATGGAGCGCACGAAACTTTGGCGGACGCCGAGCCGTTTCTCGAGACGGATGACATACTCGTCGAGATTGATCTTGTCCTTCGCGACGCCGGACTTCATGGCGGCTTCCGCCACCGCGGGAGCGACCCAGAGTAGCGCCCGGTGATCGAAAGGCTTCGGAATGATGTACTCACGGCCGAACTTGAAGCGCCTGCCGCCGTAAGCTTTCGAGACGAGGTCCGGCACTTCCTGGCGGGCGAGCTTCGCCAGCGCATTGACCGCCGCAATTTTCATTTCCTCGTTGATGGAGCTCGCGCGCACATCCAGAGCCCCCCGGAAAATGAAGGGAAACCCCAGGACGTTATTCACCTGGTTCGGATAATCCGAACGGCCCGTGGCCATGATGATGTCTTTTCGGACGGCGCAGGCTTCGTCGTAGCCAATTTCCGGATCGGGATTGGCCATCGCGAACACGATGGGGTCTTTCGCCATGGAGGCGACCATCTTCGTGGTGACCGCGCCTTTGACCGAAAGACCGATGAAGGCATCGGCGCCAATCATCGCGTCGGAAAGCGTGCGCTTATCCGTCTTGACGACGAATTCCTTTTTGAACTCGTTTAAGTCCTCGCGCTTATCGTGAATGACACCTTGGCTGTCACACATGAGGAGGTTCTCAGGCCGCACGCCCAAAGAGATATAGAGCTTCGCGCAGGCGATGGCCGCGGCGCCGCCGCCGCTAAAGACCACCTTCATGTCCTCGATGTTCTTTTCGACGATAATGAGCGCATTCAAAAACGCCGCGCCGGAAATGATGGCGGTACCGTGCTGGTCGTCGTGAAAGACGGGAATCTTCATCGTCTTTCGGAGCTCTTGCTCGATGTAAAAACACTCGGGCGCCTTGATGTCTTCCAAG
>JAYUGC010000141.1:0-10586 GCA_043767805.1 Pseudomonadota bacterium | reverse complement strand
AAGCTCAAGAGATCGGCTTTAGAGTGAAAACGGGGCAGAGAAATGCGCGGAATCTTATTTTGCGAGAGGCTCGTCTTATAGAGCGGAAACGACACTTTCTTGTCTCGGACGTCGTAGGTGTAATTTTCTTGCCGGTACCGCTTTTCGATTTCCGGCCACTCGGCGAGAAGCTTCGCGCTCTCGGGATCGAGAGCTTTCTCGGCTTCCTGCTCGAGCTGCTCGACTTGATTCTTTGCGTCGCCGGAAAGCGCCTCTTTCAAATTTTGAGCGGCTTCCCAGCGGGCCACCGTCTTGACCGCGGCTGCCGTTCCGCTGTGGTACTCGCGCACCGTTTCCGTGATTTCCGAAAGGTACTGCACCCGCGTGCGCGGCACGATGGTGGTGCCCATGGGACTATCCAGCTCGAAGGGCTTGTCGAGAAGCTGAAGTTTCTTTGGCTTATCGCGCACGCCGATGAGGTGTTCCAGGATGGCGTCGACTCCGGGATCGGCGAAGCGGGAGGCGATGGATCCAAAAACCGGGTAGCGATCGGACGGAAGCTTTTCGAGCTCGCGGTGATTGCGGCGGAGCTGGCGGCGCACGTCGGTAAGCGCGTCGAGGGAGCCGCCCTTGTCGAACTTGTTCAGGACGACGAGATCCGCGTAATCGAGCATGTTAATCTTCTCTAACTGGGTGGGCGCCCCGAACTCGCTCGTCATGACGTAAACGCGGATGTCGACGAGATCGACGATGGAAGTGTCGGCCTGGCCGATGCCGCCGGTCTCGACCAAAACCCAATCGTAGCCTTCCGCCGCGAGACAATCGACGGCTTCTTGCGTGGCCCGGCTCAAAGAGAGATTGGCTTCGCGAGTCGCGAGCGAGCGCATGAAGAGGCGTGGGTTCTTAAGACTATTGATGCGCAAGCGATCGCCCAAAAGGGCGCCGCCCGTTTTCTTTCTCGTTGGATCGGTGGCCACGATGGCGATACGCGCCTTCGGAAAGCGGTGCAAAAAACGAAGCGC
Source organism: Pseudomonadota bacterium (assembly GCA_043767805.1). Lineage (GTDB taxonomy): Bacteria > Bdellovibrionota > FAC87 > UBA2466 > UBA2466 > CAZZHG01. Next base: position 9,585 of record JAYUGC010000141.1, on the reverse strand, counting down.
CAGCTCGTCGGTGAGACTCGATTTTCCGGCGCCCCCCGTTCCCGTGAGTCCCACCACGGTCGTGCGGTGAGCATCCCGGTTCGCTTTGCCGGTCACGGCGGCAGCCGTCTTCATGGCCTCAAAGGCTTTGAGGTGGGAAGCGTAGGGCCCCTTCAGAGCGCCGTCTCCCAGCTCGACGCAGGTGAGGGCATTGGCCATGCGGCGGAGTGAGCCTCGATCCTCCAGGCATTTCCAGTCGACTTGGGACAGGGGATCGTAGTCCGCGCGCCGAACCATGTCGGAAATAATTCCGCCGAGGCCCATCTTGCGGCCGTCTTCGGGTGAGTAGAGACGGGCCACTCCGTATTTCTGAAGCTCCACGGCTTCCGCCGCGGTAATGGTGCCGCCCCCGCCCCCAAAGACCAAGATATGGGACGCCTTGGCCTCTTTCAGAAGGTCGACCACGTACTTGAAGTACTCGACGTGACCGCCCTGATAGCTGGAAATGGCGATGGCCTGGGCGTCTTCCTGAAGGGCTGCATCGACGATTTCCTGGGCGCCGCGGTTATGGCCCAAGTGAATGACCTCGGCTCCCATGCTCTGCAAAATGCGACGCATGATGTTAATCGAAGCGTCGTGTCCGTCGAAGAGCGAAGCCGCCGTTATGAAGCGCACGCGGTGGCGCGGGGCATAGGTCTCATCAGTCATTGCCCCTGTAACGTATCACTCGAAAGCTAGGGCCATCAAGCCAAGCGGTGGATAGAGTTAACGGACTATGATAGTGATCTTCAAATGTTGCCGCCGGATCTCAAAGCGACCTACCAGTTGATACGTGACAAAGCGGGAATCGCCGCGCTTTCGGAAAAGCTCCGGGAGGCGCCGGCCATCGCCGTTGACACGGAGTTCATCCGTGAGCGCACCTTTTATCCGGCCATCGCGCTCATTCAGGTCGCGACTCGAAACGAAGCGTGGCTCATCGATCCGGTGGGGATCCGAAAGGAAGATCTCGCGCCTTTCCTCGATGTGCTTCGCGATCCGAAGGTCTTGAAAATTCTGCACGCGGCCTACGCCGATCAGGAATGTTTGTTCTGGGAGTACGACTGCCTCGCCGATCCGGTGGTGGATACCGCGGTGGCCGCCGCCCTTTGCGGCATGGGTGATAACGTCGGCCTCGGCAATCTTTTGCGCGATCAGCTGAAAGTGAACTTGCCCAAGGGTCTCGCCCGCGCGAAGTGGCTCGATCGCCCGCTTCCGAAAGAGCTCGTCGAGTACGCCGTCTTGGACGTCGCTTATCTCGTTCCGCTTTGGGAATCGCTTCAGCAAAAGCTCGCGCCCCGTGGCCGCGTGGACTGGGCTCTCGAAGAGAGTAAGCACGAACCCGAGCATTTCGACGAGCCCGCGGATGAAATCGCCCGCCGGGTGGCCAAGAGCGCGTCCATGGATCCGAAAACCTGCGCGTGCCTCCTCCATCTCATCGAGTGGCGGGAAAACCGCGCGAAGACCGCGAACCTGCCGCGTAACTGGGTGGCCGACAACGAGACGTTGCGCTCCATCGCCAAAGTAAAGCCGAAGTCCTTGGACGAGCTTTCCAATTTCCGCGGTCTCAACCGGCGCGAAGTCACCCAAGAGGGCAACGCGATTCTCGCCGCCGTCCAGCAAGGCAAAAGCGGCGAAGGCAAAGTATGGGCCTCGGGCCCGCGCAATCCCATTCCGACGGAAGCCGAGGAGAGGGCGGTCGATCTTATCAAGGCGTACGTCAACTGGCTCGCGTCCAAAGAGCAGCTCGCGCCGCGCTTTCTGATGTCCGGCGACAAGTACTTCCACCTTTTGCAAAACGCAGCGGAAGGCCCCGCGGGCTGGGTAGCCCGGGGCGTGCTCAGTCAGCGAGCGGCCGATCTCATCGGGCCCGCGCTCGAGGATTTCTTGAAAGGCAAGCAAGGGCTCGCCATTTGGGACCGTCAGGTCCGCGTGTTTCCTTTGGCTGGTGAATAGTAATTAGCGTTGGGCGCAGCGCTGGCCGTGGCCCTTCAGGTCGACCTTCACGGTTTGGATGCAGTAGTACTCGCAGTCAAACAGCTCTTCGCCGTCCGCAAGGCACATGTCCAAACAAGTGGCCCCTTTTTTTGGTGCGCTGATTTCCGTCCAGCTCGACGCTTCCGTGGCTTCTTCCTCGTCGAACTCGAACGCTAAAGCCGTTTGGCCTAACCCGAGGCAAATGAGCAGGGCTATACACGTACAACTTTCCCGCATTACGTCCCATCCTCCCTAATTGTGGTTCTTTCAGTTTAGGTAAAAATTGTGAAGATTTTGTGGTTTCCGTGAAAGTTCCTTCACTATTAGGTCTATCTATTGAAAACAACTCGATAATTCATAGTAAGATTCCTTAACTTTATTCTTGCCCTCGAACTTCGCAGGGTGCTAAATCCGTCGTCTTCAAGTGCTCGACAAGGACTACGTATGAAGAAGTTGCTCTTCGTCATGATTCTGGATCTGGTGCTCTCCATCTTGGCCGTAAGCCAGGCCATGGAGCCTGTTTCCCACGTCCCGCACGAAGTGAGCCCCGCTTCCCGATAAATCACCCGACTCAGGCTATAATTTCCTTTTAGCCCCCTATCCGCTGACTGACCGGAGGAACCATGCGTTTCACTCTCTCGCTTTTGAGTCTCTTTGCGTTCACGAGCTGCGCCTCCTTCGCGCCGCCGCCCAAGCCCGCCCCGAGACCCGCGTTCGTGGCACCGTGGGAAAAGGCCTGCCACGCGGACTCGGAAAAAATCTGCGCGAAGTGGTCGGCGAAAGACGGCACGCGGATGGATTGCCTGGCTCGCGGCGAAAAAGATTTGAACGGCCGGTGCTATGAAACTTTGCGCCAGGCCGCGGCTCCGTGCGTTTTCGATAGAGCCCGTCTGTGCTCGCAGTTCAAGCCCTCCGATCCGCGAGTGTGGAGTTGTCTCACTGAGAAAGGGAAGGCGGTCTCTCTCAACTGCCGCACGTTCCGGGCGGAAGTGGCCGTGAGGGAAAAAACCTTGCGCAAGGTCTGTGGCGATGACACGGAAAAGCTTTGTCCCTCGCAAGGGGCGGCGCCGTGGCGCTGTCTGCGCGAGCGTGTCTCCGAAGTGAGCGCGAATTGCCGCGGAGAGATCGCGCGCAGCCTGAAGGGAAAACGGAATGCGGGTTAGCGCGGGAACGGTATTCGCGCTTGCCGTCCTGTGTAGCTGCGCTTCGCTCAAGCTCCAAAAGGGCCGCCGGGCGGTGGGCGTCGACGGGGCCACGGTTCCAAACGCGAAGAGCCAGAAAAATCCAGTCGCCTCCTATCCCGATCCGAGCGCGCCGTCTCGCTACCGCGGCCTTCACTTTTTGGGAGAGAACGGGTCGCGCAATCTCGTATTCTTGAGCGAAGTCGAAACGGTGACCGATACCGAGCGGCATCTCGAAATGGTGAAGCTCGAGCTCGTTCCCGATCGGGGTGTGGTGAAAATTTCCGACGGGCAAAAGCTCGGCGCGCCCGGCCCCGAAGTGCCGTTTACGCTCCGTCATCTGTCCGTCATGGCGGACGGCTCGCTTTGGTTTAGCGACGGAGAAGCGCCCGGCCTGTTCAAGTACGGCAAAGATGGGGAGCCCGTGACTCGCTGGGTGCCGCACGCTTCGGGTCTCGGCGGTGTGGATCGCCTTCCCGCCGCGCTGAAAGCCGAGCCCTTCGGTCCGATCTTCGCCTTCGACCGGCGGCTCTATCTTTTCGGAGAGACTGCGCTCGGCGAGAAAACGCCGTGGGCGCGCGTGCTCGAGTGGGATCCCGGCATCGGCCTTTTGAACCGCGCTCATTTCTATCCTTTGGACACGCTCACCTCTCGGGTGGTGGGCGCGGCGGTGGTGACCAAAGATCGCTTTCTCGTCGCCGAAGCGAAGGCCTCGGGAAGTATCCGCGTGTACCGCGCGGATTTTGCCGCCGCGACCGAAATTTCGACCACGCATTGGATGGACCCGGCGACGTCCCAAGGCTTCGGCCTCGGTTATGCGTCGGTACGACCGGCGGTCAAAACGCCGCTCTTCGATTTGCCCGGGGAAGGAGAGCTGGACGGGTTCGCTCTCGTCGATTATCACACCATTGCGGCCCTGCGATCGGGGCCCGGCGGCGCGGAGATTTGGCTGCAGCGGCTCGAAGGCAAAGCCATTACGGCGGGCTTCTCGGTCGACAATCCGACGGCGCGCCCGGAGATGAGCAAAGCATGGGTGAGACCCCTTACCGAGACCCTCTAAGCGAGTTCCTTTTGAATCAACCCAAAGCGCGCGGCCTCGCCGGCTTTCTGGAAGGCATGCGCGTGCCGTGGGAAGGGTACGTGTACATGCGCGCGCACCGGCGGCTGTGGCGCTACGGAATCCTGCCTTTGCTTTTTAATGGCCTCGTCACGACGGTGGCCTTCATCGGTTTTTCCTTTGGGGGGTGGCAGCTCTATCAATGGGCGGCTTCTCATTTTACGGACATGTGGTGGACGTCCGTGTTGAAGCTCGTGCTTGGCTTGGGAGTCGGCGCGCTCGTAATCGGCGCGGGTCTTGCGACGGCTCTCGCTTTCAGCGTGATTTTCTGCAGTCTCTTTTACGTGGCCCTCGCGCGGGAAGTGGAGCGCACTCTTGGCGTGGCGGACGGCGAGCTGCACGACGTTCCTTTCGGGCGCGATCTGGCGGACAACTTGAAAGGGCTTAGCGAGCTTCTCCTCGGCAACTTCTGTCTCATGGGTCTCAATCTGATTCCCGTCGCGGGGCCGCCGCTGGCGGGTTTCGGTAGCTGGTATTTCAATTCCTTTCAGCTGGGGGCCGAGTTCATGGAATATCCGTGGTCGGTGCGGGGCAGGGCGCGGCGCGAACGGAGAGCGTTTGCCAGAGAGCACCGGCTCCACACTTTGGGGCTGGGCACTGTCGTTTTGTTATTCAATCTTGTACCTTTCTTAGGCGGTGCCGTACTCACAACTGCCGTAACCGGCAGCGTTTTTCTACGTCGGCGTCTCAACCGCCTCTAAAAATGCTACGATCTCTCTATCAGCCTCCAGGCGAAGCTTGGACGTTGAATGTCTACGGAGGTCTTTCAATGATCCGGTCTGTTTTCCTCATCCTTTGTCTCGCCTGCTTTCAAGCCAATGCCGAGTCCAGTCCGAAAACTTCCGCCCAGGAAGAGAGTGAGGACGAAGCGATGATCACTCAAGTCGAGCAGATGGGAAAATCCATGAAAGACGCCTTGGCAAAGGCCATGGAGAAATTCAAAGGCATGACCGGCGCGGATGTATCCGCGACTCCCGAAATGAATGGGCTCGGTGGCAAGGCCATGAATAACGTCAACAAGCAGATCGACGATCTGAACAAGCTCAGCGACGAAATTCAGTAAGCCTCCCCTCGTTTCCTTCCCTCCCCGGTGCTATCTTCCGCTTCATGGACATGAAGCTTTGCTACATCACGACTTCCTCGAAAGACGAGGCGCGAGCCATTGGCCGTGCTCTGCTCGAGAAACGGCTCGCCGCTTGTGTGAACATCCTGGACGGGATGGAGTCCCACTACTGGTGGGAAGGGAAAATAGAGACGAGTCAGGAGGCGGTGCTCATTGCAAAAACCAAAGGAGATCAGGTCGACGCGCTCATCGCCACCGTGAAAGCGCTCCACAGTTACAAACTGCCTTGCGTGATCTCCTTGCCCATCGAGTCGGGCAATAAAGACTATCTCGCCTGGCTCGCATCCTCGCTCCGTTAGAGCTCGAACTCACTGATCACTGGCGCATGATCGGAAGGGAGCTCTCCTTTTCGCTCGTCTCGATCGATACGGGACGCGACACAGACCTCCGCGAGCAGCGCGGTGGCTAAAACGAAGTCGATGCGGAGGCCCAGGTTTCGTGGAAATCCTCCCGCGCGGTAATCCCACCAAGAATAGAGCCCAGGCTTCGTATGATGCTTACGGAAAGTGTCAGTGAGGCCCCACTGGCAAATTTTCGTGAGCGCCGCGCGCTCCAAATCGGAGCAAAGGACTTTTCCGCGCCACGCTTCGGGATCGTAGACGTCGCGATCTTCGGGGGCGACGTTGAAATCTCCGCAAAGCACGAGCTTCTCGTCGCGGGAGTAAGTGCCGAAATATTTCAAAAGCCGCTCGTACCATTGCAGCTTGTAGATATATTTCTCAGTGCCGACCTCTTGGCCATTCGGCACGTACACGTTGACCACGCGCACGCCGTCGACCATGGCCGATAGGCAGCGCGCTTGCGTGTCCGTGCTCTCGTCGCCGAAGCCTTCCCGGACGTCGATGAGGGGAGTCTTCGCGAGAATGGCGACCCCGTTATAGGTCTTTTGGCCAAGGGCCACTGCTTGATAACCGGCTTCCCGCACCGCGTCCCAAGGAAACTTATCCGCTTCGCATTTCAGCTCTTGAAGGCAGAGCGCGTCAGGCTGCTCGCGCTCCAAAAAAGCGAGTAGGCGGGTCAGCCTGGCCTTTACCGAGTTCACGTTCCAAGTAGCGATTTTCATAGTCCTTGCTCCCAGGTGGGGCGAACTTCGCGCGGAATCAACCTTTCGGCAAGAAATTCCGATAACTTGGACATGAGGCGGAGTGTCCTGATATTGGGCCTGGTCTTGGCCAGTCCCGCCTGGGCCGCGGAAGTGGTTTCCGTCACGATGAATGGCGGAAGATTCACGATCACGCCGGCCGCGGGAATTCCCTGGACCACGGGGGACGCTGTCTGCATTTTGCACGGGCCGGTGAAAGTCGCTTGCGGCTGGGTCATTAAACAAGTTCCGGAAGGCGCCGTGGTGGAAGTGCTCGCCCCCGTCGAGGGGACCGTTCGCTTGGGCGATCTCGTCGATCGAGCGGAAGGCACGGCACAGGTGTACCGCGTGGTCACCGATCGCAAAGCCGCTCTCATCACCCACGCGGGAAAAGAGAGATGGAAGCCGGGCGACACTATTTGCCTTTACCGCAAGTCGGAACCGCTGGGCTGCGGAGAGATCGCGAAGTCCGATTCCCTCGCCGCTCGCGTCGATCTCTTCTGGTCGAGCGGCACTTCCTTTGCGTCCGGCGATACGGTGAAGGAGGCACCCGGCAAAGCTCGCGTGCTGCGGGTCGAAGATTCGAGCAGCTCGCTCGTGATCGGCCAGGCGCTCGTCAAGCCCTGGAAGATTGGGGACACTTTGGGCGTGATCAGCGCCGGAGAGCCCGTTGCTTGGGGCGAGGTGGTCAAAGCTTTTCCCCTCAGCGCCGAAGTCAGAATTTTGAGCGCTAAAGGCTCCTTCGACGAAGGCGACTGGGTGAAGCCCATGCCACTTCCTCTCCACGTGAAAGGCGATTCCGACGACGGAAGCGAACGTCATACGGCGGCGGTCGCCGAAACGTTTACGTTCCGAAACGGCAGCCGCGATATTTTTACCATGGGTCTGCTCTCCTTGGTCCCGTCCGTCAATTACGCGCGGGCGCTCTATCCGCGTGTGACCCTCGGAGGTGCCTTGCTGCTTCCGAGTCAGGCGCTGGGCGGGGGCCGTGTGTCGGGCGTTGGTGTGTTGGGGACGGTAACGTACTTTCCGAAAATATTTCCCAAAGGGCTTTGGTTGCAAATGGCCGCCGGGGCCGGGCCCCTGACTTTATCCCGGGCCGGGGTGGACGACTCGGTCTTCATGCCGCTGTTCTCGTCGACCGCGGGTTGGCGCTGGTCCTGGGCGTCCGGTCTCACCGCGAGTGCCGGGCTGGGCGCGCTGTTTCTGCCTCAGACTTCCACCGCGCGCGTGTTCTTGAACCACTCGGGGATTCTACCGTCGCTTCAACTCGATCTGGGGTGGGTCTTTTAGCCATGTCCTTGAGCTACGACAAAATCAAGAAGCGGGCTGAAGAAGGCGGGTTTTGGACGTCCTACAGCGATCTTGCCACGGTTCTCTCTATTCTCTATCTCGTGCTCTACGTCGTCGCGACTTTGCGCTCGACTTCCGCGGTAGTCGTCGAGCGCTCGGGAATGCGGGAAGCGCAGAGAGAGATTGAGTCCCTGAAAGAACAGCTCCGGGCGTACGAAGTCTTGAAGGACGACTACGTGGCCCATCAGTCGAAAGCCGAACAAAAGATGTATGGCGAATTGCTATCCCAGATGGAGCTTCTGGAAGGGGACGCGGGCCAGGAAAAAGAACGGCTGCTCGATCAGGCCAAGCAAACGGCGAAGAAGGAGCAAGATCTCAACCGCTACCAGAAGATCATCAAGAACATCATCGCGACCAATCAGCTGGCTCAGAAAGAGATCAAGAGCCGCGACCGCGTGATCCGTAAAAAGAGCGAGGACATCGCGCAGCTGCAAAGCTCCATCCAGGAGAAGGAAGCCAGCATCCGCAAGAACCGACAAAGCATCGCTCAGATTCAAAAAACCCTTCAAGAGTCGGTCCATCGCCTGGAGACCGCCAAGGCGACGAACGCGCGTACCCGCGAGGAGATGAAGCTGAAGGTTGTGAGGCTGCAGAAGGAAAGCGCGCAGCGCGTTCAGGCCTTGCAGCAAGAGAACCAGTCCAGCGAAGCCCAGCTCGCGCTGACCCGCACGGTCATCGCCCAACGCACTCAGGAGCTCGAGCAAACTCAGGGGCAGCTTCAGGCGGTCGAGTCCCAAAAGCAGCAGGTTTTGGCCGAGCTGGAAAAGGAGCGCGAGACCTACCAGCTTTCTTTGAGTCAGGTGAGAGCCCAGCACGAGAACAAGCTCACCGAAGAGCGCTTGCGCTTTCAGGAAAGTTTGCAGAAAGAGAAGCTGACGACGCAAGAACAGCTGAAGCGGGAAGAAGCATATAAACAGAAGATCGAGGCGGAAAAGGCCCGCTACGCTCAGCAGCTCGTCGATATCGAAGGGACGCTTGCCAAAGCCAAGGAGCTCGCCAAACAGAAGGAGGAAGCGCTTGGTCAGACCATCGCACTCCGTCAGAAACGGCACCAGGAAGAACTCGAGACGCAGCGCGAAGGTTTCACGTCGCAGCTCGAAAGCCGCGAGAAGGAGTTTCAAGGCCAGCTCGAAGGCCTGAAGGCGAGAAACGAAGCCCTTCGCCGCGACAAAGAGAAGGCGGCCGAGCGCTACGCCGAGGAAGCGGCTGGTTACCAAAGCGCCATGGCGAACCTGACGGACGAGCACGGCAAGTCGCTCGCGGCGGCCCAGGCGCGTTTCGAAGCCGGCTTAGCCAAAGAAAAATTGTCGGGCGAGGCGAGGCTGGCGCGCGAGCGCGGGCATCTCGCTCAGATGGAAGCGGAAAAGAATCAGTACAACGCGAAGCTCAAAGGTTTGTCCGATCGCCTCACGGGAACCCAGGCGGCGGCGGCCCGGCAGGAGACCGAGTACCGGGGCAAGCTCGAAGCGCAGCGCGGGCAATTTGAAAAAGCCATGGGTGACTTAAAGGGCATGTACGAAGGTAATCTCGCCAAAGAGCGCGCTGCCTTCGAGGCTGGCCTCGCCAAGGAACGTTTATCGGCGGCCGAGCGGGAAACACGCCAAAAGGCGCACGCGCAGAAGCTCGCGCAGGAGAAGGAAGAGTACAACGCGAAGATGCAGGGGCTCGCCGATCAGTTGGGTGACACGCGCAAGTCGATTGCCGCTCAGCAAGGCGAGTACCAGCGCAACATCGCCAA
>JAYUGC010000140.1:0-55680 GCA_043767805.1 Pseudomonadota bacterium | reverse complement strand
GCTTTCACTCATAAAAATGTGCCTAATTCTAACATGTTAAGTGGACCCTTAGTCGGCAGCCTGGTGGGCCTTTTGGTGTCGCTGGTGGGAGCGAAACGAATCATCGAGGTCGGAACCTATACCGGTTACTCCGCGCTTTCGATGGCCGAGCGGCTGCCGACGGACGGGGAGCTCATCACACTCGACCGCAATCCCGAGACTCAAAGCATCGCCCAGAAGTTCTGGGACAAGAGTCCTCACGGGAAAAAGATTAAGGCGCTTTGCGGGGACGGGTCGGCTCTCCTAGCCAGTCTCAAGGGACCTTTCGACTTCGCCTTCATCGACGCCGACAAGGGCGGCTACCTAAAGTATCTGTGCGCGATTTTACCGCTCATGTCCTCACGTGGCCTTGTCGTGGCCGACAACTGCCTCTGGAGCGGCAAAGTGCTTCAATCGGACTCCGAGGCGGATGCCGACACCAAAGCGATCCAGGGCTTCAATGAGGCGGTTTCCAAGGATCCCGCTCTTGAATCCTGCTTACTTCCCATTCGCGATGGGCTTCACCTGATTCGTAAACGCGCTTAGGCGTTACTTGCAGTAGGCAACCGCGATGACGCGGGCTTTTTCCCCAGCTTCTCTCAAGGACAGCTTTCCTTGACGGCGGCCGGCTTTGGTCGGGCTGACCGCAAAAATAAACGTCGGGGAATCGCCGCGCCGGCGAAACACGTACCGGTTCGTGCCCTTCTCGAGAGTCGACGAAATGTAATCGCCCTTGGTCTGGTCCCAATCGAGCATGGCTCCGACGGAAACGACATAACCTTTCAGGGACTGGGCGGGTCCCGGCGGTTCAAGGCACGAATAAGGCCGTAAAGGCCAAGCGCCAAACCCAGCGAAACGAAAACCAAGAGAAAGAGCGGAGACGTTCCATAGGCTCTGTCGACGCGCGTGCCGATCCAATACCCGATGCCGATGAGCATGGCTTTCGCGAGCGCGGCACTCGATACGATCGCGTAGGTCCGCATGACTTTAGGGTCGATCAGCATCCGCCCTCTTGGGAATTTTGTTCCGCTTGTGAATCTCCGCGAGCCTCAGCTCGATGACTTCCGGAACGGGATAACGATCTTTGAGAGACTGGTACATCTCGGTCGCATTTTGAATCTTGCCGTCGTGCTCGAGACATTGCGCCATCAAGTACTGCGCTTCGACCGCATCGTCGCTATTGGGATGCAAGCGCAAGACTTGCTTGAGCGCTTCCATCGCCACCGAGTAGCTGCCTTGCATGAAATAAGTATTACCGATCGCATAGCGTGCGTGCGCGGCAAACTGGCTTTTCGGATAACGCTCGAGCAAATTCTGGTATTCCTTGCGCGCGTCCTCGAACTTATTCATGCGGAAGTAGCTTTGGGCGATACGAAACAAAAAGAGATCCGCTTCGAGAGTATCCGGATTGGCGAGAAGCAATTTACGATAGATCTCGATGGCTCTCTCGGAGTCGAGTAGCTGCTGGAAGCAAATATTCCCGAGACGTTTCTGTACCTCGTAAATGCTGACGGGATCTTCGCTGTGCTTGATGAACTCTTGGTAGCTGGTCAGCGCTCCCTCGTAATCTTTGAGATAGGTCTCTTGCGCGAAGCCCAAGCGGTAATAGGCTTTCACGGCCGTCTTGGAATCCACGTCGAGAGAAATGACTTTACGATAGAGCTCGGCGGCTTCCGCGGGACGGCTTTCGCCCAGCCGGCCTTCCGCTTGTTCCAAAAGCGTGGCTTGGCGACGCTCAGTGCAGCCCGAAAGGACTGCCAAGAGCAAGACCAGGGAAAGCGGTTTACTTATCATCCTCTTTGTCAGCCTTAGGGGTCGTCACATCGCCCTCGTCTTTTTCCATGATGCGGGCTGCTGCGCCGACAACTTCGCCCTCTTCCATGTGAATGAGACGGACGCCCTGAGCGACACGACCCACTTCGGAAATCTCGGAAACCTTCGTGCGGATAACTTTGCCTTTATCCGACGCGATGATGATCTCGTCCTCGTCGCGGACTTGGCGAACCGCCATGACGGAACCGTTTTTCTCGGTGACTCGCATGGTGAGAATGCCTGAGCCGCCACGACCCTGAATGCGGTACTCCTCGATGGGAGTTCGCTTACCGTAACCGAGCTCGGTTACGGTGAGAATCTGCGCGCCTACCGCGGCCGTATCGACGATGGCCATTCCGACCACTTCGTCTTTATCCTCGAGCCGGATGCCGTGCACACCGCGAGCCGCGCGGCCCATGGGACGGCAGTCGCCTTCTTCGAAGCGAATGCTCTGGCCGGATTTCGTGACGAGAATGACGTGGTTCACGCCGCTCGTAAGACCGGCGGCCACCAGATGATCTCCTTCGTCCGTATGAATGGCGATGATGCCCTTTTTCATGGGACGAGAGAACGCATCGAGGCCGGTCTTCTTGACGATGCCCTTGGCGGTCGCCATGAACACGAACTCGGTCTCTTTGAACTCGCGGATGGGCAGCACGGCCTGTACCCGCTCTTGGCTCGTCATCTCGAGCAAATTGATGATGGGCTTACCCTTGGCCGTTCTTCCCGCTTCGGGAATCTGGTGCACCTTCAGCCAGTAGAGTTTGCCTAGGTTTGTAAACACCAAGATCGTGTCGTGAGTCGAAGCCGTGAAAAGCTCCGAGACAAAATCTTCCGCTTTGGTGCCGGCGCCGATCACGCCCTTACCGCCACGCCGTTGGGCGCGGTAGGTGTCGGCAGGCAAGCGCTTGATGTAACCGGTATTCGAGACCGTCACCACCACGGACTCGTGGGCGATGAGATCGACATCCGTCATCTCGCCGGTCTCTTCGATGAACTGGGTGCGGCGCTTGTCGCCGAAGAGGGTTTTAATCTCCTCGAGCTCGTGCGCGATGATCTGCATCACCTTGTTCTCGTCGGCCAAAATCTCTTTCAGGGATTTGATCAGCGCGAGGACTTCGTTGTACTCGGTGATGATCTTTTCACGCTCGAGGCCCGTGAGGCGCTGGAGGCGCATCTCGAGAATGGCTTTCGCCTGAATCTCGGTGAACTCGAACCGCGTCATCAACTGATCTTGAGCGATTTGCGGATTCGCGGACTTGCGGATGAGCGCGACGACTTCGTCGAGATTCTCGACGGCCTTCTTCAAGGCTTCCAAGATGTGCGCGCGCTCTTCGGCTTTTTTGAGCTCGTATACGGTTCTACGAGTGACCACTTCCTTGCGATGGTTCAGGAAGCAGGTGAGCAGCTCCTTGATGTCCATGGACTTCGGCTGCTGGTGATCCAGCGCCAGCATGCTGATGCCAAACGAAGTCTGAAGCTGCGTGTACTGGAAAAGCTGATTGAGAACGACGCGCGAGTCTTCGCCTTTTTTCAGGTCGAAAACGATGCGCATGCCAGTGCGATCCGATTCGTCCCGGATATCGGAAATGCCTTCGATCTTTTTCTCGCGAATGAGATCGGCGACGTTTTCGACGAGCTTCGCTTTGTTCACCTGATAGGGGATCTCGGTGACGACGATACGCTCGCGTTCCTTCTTAACTTCCTCAATTTCGGCTTTCGCCCGAAGTTGGATGATGCCTTTTCCCGTGGTGTAAGCCTCTTTGAGACCCTTACGGCCGTAGATGTAAGCCGCCGTCGGAAAATCCGGGCCGGGAATGATTCTGAAAAGCTCGAGAGGCGTGATCTCCGGCTTGGCGATGAGCGCCTTCAAGCCTTCGATGACCTCGGTCAAATTATGGGGCGGAATGTTCGTCGCCATACCGACCGCGATACCCGACGAACCGTTCACGAGCAGGTTCGGGATACGCGTGGGCATGACGGTCGGCTCTTTGAGAGAGCTGTCGTAGTTCGGCGTGAAATCGACGGTCTCTTTTTCGAGATCCGCCAAAACGAAGTTCGCGAATTTTTGAAGGCGCACTTCCGTATAGCGCATGGCCGCGGCGGAATCGCCGTCGACCGAGCCGAAGTTGCCTTGTCCCTCGATGAGGGGATAGCGCAAGGAAAAGTCCTGCGCCATGCGGACCATGGTCTCGTACACAGCGGTATCGCCGTGCGGATGGTACTTACCGATGATGTCGCCAACGATACGAGCGGATTTCTTGTAGGGCTTGTCGTGGGTGTTGCCCATCTGATCCATGGCGAAGAGAATCCGGCGGTGCACCGGTTTCAATCCATCACGGGCATCGGGCAAAGCGCGGCCGACGATTACGCTCATGGCGTACTCGAGGTACGCGTCCTTCATTTGTCCTTCTATGCTGACCGGAGTGGTCGCCATAGGAGGCGGCATTGTCGATGTCGTATCCATTGCTTAAATGTCCAAGCTCCGTACTTTGAGGGCGTTGAGCTCGATGAAGTCTCGGCGAGGCTTCACCTGATCGCCCATGAGGGTCGCAAAAATATTGTTCGCTTCGATGGCGTCTTCCACCTGCACTTGAAGTAGAGAGCGATCTTGCGGATTCATCGTCGTTTCCCAAAGCTGCTCGGGGTTCATTTCGCCGAGACCTTTGTAACGCTGAATCTGCAGGCCCTTCATGCCGTGTTCCATCACGTGGACTTTCAGGCCTTCCACGGTATCGAAGGTGAACGTCTTCTTCGGGTTCGTGGTGCCATCTTCCTTCGTGCCGCCCGCGTCCGTCACCGTGAAAGGCGCGGTACCGAGCTTCGAGAGCGAAGCGGAAATCTTTCTCATCTCGTCGAGCTGAGTGGAAGTGAGAAACTCGTAAGTGATGCGGGTCGTGGTCTTTAAGTTGTTCTTCACCGTCGTGCAGATCGCTTCGAATCCGCCGTGCTCGGGATCATCGGTAATCTCGTAGGTGAAATCGCCGTTTCCTTTGTGGAGCTGGGCGACTTTCGCGTACTTATCGAGGAAAGCGGAGAGCTCTTTTTTGTCTTTGAGCGTTTCCGAGTTCCATTCCGGATTGTGGGCGATCGTTCTGAGAAGACCCACGTCGCCGCGGCGTCCGACGGTATTGAGCACCTGTTCGAAACGAGAGACTTTCTTGAAAAGCGTTTTTGCGACCGATTTGTCGGCGGGCTTTCCAGCCGACGAGATGACGAGGTCGTCCAAGGAAATGCCGAGCACGAAATCTTCGAGCATGCCGTCATGCTGGAGATAGCGCTCGTTCTTGCCCTTCTTCACTTTGTAGAGAGGCGGCTGAGCGATGTAGAGGTAACCCTTTTCGATCACTTCCGGCATCTGACGATAGAAGAACGTGAGCAGTAGCGTACGGATGTGCGCGCCGTCGACGTCGGCATCGGTCATGAAGATGATCTTGTGGTACCTGAGCTTCGCGATGTCGAAATCTTCCTGCCCGATGCCAGTACCGAGGGCCGTGATCAAAATCCGTATTTCCTCGAACTGAAGCATTTTGTCGAAACGCGCTTTTTCGACGTTGAGGATTTTACCTTTGAGCGGAAGGATTGCCTGGTTCTTGCGATCGCGGCCCTGCTTGGCCGAGCCGCCGGCTGAATCTCCCTCTACCAGGTAGAGCTCGCACAGCGCCGGATCTTTTTCCTGACAGTCCGCCATCTTGCCGGGAAGGCCACCGAGATCCATCGCGGACTTGCGGCGAGTGAGGTCGCGCGCTTTGCGAGCGGCGATACGGGCGCGAGCGCCTTCGACGCCTTTATTGGCGATCGCTTTGGCATCTTGAGGATGCTCTTCGAGATAGATCTGAAACTTTTCGTTAATGAGGTTCTCGACGATACCTTTGACCTCGGAGTTGCCGAGCTTGGTTTTCGTCTGGCCTTCGAACTGCGGCTGCGAAAGCTTCACGCTGATGACGGCCGTCAGGCCTTCGCGCACGTCCTCGCCGGTGAGACTTTCTTCAAGGCCTTTGTTCAGGCCTGAGGACTCGACGTACTTATTGATGATCTTGGTGACGGCGGCTTTGAAGCCCGCGAGATGGGTACCGCCTTCAATCGTATTGATGTTGTTCGCGAAGGAGAAAACACTTTCTTTGTAAGTGTCGTTCCACTGCATTGCGAGCTCGAGGCTCGTACCGCGGGTCTCGGCGGTGAAATAAATGATCTTCTCGTGAAGCCGCGCTTTCGCTTTATTCAAGTACTCGACGAAAGTGACCAGGCCGCCTTCCGAGTGAAACTCGTTCTTCTTCTCGGTGCGCTCGTCGTACAAATTGATGTGGATGCCTTTGTTCAAATAGGACAACTCGCGCAAACGGTTCGCGATGGTCTCGTAGCTGTACTCGAACACTTCGAAAAGCTGGGAATCGGGCTTAAAAAGAATCTTGGTGCCCGTGCGATCGCTGACGCCCACTTCTTTAACGGGCGCGACCGGGTTACCCCGCTCATACTTCTGGGAGTAAACCTTGCCGCCGCGGCGCACTTCGACCAGGAGAAGCTCCGACATGGCGTTTACGACCGACACGCCTACCCCGTGCAAGCCGCCGGAGACTTTATAGCTGTCGTTGTCGAACTTGCCTCCCGCGTGGAGCTTGGTCATGACGACTTCGAGGGCCGAAATCTTTTCCGTGGGGTGCAGGTCCACGGGAATGCCGCGGCCGTCGTCTTCGACGGTGACGGAGTTATCCACATGGATGGTGATACTGACGTTCTTGGCGTGGCCGGCCAGCGCTTCGTCGATGGAATTGTCTACGACCTCCCACACGAGGTGGTGAAGGCCGCGGATACCCGTATCGCCGATATACATACCGGGACGCTTACGGACGGCCTCCAGGCCCTCCAGAACTTGAATAGAACTGGCTCCGTAACCAGAGCTGGTCGGGTTTGCTTGCTTCTCGGTGCTCATTGTTTTTGGACAGCTCCGCTAAATACTTCAGATCCTCATCGGCATGACTACACTGGTGTGGTTCGAGCCGTCGGAGGAGCGTATCACTCCAGGGTTCTGTTTTCCTCTCAATTCCAAGAGGATATTCTCGCCCTCGATCGTGGAGACCGCGTCGATGAGATACCGGGAGTTGAAACCGATATTGATCTCTTCGCCTTCATATTCGATGCCGATCTCCTCTTTCGCGTCGCCAAGCTCGGGGCTTTGGCTGGAAAGAGAGAGTCTGCCCGGAACGAGCGTGAAGGTCACGCTCTTGGATTTATCGGACGACATGAGCGAGATACGTTTTAGGGAGGCCAGGAAACCTTCCCGCGGGATGGAGATCGACTTTTGCGGCGCGGTCGGGATGATGCGGCGGTAATCCGCGTATTTTCCCTCGATGAGGCGCATGGACAGGAAGATATTGTCGCGTTTCACGAAGAGCATGCGGCCGCGGATGGCCACCAGGAAGTCTTCTTCGCCCTCCGCCAGCAATCGACGCAGCTCGTTAAGTCCTTTACGGGGAACGATGACGCCTTCTTTGAAAAGCCCCCAGGCGCTCTCGTCAAAAAGCGCATCGGCATTATCGACCAACGATAAACGGTGCGCGTCCGTCGCGACCATGCGGAAAACTTTTTTCCCTTGGTCATCCAAGGTTTCGAAGTAGACGCCATTTAAATGGTAACGCGCTTCGTCGGTAGACGCGGCGTATAAAGTTTTGTCTAGCATCGCGCCAATGACCGTCCCGTTCATACGAACGAACTGATCTTGGCCTTCCGTCGAAAAGCCGGGAATTTCGGGGAAATCTTCCGCGGGAAGCCCTAAAACATTGAACAAAGTACGGTCCGCGGAGATCTCCAGGCGCTGATTTTCCTTCGTTTGGAACCGAATCAGGGTGTCCGGAAGTTCCCGTACGATATCGAGCAAACTTCGGGCTTTTACGGTGATGGCGCCCGCTTCTTCGATAGTAGCGGGCAGTAAACTTTGGAGTCCTACTTCAAGGTCGGTAGCTGAGAGCGAAAGAGCGGTGCCTTCTGTCTTTAGTAAAGCATTAGACAGAATCGGCATGGTCGTTCGTCGTTCGACTACGTTCTGCACTCTTTGCAGCCCTAACAACATTTGGCTTTTCGAAATGCTGAATTTCATCGTTCTCTCCGCCCAACCTTCTATTCTTCTTCTTAAGAGTAAGTATAGATCTATAGCTAGTAGTAGTAATTAGCACTGTTGAAATGTTGAAAACTCAGTTAAGTCGCTGTTTTTTATGGGCATACCCCTGTGGATAACCCTGTGGATAACTTGGTTCGATTTTGAATCAACCTGTGGATAACGAGTTATCAACAAGTTATCAACAATGAATTAACAACGTATCAACAGAGTTATTAACAAAGTTATCAACAATGCTAAAGCCCTGAAAGGGCGCACGTAAATTAATTTAATCACGTGCATCGTATCGCAACGTATGGCGACCTAAAATCCCTTTATGTCATCTTTTCCCCACACCATACAGAGCTCGTCGACAGGGTTATCCCCAGGTTCATCCACAGGGCATATTTTTCCCTGGGGATAACTCTGGGGATGAATTTCGGCGGGCGCCGGATTCGATCCGCCGATAAGTAGAATGGATGGGTTTCGTCGTCAAAAACCGGTTTTCTTCGATCGTTCTCGCCGGACTTTTGGAAGCGCCGGTATTGGCGGTGGTTGAACGATTGGCGGCTTGCTGAGAATTTTGTCCGTAATGACGCCGAGAAAATATGCGACCGAAGCCGCGGAGGCCGCGATTCAATTTTGGGCGCGTGAGCTACATCTGAAAGAAATCCAGGCGACGGTACTGACACAACACCGCCTCCGAGCGCGTCCTACAAAAACTCGGGTTCGATCCGCGCGCCGATACGAGCTCGCTAAGCCCGTTTACGCGGGGGACCCGCAAGCTACCGATTAACGAATCAAGCTCTCAATCGAAGTGATGTAGCTAAGAATTTCGGGATCGTTCTTCTGAAGCTCGGCGATTTTGCTCACGCCGTGAAGTACCGTCGTATGATCTTTTCCGCCCATGAACTTTCCGATTTCCGGATAGCTCATGAGGAGATGCTTTCTAAGCAGGTACATACAGATTTGCCGGGGCAAAGACATGCGCCGCGCTCTCTGATCCGAGCGAAGATCCGTCGTGCGCACGTTAAATTGCAGCGCCACGAGCTTCAAAATACCGTCGGCGGTGAGCTCGTGCTTCGCTTTCGGCGCGATGTCTCGCAAAATTTGCTGCGCGAGCTCGACGCTAATCGGAACGCCCGAGAGCGCGGCGTATGCTTGCAGTCTATGTAGAGATCCTTCGAGCTCACGGATATTCGACGTGATATGAGTCGCAATATAGGACGCGACGGAATCCGGAAGCGCGATGAGCTCCCGTTCCGCTTTGTTTTTCAAAATCGCGATCCGCGTCTCGGTATCGGGCGGCTGCACGTCGGCGACCAGACCCCATTCGAAGCGAGTTTGCAGGCGAGCTTCGAGGCCTTGAATGTCTTTTGGATAACGATCGGACGTAATGACGATCTGTTTGCGCGCTTCGTGCAGATAATTGAACGTGTAGAAGAACTCTTCCTGCGTCCGTTCTTTACCCGCCATGAAGTGAATATCGTCGAGAAGAATGACGTCGCAATGGTTGCGGTACTTGTCTCGGAACTCGCGCATGCGATCGGTGCGGATTGCTTGAATGAGCTCGTTGGTGAAGCTCTCGCTCGTCAGTAACAAAATCTTACTGTTCTTTTCGCGCTTACGGATCTCGTGCCCGATGGCTTTGAGCAAATGCGTTTTGCCGAGCCCTGCGCCGCCGAAGATAAATAGCGGGTTGTAACACTGGCCCGGTTGCTTTGAGACCGCTTGGCAGGCCGCGTGCGCGAATTGATTGGAGCTTCCGACGACGAAGTTCTCGAAAGAATATTTCTGATCGAACGGATTTCGTTGCGGCAGCTCGACGCCCGCCGAGTGGGAGGGGGCCGGTAGATCGGTGGAAACGCCGAGAGTCACCCGCGTATCGGTGAGCGCCATCTGGGTGAGGAGCGCTTTCACGCTATCCAGGCACTTTTCCTCGAAGTTCTCTTTGCAAAAAAGGTCGCTGAAATCGATGTGGAGATGACGGTCTTCGTCCTGGGCGCAACGGGCAGGCTCTACGAGGGACGCATACACGTGGGGCGGAAGAGAAGACTTCAGCCCGGTCCGGATCCGATCCCACAATCTCTCGTCCATTTGCCCCTAACAACCCATCTAAGAAGACTCAAAAAACCTGCGCGAAGCCAGAAGAGGTAACAAACCCCCTCCCCTTTGGCAACCGCCACTTCGCCACGGGAAGGCTCGCTCAAGACCGCTAACTTATTCAAACTTTGTGCCTTTTGTCACACTTGACCGATTGTTTTCTTCCGTTTTTGAGGCTTTGATTCGGGGGATCAAAGGTTTGACACGGGCTGGCTCGGTGTCTAAGATGCTGAGGTTTTTAACCTATAGATCGAAGGTAGACCGTGAAAAGAACCTGGCAGCCCAGTCGTACCAAGCGTAAGCGCACGCATGGCTTTAGAAAACGCAACAGCGACAAGGACGGAAAACTTGTCCTCAAGCGCCGCCGGCTCAAGGGCCGCAAGCGGTTAGTGGTCACGACCGGCAGTAAATGACTCCGGTGGTTGCGACATTTCCGAAGTCCGCCCGCCTTCTAAAGCGGAGCGACTTTCGGTTTCGTCCCTACTCCCGTTTTCAGAGCGAGAACTTCAGTTTCATTTATTCCACGGGGGGATCTGCCCGCGTGGGTATCTCGATCTCCAAGAAGGTCCTTCGGAACGCCGCTTCCCGCAACCGGGTCCGCCGGTTGGTGAAAGAGGCATTTCGGCTTTCCCGGGATCGTTTTTCGGGCGTGGACTTACACCTGGTTGGCCGGGATCCACTTACCCGGAATTGGTCGACTTTGAAGCGCCAGGACTTCGAGCGCCAGTTTCAGGAGTTTTTGTCCACGGTACGCCGCAGTCATGGATAAGGTTCGTGCTGCGGTTGGTCGGTTTGTTTTCGCGTTCGCGCGAGCGCTCCACGGCTTTTTTGGCTTTGGGGCAACTTGTCGGTTTAATCCCACCTGTTCCCAGTACGCCCGTGAAGCCATTGAGCGTTACGGTCTGATTCGGGGCGGTGGAATGGCGCTTGGCCGGGTGGCTCGTTGCCGACCCGGAACGCCCTGGGGTATAGACCCCGTTCATTGAGGTGAGTCCATGGCCGGAAGAACTTGGGTAGCAGTCGCGTTAGCCTGTTTGGTTTGGTTCGGTTACCTCAAATGGTTTGCTCCTCCGACGCTTCAGCAATCGGGGGGCGTCACCACGACTTCGCCGGCGCCAGCCGGAACGACGACTCAGGGCGTCACTTCCGAGGCCCCCAAGGACGATATTTTCTCCCTGAATTTGACGGGGGGCAGCGATCTCACCCTCCAAAATTCCGACGTTCGTTTAGTCGCTTCGACCCGGGGCGGTAAGTTGATGCGGGGCGAAGTAACATCTCATCGCGTTACGATTGAGAAGAACGCGGCTCCGATGTCGCCCCTCAATTCCGAGGAACACCCTTACTCCTTCGCCACTATTTTCACGGACCCGTCTTTGAAGGTTTTTTCGGACGCGATTTTCGAGGGAAAGACCGCTGGCAATCAGATCGATTACAAGGTCGCGGCCGGTCAGGTCGCGGTCGAGAAGAGCTACACCCTTTCTGAAAGAGGGCATTTCGTGGACGCGAAAGTCAGCGTTCGCGTTCCGGCGGGACAAAAAAAGGAATGGGGCTTTTTGCTCATTCCCGTTGGGGGCAAGAACCTCCCTTACGATGCCGCCCAGCCCTTGGCCCACTGGGAAGCCATCTCGTACCAGAACGGATCCGTTAAGCGCCATAACATGGACAAATTGCCCTCCGAAGAAGTCGTCCAGGGCAACACGGGTTGGATCGCTTTCGGCAATCGTTATTTCGCAAACGCCGTCGTCAACCAGTCGGCGATCAATCCCGACGTGGTCTTCTCTCATCGCGGAGACTTTCACGGCGTGTACGCGCGCTATCCGCTCGTCGTTAAGCCCGACCAAACGCAGATCGATTTCTCCTTCCGCTATTTCATTGGGCCGAAGGAATATTCCGAGCTCTCTCAAGTAGAAGGTATGCGGGGTCTCATCGACTACGGAACGTTCAAGATCTTCGCGTACCCGCTTCTCGAGCTCCTTCGCTTCTTCTACAAGATTTTTCACAACTACGGCGTCGCGATCATTCTGCTCACGCTCGTCGTTCGCGCCCTCTTCTACCCGCTCTCTCTGAAGAGTTATCGCTCGATGAAGTCCATGCAGAAGCTTCAGCCCCAGATTCAGGCGCTGAAAGAAAAGTACAAAGACGACATGGGCCGCTTCAATCAGGAGCAAATGGCGCTCTTTAAGTCGCACAAAGTAAATCCCATGGGCGGTTGTTTGCCCATGCTCGTGCAGCTCCCGGTGTTCTTCGCCCTCTATACGGTTCTTCAGAACTCCATCGAGCTTTTTCACGCGCCTTTCTTCGGCTGGATTCTCGATTTGTCAGCGAAAGACCCGCTCTACATTCTTCCGATCCTCATGGGAATCTCCATGTTCTTCCAGCAGAAGATGACTCCCGCCGCGGGGCTCGATCCCGCGCAGGCGAAGATGATGCTCGCCATGCCGGTGATCTTCACTTTCATCATGCTGAAGCTCCCGTCGGGATTGACGCTTTATATTTTCCTGAGCACCCTCATGGGAATTCTTCAGCAGCTGCTCATTAACCGCGAAGGGAACGGGGCTGCCGGAAAACTGGCTGTCGCCCGACCTAGCTAATGTGGCGTAGGCCTCTCAGTACTGCCGAGACGCTCTACGCACTTTCCACCGGAAGTTTACCCAGCGC
This sequence comes from Pseudomonadota bacterium, assembly GCA_043767805.1. Lineage (GTDB taxonomy): Bacteria > Bdellovibrionota > FAC87 > UBA2466 > UBA2466 > CAZZHG01. Next base: position 42,998 of record JAYUGC010000140.1, on the reverse strand, counting down.
CATTGCCGTGGTTCGTCTCTCCGGAGCGCGGGCGTTTCAAATCGCGCGCTCTCTCTTCGTTCCGTCGACAACTGCTTGGGAATGGGGATCGCGAGGCATGGTTCTCGGCGAGCTGCGAGATCCCAAGGGAGAGAAAATCGACGAGATTTTGCTTCTCGCCTTTGTAGCGCCCCACTCTTTCACGGGCGAAGACGTCATCGAGTTTCACTGCCACGGCTCGCCGGTCATCGTGCGAAAGCTCAACGAGAGTTTGGAAACCCTCGGCGCCCGGGCGGCGGGACCGGGAGAGTTCTCTTTCCGTGCTTATTTGAACGACAAAATGTCCTGGGAGCGGGTGCAATCTCTCTCGGAAGTCTACAAAGCGCGGGACTTCGCGGATCTCACCCGGATATACGGGAATCGGAAGGAAGCGCTCGGCGGTTTTGTCGCTCAACTCAGAGGCCGCCTTCTCGGTCTCCAGGCAATCTTAGATACGGCCGTGGATTTTTCCGAAGAGTATTCCGCGGTCATCCAACAGGCGAAGCCGCCGCTTGAAACGATTATTCGTGACTGTTCCGCGGTTAGTCAGAGGTACTCACGCTTTCGGGAGGGCTCAGTCACGCGTCGGTTGGTGCTCGCGGGCCGTCCAAACGCTGGCAAATCGTCTCTTTTTAATGCGCTCCTTGGCCGTTACCGCGCCATCGTCTCCCCCGCCCCCGGCACTACCCGGGATGTAGTCGAAGAGGAGATCGAAATCGGCGGACATCGCTGGCGTCTCGCCGATACGGCGGGAGTTCGGGAGGCCGAAGGCGAGATCGAAGGCCGGGGTCTAGAGCTCGGGGAAGCCCATCTCCAGGGGGCTTCTTTTTGGATCTTAGTGGTTGATGGAACGGATTCGCTAGGCGCCGCGGAGGAAGGGCTGCTTGCGAAGTGGGGAAATAAGCCTCATCTCGTCGTCGCCAACAAAAGAGATCGCTCTGAATGGCGGACTCCTCTTGAGAACTCAGTACCGGTATCGGCCCTGACTGGTCTGGGTATTGAGACGCTTTGGGCGCAGCTCGAGCGTGAGTTGGAAGAGACCGTTTCCCAAAATCCGTCGGAGCCTCTTCCCCCATTGGGTCTGGTACTTCAGCTTGAAGGCATTCTCGAAGAATTGAAGAAGCTCCAAGCCGAGCTAGAGGCCGGCGTGCCGCCCGAGATTTTGGGCGAGCTCGGTCGGCGGGCACTAGGTCTCGCGGAAGGTCTGGTCGGTGAAATGGATCCAGAAGCCGTCCTCGACAAGGTTTTCTCTGGTTTTTGCATCGGAAAATGACGATGTTCCACGTGGAACAAAATAGGTCCGTAATGTTCCACGTGGAACATCTGTCTTAAAAGGTCCGGCGTACCTTTTAAGAGAATGGTGAGAGGGTGCGGTCGTTAAAAAATTCGGAGTCATAGTGGCCGGAGGCGGTCACGCCGGTTGTGAGGCGGCATTAGCCAGCGCTCGGATGGGTGTGTCCACGCTTTTGGTATCCCTCGACCCGTCCAAAATCGCCGTCATGAGCTGCAACCCCTCCATCGGTGGGGTGGGCAAAGGACAGCTCGTCAAAGAGGTGGATGCGCTCGGCGGAGAGATGGGCCGGAACGCCGATTTCACCGCTATTCACTTCAAACGTCTCAATATGAGGAAGGGGAGCGCGGTTCGTTCATCGCGCTGCCAGTCTGACAAGAATCTCTATGCCGTCCGCATGCAGGGAGTCCTCAAGGCTCAACCAAACCTCGAGATCGTCCAGGGAGAGCTGAAGCGGGTCCATGTGGAAAATGGGAAAGTCACGGGAGCCTTGCTCTCTACTCCTAAGGGCGAAGAATCCCTAGAGGCGTCAGCGGTCGTAGTGACCGCCGGCACTTTCATGAAAGGCGTGCTCCATTGCGGAGAAACGACCTCGTCCGGAGGCCGGACTGGTGAGGCGAGCTCGGAGGGCCTCTCAGACTTTCTGGCAACGGAAGGATTCCGCATCCTAAGGCTAAAGACTGGTACCCCCGCCCGCCTCTTCCGAGACTCCATCGATTGGACTCAGCTCGAGGAGCAGAAGCCGGACGTCCAGCCGCTCAAATTCAGTTTCTTCGATACCCGAATCGAGCTACCACAGGTCTCCTGCTACCTCGGGTACACGAATGCCCGTACCCACGACGTTATCCGGGAGAACCTACACCGCTCCCCCCTCTATAGCGGGCGCATCCAGGGAATCGGTCCCCGGTACTGTCCTTCTATCGAGGACAAAGTGGTCAAATTTCCGGATAAGGATCGTCACCAGGTCTTCTTCGAGCCTGAAGCACTCGATTCCGACTGGATCTATCCAAATGGCGTCTCGACTAGCCTGCCACAGGATGTGCAGGAAGCTTTCTTTAAGACCCTCTCTGGCTGCGAGAGCGTTCGCTTTGCCCGGTTTGGTTATGCGGTGGAGTACGACTGCCTGGACCCCAGGGACCTGAAGCTCACCTTAGAGAGTCGCCTTCTGCCGGGACTCTTTCTCGCGGGCCAGGTGAACGGGACCTCAGGATACGAAGAAGCCGCTGCCCAAGGGCTACTTGCCGGGATCAATGCCGCGAGAAATGTCCAGGAAGCGGAACCCTTTGTCTTGTCCAGGGCCGAGTCCTACCTCGGCGTGATGATCGACGACCTTACTACCCATGGGGTTAGTGAGCCGTACCGGATGTTCACTTCTCGGGCGGAATACCGACTTTCCCTACGAGAGGACAACGCGGACCTGCGGTTGAGTCCCCGGGGCCGGGAAATCGGTCTCCTGGGCGAGGCGGATTACGCTCAAGTCGAAAAACGCCGGGCATCTCTAGGCCGGGTTCGCCAATACCTCGACAAAACCTTCCTCAAGCCGGAGCCTATGGTTCAGGCAAAGCTCCTGAGCTGGGGTACGGCCCCCATGACCGCTCATCAGTCGCTAGTTCAGCTCCTTCGAAGGCCGGAGCTTGGGCTGGCGGAGATCAGAGAGCTTACGGGTAATCCCGACTGTTTGTCCCTCGCCCCCGAAAGTATCGAAACTCTCGAGGTTGAGGTGAAATACCAGGGTTACATCGCCATGCAGGCCGAAGAAATCCAGCGCCTGTCCAAAATGCAGGAAGCCCACATCCCGTCGTCCCTAGATTACGGCCGGGTGGCCGGACTCTCGTATGAGCTTCGAGAGAAGCTGACGAAGACGCGTCCGGCGACTATTGCCGATGCTTCCAAGATCCCGGGAGTCACCCCCGCCGCCTTGTCCGCCCTTCTTTATCACGTAGACCGGAGATGCAATGCCCGACCTGGTCCAGCAGTTTAAGGAGCACGAGGGAAAGATTCCCGCCGTGACCCCCCTGGAAGTCGCTCGCTATGCGGAGCACTTTGCGCTTTTGCAGCACTGGAACGAGCAGTTCAACCTCGTCTCGCGAAATGCTTTTGAGAAAGCGTTCGCCAACCACTACCTAGACAGTATCTATGTGTCGGATGTGGCAGCCTCGCACTCGCAGGATCGTCCTCTCATCGATATCGGATCGGGAGCCGGCTTTCCGGGTCTCATTCTCGCCATTCGCTACCCGGACACGGAGATTCGCCTCTTTGAGAAGAGTTTGAAGAAGCAGAATTTCCTTTCGACCGTCGTGGTTCAGCTCGGGCTTAAGAACGTCGAGATCAACGGCATCTTTGAAGAGAAAAAAGTAGAGGCCCTGGTGGTTGCTCGTGCGGTTTTCCCGCCCGACAAGATTTTTAAGTTTATGGGAGAGCACTTAACGAAGCGTAGCCGACTCGTCTTTCAGAGGGGCGGAATGTCTGAGCCAGCGACGGTTCCAAACCGTTTTCGTCCGGTACATTCCTTTAAATATGATCTGCCTTTAGAATGTGGAAGCCGATTTGCCGAAGTTTACGAGTACGTTCCACGTGGAACAATTTGACACGCGTAATGTTCCACGTGGAACCTGGCTTTAATCGCTCAGTCCGCGGATTTACACGGGATTATGTTTGCTGCGTGGATCGAATATGGTAAAAAATAAGGCACACTCCACAACCAACTAGAGCGCCTATGACAATCATTGCTATCGCGAACCAAAAAGGTGGTGTTGGTAAAACCACTACGGCAGTGAATCTCGCGGCTTCGCTGGCAGCGGCGGAGCGCAGAGTGCTACTCGTGGATCTCGATCCGCAAGGCAACGCCTCAAGCGGACTGGGTCTCGAGCGGAGTCTCTTCGCGGAAAAGAACGTGTATCATGTCCTGATCGATGAGCTTCCGATCCGCGAAGCGATCTACCCGACGGACATGCGCTACCTAAAGGTTTGCCCCGCCGATAACAACTTGAGTGGCGCCGAAGTTGAGCTGGTACAAGCCATCGCTCGCGAAATGCGACTCAAAAATGCTTTTGAAGATCTCCATCGCTTAGGCGGCCCGCTCTTCGATTACGTTTTGATCGATTGCCCGCCTTCTCTCGGACTTCTGACGTTAAACGCTCTCACGGTTTCCGACTACTATCTGACTCCTTTGCAGTGCGAGTACTACGCGCTCGAAGGACTTGGCGCCTTCCTCAATACGGCGGAACTCGTTCGCAAAGGCATCAATCGGAAGCTCAAGCGCCTCGGTATTCTTCTGACGATGTTCGACAGCCGTAACAAGCTTTGCCATCAAGTTGTCGATGACGTTCGCACCCATTTTAAGGACTCGGTTTTCGAAACCATCGTGCCTAGGAACGTAAAGCTCTCCGAGAGCCCGAGCCACGGCAAACCGGTCATTCTCTACGACATTAATTCGACAGGATCCCAGAGCTACCTCAATCTCGCTCAGGAAGTGATCCAACGTCTGGAGGGCTCTGATGTAGCCCCGGGTGTTGGCAAAAATCAGGGCGAGACGGTAACGGTTTCGGGCTCCGTAATGGCTTCAGCTTCTGAGGAAGGGGATAAGACACATGGCCTCACTTGAGACTCCAGATAAGAAAAAGGTTTTGGGACGCGGACTCGCTTCGCTCATTCCGAATGTGGGCGCCGGTGAAGATGCGGGATCTCGGGCTCCTCAGAAGAACTACTTCGAATGCGATATCGAAAAAATAGTTCCGAACACCTATCAGCCCCGCAAAATTTTTGAAAAAGAAGCGCTCGAAGAGCTCACGGAATCCATTCGGGTTCATGGAATCATCCAGCCCCTCGTCGTTCGTCAAAGAGACGGCCACTATGAGCTCATCGCCGGCGAACGCCGGTGGCGCGCGGCCCAAAGAGCGGGCCTCAAAAAAGTTCCGGTAGTGGTGAAAGATCTCGAAGGCGACCAGCCTTCCCTCGAGCTCGCCATCATCGAAAACATTCAACGCGAGCAGTTAAACTGCATCGAAGAAGCGATCGCCTATCAGCAATTGATGGACGAGTTCCAACTATCGCAGGAAGACATTGCGCACCGAGTCGGAAAGAATCGGGCGACCATCGCTAACACGATGCGTCTCCTGAAACTCCCCGCGGTCATCCGCGAAGATCTCACCTCCGGCGCCCTGACCATGGGTCACGCCCGCGCGCTCCTGTCCTTGGAGTCGGCGGAAGATCAGTTGCGGCTTCGCGAGATGGTCATCAAGAAAAAGATGTCCGTTCGCGAGACCGAGCGTCAGGTGAACGACCTGATGAAGCGCGGCAAGAGTGCCGAAGGGGTGGATGCCGAAACCGGCAAAGATCTCGATCCGAACATGAAGGCCCTCGAAGACGATCTGCGCCGCAAGTTCGGCGTTCAGGTGCGGTTCTTCGGTAACGACACTCGCGGCATGATCCAGTTCCCTTATTCTTCTCGCGAGGAACTCATGCAACTTGCCGATAAGTTGAAAGAGGAACATGTTTCTGCGCCGCTCGGATCCATTTGATCTTCCTTCCGTAAGCCACGAGATCACCGTCGTGCTTCAAAAGGGCTGCCACCTCGAGGGGCGGCTGCAGTTTGAAGGCACGGCTCGTATCGACGGAAATTTCAAAGGGGAAATTTTCACGCCCGATATTCTGGTCATCGGTGACGAAGCCAATGTCACCGGGCAGATCGAGGCGGACGTCGTGGTCATCTCTGGCCACTTCGACGGTGATATCTTTGCGACCCAGCGCGTTGAGATTCAAGCGCCCGCCGTCGTGAAAGGCACCATCCAGACCGCCATCTTGCAGGTGGAAGAAGGCGCGGTCTTCGATGGAAAGACCAAAATGCTCGGGCCCGTGCCCGCGCTCAGAGCTCATCGCCAACAGACGACTTGAGCTCTCCTGCGTCAGAGAAAATCCGCAGCCATATCCAAACCCTAGCGTCGTTCACTCCCCTCGCCCTGGGTTCTTGACACCCCCCCGTTGCCCCGTGTACATCCGTGCGGGATTAATTTCGTCTATTTTTGTACGTCCTTAGGTCGCATACGAGGTCATTCGGCGCATGGGCCACTCGCCAAATTTAATGCCTGATTTCACCCTGTTCATTCAGGTTGGACTGTTCTTTGTGTCTTACGTGGTCTTGAGTGTCCTCATTTTCAAGCCCTACGTTAAGTTGCTGAAATTGCGTGAGTCCAAGACCACCGGCCTACGCGAAAAATCGGCCGAAGCGCGCGTCCGCGCCCAAAAGCTGCAGGCGGATTACGAAGCCCAGATGAGGGAAGAGCGCAAAAAAATCGCCCAGTGGACGGACGCCGAGCGCCGCAAAATCGCGGACGGGGAGCGCCAGCTCATTCAGGGCGCGCGTGATATCGCGGCCAGAAACCTCCTCGCCGCCCGTAAAAAAACGGACGACGAGCTGGCGGAAGCCCGCCGGGCTCTCTCGCCCCTCGCGGTCGAATTTTCGAGCTCTATCGCGAGTAAGCTGCTCGGCTACGGAGTGAAGGTAACGCCGAAGGCCGCCGACTCCTCCAAATCCTCTGAAGCGGAGCTGAGCTAATGGATACGTTACTCATCGCGCCCATCTTCAACTTCGCGCTGGTCGCTTTCATTTTGATTTATTTCGGCAAGAAGCCCTTCGCCGACATGCTTGCCGCCCGTTCTTCGGGTTTGGCGACCTTCATTCAAGGGGCCGAAGCGGAAGCCAAAGAAGCGAACGCTCAGCTCGCGCAGTGGGAATCGAAATGGAATGGCGCAGCGGCCGAAGCAAAACAAGCCCAGGCCGACGCGGAAATCCGCACGGAAGCGTTTCGCGCCGCCACCCTAGTGAGTGGGAAGCAACAAGCGGAGCGCATCGTGCACGAAGCCGGCGCCGTCGGCCAAGCGGAAGCCACGAAGGGCCGCGACACCTTAGAAAAAGAAATCGTCCGTAAAAGCATTGCCATGGCCAATGATTTCCTCGGCGCCCACGTCGGCGAAAAGGATCGGCATCAGCTCGTGGCGGAATATGTGGAGTTAGTGAACGATGGTTCGGCACGATAAAGTCGCGCATCGATACGCCAAGGCAGCCTTCGACTACGTTGGCTCGGGCGCCAAGTCTCGCGAGCTCGCCAAAGCGTTGAAGAGCTTCGCCGATGTGGTGGGCGAAAACGCCCAGCTCGCGCGAGTGCTCACCACCAATCTCTTCACCGAAGAGCAGCGCCGCCCGGTCATCGAAGAAGTCGCGAAAAAGCTCGGCCTCAATGCCGACACGGTGAAAATTCTTTTGGTCGTCTCCGAGGCCAAGCGCTTTGGCTCTCTAGCCTCGATCGCGGCCCGCGTACACGAGCTAGTGCTCGAGTCCGAAGACACCATCCCGATCGAAGTCCACAGCTCCAGCGAGCTCGCCAAGGACGAATCGGCGAAGATCGAAAAACGGTTTAGCGCCCTTCTCGGTAAGAAGGTCGAAGCCACCTATGTGATCGAGCCTTCGATCCTGGGTGGGCTAAAAGTAACGGCCGCCGGACGTTCCTACGATGGAACGCTTTCGGGTTGGCTGGGAACATTTCAAGAAAGACTTGTAGGAGGTTAGTTCATGCAAATTCGTGCGGACGAAATCAGCGAGATTATCCGGAAGCGCATCAGCGAGTTCGACAAAGAAGTCGAAGTCTCCGAGACCGGAACCGTCCTAAGCGTCGGTGACGGCGTGGCGAAGGTGTACGGCCTCCAGAGTGCAATGGCCGGCGAAATGGTCGAGTTCCCGAACAAAGTGTACGGAGCCGTGCTGAACCTCGAAGAGGAAAGCGTCGGTATCGCCCTCTTCGGCGACGTCACCAGCGTTCGCGAAGGCGACACGGTAAAGCGCACGGGAAAGATTCTCCAAGTGCCCGTCGGCATGGGAATGGTCGGCCGCGTGGTGAACGCGCTCGGACAGCCCATCGACGGAATGGGACCGCTCAAGACGACGGAAACCCGCCCGGTGGAAGTGAAAGCTCCCGGTATCGTTAAGCGCCAATCGGTGAAAGAGCCTCTCCAAACCGGCATCAAGGCGATCGACGCCATGGTTCCGATTGGCCGCGGGCAGCGCGAGCTCATCATCGGTGACCGTCAGACGGGCAAAACTGCCGTCGCGGTGGATGCGATCATCAACCAAAAGGGCCAAAACGTATTTTGCATTTACGTCGCCATCGGCCAGAAGGCCTCGACGGTAGCGCGCGTGGTGGAAAAGCTCCGCAGCTCCGGCGCGATGGAGTTCACCATCGTCGTCTCGGCTACCGCTTCCGAACAAGCGCCCCTCCAGTTCCTCGCGGCTTACGCGGGTGTGACCATGGGCGAGTGGTTCCGTGACAGCGGCAAGCACGCTCTAATCGTCTACGACGATTTGACGAAACAAGCGCAAGCCTATCGACAGTTGTCTTTGCTCCTTCGCCGCCCGCCGGGCCGCGAAGCGTACCCTGGCGACGTGTTTTATCTCCATAGTCGTCTCTTGGAGCGCGCGGCGAAAGTATCGGACGCGGAAGGCGGCGGAAGCCTCACGGCTCTCCCCATCATCGAAACCCAAGCGGGTGACGTATCCGCGTACATTCCGACGAACGTAATCTCGATTACGGACGGTCAGATCTTCCTCGATACCGACTTATTCTACTCGGGCATCCGCCCGGCGATTAACGTCGGTATCTCGGTGTCTCGCGTAGGCGGTAGCGCCCAGATCAAAGCCATGAAGCAGGTCGCTGGTAACCTTCGTCTGAACCTCGCACAATACCGCGAAATGGCGGCGTTCGCGCAGTTCGGTTCCGACCTCGATAAAGCGACTCAGCAGATGCTTTCTCGCGGTGAGCGCATGGTCGCGATCTTGAAACAAGGTCAGTACCAGCCCCTCTCCGTCGAAAAGCAGGTCGTCATCATCTTCGCGGGCACCAGCGGCGCTCTCGACAAGATCCCGGTCGATCGTCTCGGCGATTACGAAAAAGGCCTCTACGAATATCTCGAACAGAAACATCCCGCGATTCTCACGGGCGTGAAGACCAAGAAGACCTTGGACGACACGGATAAGGCGGCTCTCGTGAACGCTCTGGATGCGTACTCCGCTTCGTTTGTGTAGTTATGGCGAGCCAAAAGGACATTAGAAAACGCATCAACACCGTCAAGAGTACGCGTCAGATCACGCGTGCGATGAAGATGGTGGCGGCCGCAAAACTAAGACGAGCTCAAGAAGCGATCTTGGCCACCCGTCCGTACGCGTACCGCATATACGCCATCGTGACCTCGCTCGCGAAACGCGAAGCGGCCACCCACCCTCTTCTCATCGCTCGCGAAGAAAAGAGAATCCGGGTCGTCGTCCTCGCCGGAGACCGCGGCCTTTGCGGCGCCTTCAACTCGGGCGTCATCAAGGAAGCGGTTCGCTTCATCACCCGGAAAAAAGGCGAAGGCGTCGAAGTCTCGGTGGAGTGCATCGGCAAAAAGGCGAACGATTTGCTCAAGCGCCGTTTCGACATTTCGGTCTTTCACGAAGGCTTACTCGCCGGCGTGTCTTATCCGAAGGTCGGCGTTTTGGCGGACGAGATTCTCGAGGCCTATAAGGCGGACAAGCTCGACGCCGTTTACCTCATTTACAACGAGTTTAAATCCGCCATTCAGCAGAAAGTTACCGTCGAGAGACTCATCCCGGTCTCCACCGATCCGCCGGGCCAGGTGGAAAGCATCTTGAAAGCGTCGGAAGCGGAACATAGTAATTACCTCTTCGAGCCTTCCAAAAAGAAGCTCCTCGACGAAGTGATTCCGAGACATTTCCGCATGCAGTTTTTCCGGGCCGTGCTGGAGTCAATTGCCAGCGAACACGGAGCCCGCATGTCGGCCATGGAGAACGCGACCAAGAACGCGTCCGAAATGATCGACAGTTTGAATCTCGAGTACAACAAAGCTCGCCAGGCCAGCATCACCAAAGAATTGATGGAAATCGTCGGTGGCGCCGAGGCCATGAAATAGGAGTAGTAGTAGATGGAATCGTTAGGCGAAATTAAGCAAGTAATCGGACCGGCCGTGGACGTGGCGTTTCCGCCCTCCGCACTCCCTCCGATTTATACCGCGCTCAAAGTGACCAACCCGTCCATCGACGCGTTAAAAGAAAACCTGACGCTCGAAGTAGCGTCGCATCTCGGTGACGGCGTCGCTCGCTGCATCGCCATGGACGCGACGGACGGTCTGGTGCGCGGCATGAAAGTGCGCAGCACCGGCAACCCCATTATGGTACCGGTGGGCCGCGAAATCTTGGGCCGCATCTTAAACGTCATCGGGGAACCGGTGGACGAAGTTGGTCCGGTCAACGCCAAGAAGCGCTATCCGATTCACCGTCCCGCGCCTTCTTTCGAAGAGCAGAACACCAGCATCGAAATCCTCGTCACCGGCATTAAAGTCGTCGATCTTCTCGCGCCTTACTCCAAGGGCGGTAAGGTCGGTCTATTCGGCGGCGCTGGTGTCGGCAAAACCGTTTTGATCATGGAGCTCATCAACAACATCGCGACACAGCACGGTGGTCTCTCCGTCTTCGCCGGTGTCGGAGAGCGGACTCGTGAAGGTAACGATCTTTGGGCCGAAATGAAGGAATCGGGCGTTATCGAAAAGACCGCCCTCATTTACGGTCAGATGAACGAGCCGCCGGGAGCCCGTCTCCGCGTTGCTTTGAGCGCGCTAACCGCCGCGGAATACTTCCGTGACGAAGAAGGCCAGGACGTTCTCTTGTTCGTCGATAATATCTTCCGTTTTACCCAAGCGGGCTCGGAAGTATCGGCGCTCCTCGGACGTATTCCTTCCGCCGTAGGTTATCAGCCCACTTTAGCGACGGAAATGGGTGCGCTTCAAGAGCGCATCACTTCCACGAAAAAGGGGTCTATCACCTCGGTACAGGCCATTTACGTACCCGCGGACGATTACACCGATCCCGCCCCCGCGACTGCTTTCGCGCATTTGGACGCGACGACCAACTTGTCTCGCGCCATTTCCGAAAAAGGTATTTACCCGGCGGTGGATCCTCTCGCTTCGACGTCGCGCCTTCTCGCGCCGGATGTCGTCGGTGACGAGCACTACTCGGTTGCCCGTGAAGTGCAGCGTATCCTTCAGCGTTACAAGGATCTCCAGGACATCATCGCGATTCTCGGGATGGACGAGCTTTCGGAAGAAGATAAGCTCACAGTAAGCCGCGCCCGTAAGCTCGAGCGCTTCTTGTCTCAGCCGTTCTTCGTCGCCGAGCAGTTCACCGGCAATCCCGGTAAGTACGTGGAAGTGAAAGACACCGTGCGCGGCTTCAAGGAAATCCTTGAAGGCAAACACGACGATCTCCCCGAGCAGGCTTTCTACATGGTGGGAACCATCGAAGAAGCCGTCGCGAAGGCGGAGAAGATGAAGACGGGTAACTAAACCATGATCGAAGTCGATATCGTCACGCCGACTCGGGCCATCATTCACGGGCTCAAAGCCAACGTGGTAACCCTGCCCGCCACCGGCGGCGAGATTCAAATCTTGCCGAGTCACCGCGATCTTCTGACTTCTTTGAAAACCGGCGTGCTGACTTTGGTCACCGACGGTACCGAGCGCAAGTTCGCCATTAGCTACGGCTTCGCAGAAATCCACAACGATAAAGTCATCGTCCTTGCCGAGACCGCCGAGGAATCGTCGGAAATCGACAAAGAGCGCGCCGCTCGTTCCAAAAAACGCGCCGAGGAGCTCTTGAGTGGAGTGCTGTCTCCGGAAGAATTCGCCAAGCAGGAGCGCAAGCTCCAGCGGGCAATCATCCGCCAGCAAGCCACCCAGTAATACGATGGCCGAACCCGTTTCAATCAAGATCAACGAGATTTTCTACAGCATCCAGGGAGAGAGCCTACTAGCGGGAAAACCGACCGTGTTCGTGCGTACGGCTGCGTGCAATTTAAGATGCACGTGGTGTGATACGGGCTACTCTTTTTGGCAGGGCAAGGTCATGTCTCTCGACGAGATTATGACTGAAGTGAAGAAACACAAAACGAAATACGTTTGTGTCACTGGCGGTGAACCGCTCGGTCAGCGCGGTACGTATCCGCTCATGCAGCTTCTTATTGACGAGGGCTACACCGTTTCTCTCGAGACGAACGGCAGCTTCACCGTGAAAGATGTCCCTCCCGCGGTGATTAAAGTCATCGACATCAAGTGCCCGGATAGTGGCGAGGCCGTGGCGAACGTTTGGGAGAATATCGATCTCGCGTCTCCTCAAGATCAGTTCAAGTTCGTGGTCGCCTCTCGCGCGGATTTTGACTGGGCTCAGGAAATTTGCGCGAAACACGAGCTCGCGAAGAAATGCTCGCTTCTCTTCTCTCCCGTGTACGGAAAGGTCAGCCCTTCCGATCTGGCGTCGTGGATTCTCGACACGGACACACCGGTGACGATGCAGCTCCAGATGCACAAGGAAATCTGGGGACCCAAGGTCCGCGGCGTTTAACTACGGCTTTGGTTTGGCTTTGTATTTGTAGGGCTTACCACTCTGCAAGGCCAGCTTGGCTGTGAGTAGTTCACTGCGCCAGTCCCGGACAATCGGATGTTGGCGGTGCTCATAGAGCTTTGAGGGTTCTTCGGCGATCACTTGGTTCAGAGCGTTTTCGAGCTCCGTCGCTCTAGAGTGTAAGTGAGTCACCAGCTCGCCCGAGCCGGGTTTATAGAAAGCAGCATAGGCTTCGTTCGTGAGCTCGGGCGCGGCCGGATCTCCTGGAGCCACTCCTTTCGTATCGCGCGTGAGGGCCTCCTTGGGCGGCGTAGCCGGTCGATTTGCCCATTGGAAATTCTCGGCGAGAAACTCTTTAAAGATTCCGTCCAGAAACCCATCGATGGGCGCCTTGGGGCGTACAAAACCCCCCGGCGGTGGCTTCGGATAAGTCGGGTTATTGGCGTCGAAGACGAGGCGGTCGACCTCGTTCCAAATAAAGGGTTTGAGTCCGGCTTGGGTTTGTATGGTTTGGCCCGACGGCAAATTATTAAGCGCTGAGGATAATTCTTTCTCGTTCTCTCTCACCGCCATGGGCAGACCCAGCTGTAAATAGGAAGCGAGCAGGGCCCGCGCTCCCGATATTCTTTTCACCTCTTTGCTTGTGCCGTCATTTATCTCTTTCTGGATTTGAGTCTCAACGGCGATACGGCCGCTCTCGAACTTATCGTGCACGTTCTTAGCGGCATTAACCCAGGTTTGGTACCCTGCAACGGAGGCATCGATGCTCGGCCCCACTAAATCGAGCCTCCAGTTTCTCATGATCTCTCTTTCGGGACCTAAACGGAAAGTGAGTCCGTGAGGAATGGGAGACGCCTTATCGTCACTGCCCTTAAAGGCATACTCTTTAGAGAAGTGCGAGTCCTCCGACTCCTTGATCAAGCGACTGAGAAAGCCGCCGTCCTTCGTCCATTCGTTGCGCAAGTTTGCTTTCAAGTGCTCAATCGAAATCTGGCCAAGAAAACCCGTAGGACCGTATCGGGCCTTATCAAATGTTGGTACATCGATGGGTCCTGAAATGGCGCGCGCAAACACCGGATTGCCCTGAAAGGTGGCTCGAACCGTCAGCTGATAGGACTTTGCGTAAGGTTGATAAGAACCTCCCGGGATCCCGGGAGTCTCAAACGGCCGTTCGTCAAATTCGAACTCGGTGATGTCGTAGCAAAATTTGAGCTGAGTGGGGCCCCCATTGGAAGAAATATCGTCGCCTACGCGGACAGCGTTTGGAATAAATACGCCCAAGGTGTCGGCTACATTTCCCCCCACGAGCGAGGGCAAACCAGAGTTCGCCGCCCAAGATCCTTCGCAAGGCTTGATGGCGGGCTTTCCTTCCTCCATGTCGAAAGGAATTGGCCTTAACGGTTTCTGCCGGGCATCCAAGCGCAAATCGTAGTCGGCGAGGTTTGTGTGCTGATATTGCACGCGTGCGGTATTTACATGGGTTTCCAGCTCGTTCACGGAAGCGTGGTATTGGCCGAGCAACTCCTTCAAGAGAAAGGCGTTGGCTTTCCCTCCGGCGCCAGTCGTGATGGCCGAAAGACCTTGCTCCAAATCGTCCCCCGCCGCTTGAAGCTCCTTTAGATGGCTCAGGTCAGGATCGTAAAGGCGGTAATGTTTTGGCGACTGAGAGGCCATTTGCAAATAGCCGCTTGCGCACATCGCCCACAAAGAAGGATTGGGAAGCGCTTTTGTAGTAAGGGTTTTACCGAAATGCGCCGCCGCGCCCGTGAGGAAGTTGAGACGATCCCAGTTAGTGCTATCGTACCCCAAGACAGAGTCGGATTCTTCCAGAACGCCAGGCTGGTTCGCAGTTTTTCCGTCGAAAATAAGTTTCCCTCCCGTCGAAATCGAATCTCTCGATTTGGTAACGGCGCAAGCCATCAGCTTGTCCAAACAACTGGCGTAGTAAGCGGCATCCATCGGAATTTGCGCCGACCGATTCGGACACTCCCGCATCAAGATGTCGAGCTCTCCCGCTCGCTCGTCGCCAAACGCTCTTTTAACCTCGGCATGATGCAAATCGAGTTTTCCCTCGACTGTCGCAAGAGCCGAATTGGTGGAGCGAATGATCTGGTCCAAATCGGAAAACTTGTTATTGAGGTGCCGCTCCAAGGCGTAGAGATGGAGATGAACCCCGCTAAACTCTTTCAACATGTCTTGGTGCAAGGACCTGACTTCTTTGCGCAACTCAACTAACTGCTCGAGAATCATAGCGTCGGGACTCGGGCCTCCCAAAATATTCGAGAGTAGACCGGTGAGAATGCTGGTGATGTCGAACGCGGCTTTGATGTCCGTGATATCTCCGGCCTTGGCGAGCGTCAGGATTTCCGCGATGTCGGCCGCTGACCGGCTAACCACCGTGAAGGCTTTTCCTGCTTGGGGATCGATCTGTCCCGCCAGGAGTGAGAACACCTGAGATCCCGAGCGCGCTTCCGAAAAAGCATCGTGAATGTCTCTTCTCAACTTTTCCTTCGCTTGGCGGACAGCTTCTGCTTCGAGGTGTGCCGTCTGACGGCGAAAAGTTTCTATCAAAGCATCAGTCGCCGCATTGATTTCTTTCAGTTTCTGAGGAGAAACGCTGTTGCGCGCTCCGGCCACGGCCTTTTTTAGTGTGGGGTCTTTAAAATTAGGCGCATATAAGTTGGCCCATTTCTCGACATAGGGCGCATAGTCGGTTCGGCTGCGAACCATCAAGAGGCGTTCCGTCTGTCCCACACCCATGATCTTCTTAAAGGCGGGGTCCAAGCCTTTTTGCACCGCGGGATTTTTAGCGGCTCGTTCGAGCACGCTCTTTAGCATCTCCGTGTCCGCAGCCGTCATGGGAATGCCGTCCAAGCGACCCGAGGAAAACCCCATCACCTCGGCAAAAACTTTTAGGGCGACTTGTTTTTCGCCCGCGTCGGTCAATTGGCCGAACTCTCGTCCGAAAGTTTTGAGATCTTTCAAATTGAACTTGGGAGCCAACAGAGTGCTGCCGACAGAAACCAGGGCTTCAAGCTGTTCCTGAAGTCGTTCCCCGCTATTTATCTTAGAGCGATCCCGGAGCGCGCCTTCGAAGTTCTCACCTAGAGAACCGGCCAATTTCGCGTCCACCCCCATGCCCAATAAGCGGCTCTGAAACTCCAGTGCCGCCAAGGTGGCACTTGGCGAAAGCCCGGGAACGGGATTGGCATTCAAATAATTAAAGTGAAGATAGCTGCGCTCGTACATGTCCTGGTCCACACTGACCGGTCTTTCCCAGGCTCTCTCGCTATCTGTGAGGGTGGGCGAGAAGGTCGGGCCAGCCTCGGGCCGGCCGGAGGGAGCTGTCCCATGCTCCGCTGGAGCGCGCTCGCCTCTGCCCGACAGGGCAAACCCCAACATTAAGCACAATGAGACCCAAACCCGCATTTTCCAGACCCCCAAAGAACGGAGAGTTACTGCAATAGGCGTTCCTCGGGCTTGGGCTCGGACTTCCCCCGTATTCAGCGGGCGTTCACCTAATCCACACGAAGGGTGTCTGAGCTTTAATCGACGCTCTAAACCCGGTGATCGACGGAGCACGGAGGGTGATCGTCCGGCTCCGTGTGAATAACGACGTCCACGAGACCGGGGAACGCTTCCTTCAGCTTCGCTTCCACCTGATGCGTGATTTCATGGGCTCGTTCGAGCGTCATCTGGCCGGAGAGATGAATGTTGAGATCCAAGAAGTGGTGCCAGCGTTCCCCTCGGCTTCGCACCCCGTGACAGGCGATGACCCCATTCACCGTATTGACCAGATCTTCCACTTCCTTCGTGCTCAAGACGGCGTGATCCACGAGCGGCTTAATGTTCATCTGCACGATGAGAAACGAGAGGAAAATGAGATAAATCGAAATGGCCACCGAGATGGCCAGGTCCACGTAAGGCAGCTGAAAGCGGGACGCGAGAACGGTCGCGAAAACGCCGAGCGTAATGAAGAAGTCGCTGCGATTGTGGAGGGAATCGGACTCCAGAAAATGGCTTTTCAGCCGCTTTGCCGACTTTCCCTCGAATTTCGCGATCCCGAGGTTTACCGCCATGGTGAAACCCAGAATGATCCAGCCCCAATTGGAGTACATGGGCGGGGGCGATCCGAAGGCGTAACGGTTATAGGCCGCGGCCAGTACCTCCCATCCCGCCACGAGTAATAGGCCGGCCAAAGCCAGGCCGGAGAGAGTCTCGAACTTCTTGTGCCCATAGGGGTGCCCTTCATCCGGAGGGCGGCTTGAAATGAGCACGGAATAGATGCCGAGAACGGTCGAGCCAGAGTCAAAAAGAGAGTGAATGCCGTCGGCGAAGAAGGCGAGGCTGGTCGTATAGTACCAGTAAAGCAACTTCAAACAGGCAGTGAGGAGGCTCGCCCCGAGGCACACTAGGAGCACCTTCGAGACCTCCCTGGCCCTCTGCGGCAAGGTCAATTCCATGACCGATACCTTAGTTGCGCCCCCACCCTTTTTCTATTACTAATCTGAGGGATTATGTCTTCCACCCAGGCCCTCCCCAAGCCCAACTGGTTGAAAGTCCGCGCTCCGGGCGGGGAGAACTACGTTCGTCTAAAGCAGCTATTTCGCAGCCTTAATTTGCACACGGTCTGCGAAGAGGCCTCCTGTCCGAACGTCGGGGAATGCTGGGGCGGGGGCACGGCGACGGTCATGCTTTTGGGCGATACCTGCACCCGCGGCTGCCGCTTTTGCCACGTGAAAACCGGTAAGCCTGGTGGCGTCGTGGACGAGCTCGAGCCCCTCAAAGTGGGCAGTGCCATCGGCTCCATGGATCTCACTTACATCGTTTTGACCTCCGTCGATCGCGACGATCTACCCGATGGCGGCGCCGATCATTTCGGACGTACCGTCGAAGAAATCAAAAAGCGCAGCCCGCAAATGCTGGTCGAAGTTTTGGTCTCCGATTTCAAGGGCGACTTGAAAGCCATGGAACGAATCGTCGCCTCCGGCGCCGACGTCATCGCGCACAATATCGAGACGGTCGAGCGGCTCACGAAACGAGTGCGTGATCTCCGCTGCGGGTACCGCCAATCCTTGAGCGTTCTCGCTCACGTGAAAAAGATCAAGCCCACGGCCTACACCAAGTCCTCCATCATGGTGGGTCTGGGCGAGACGCGCGAAGAGATGTCTCAAGCGATGGACGACTTGCGGGAAGCGGGCGTCGACATCTTGACCATCGGCCAATATTTGCGTCCCTCGCAAAAGCATCTTCCCGTTGAGGAATTCCTGAATCCCACCGTCTTCAAAGAGTACGAAGAGATGGGCCTCGCGAAAGGCTTCAAGTTCGTTCCCTCCGGTCCCTTGGTTCGCAGCTCTTACCGGGCGGGCGAGAAATTCATCGAGAGCCAGCTTCGTGCTTGAGGCGGCAAAGGCTTGATTATGGCGGAAACCGAAACCGTGAAAACCAATTCCAAAAGTAAAAAAGCGGCGAAACCTCAAGCCGCCAAGCGCACCACCAGCACTTTCAAGCTGCGCGAAGATTGTTACCGCGTCTTGAGCGAGAACAACGTCGCCGACCCCAAGCGTGAGCCGAAGATTGCGAAAGAGCAGCTCCTACGCATGTACCGCAACATGGTGCTGACCCGCATGTACGACGAGCGCACCATGATGCTCCAGCGTCAGGGCCGCATCGGCTTCGCCCTTCCCTCGTATGGACAAGAAGCGATTCAGACGGGCACCGCCGCCGCGCTAAAACCCAAGGATTGGATTTTCCCGAGTTACCGCGAGCCCGGCATCTTCCTCTACCGAGGAATGACGCCCTTTCAGATGCTTTGTAATTTGTACGGCAACTCCGAAGACCAATGCTTCGGCCGTCAAATGCCCGTGCATTACTCGAACGCCGACTTGCGGCTTTTTAGCGTCTCGAGCCCCATTTCCACTCAAGTGGTGCAGGCCGTGGGCGCGGCTTACGCCGCGAAAATCAAAGGCGAATCCGACATCGCGATTACCTACATGGGAGACGGCGGCACGTCCGAAAACGATTTTCACACGGGCATGACCTTCGCGGGCACGATGCAGGCGCCGACCGTCTTCATTTGCACGAACAATCAGTACGCGATTTCCCTGCCCGTTCATAAGCAGTGCGCGGCCAAGCGTATGGTCGATAAAGCCATCGGCTACGGCATGCCAGGCATCGCAGTCGACGGTAACGACGTGCTTGCCGTCTACGAAGTGACCCGCCAGGCAGTCGAGCGCGCGAGAAACGGCGAAGGACCGACCTTCATCGAGTGTCTGACCCTTCGCATCGGACCGCATTCTTCTTCGGACGATCCGACCCGGTACCGCGATCCGGCGCTCTTTGATGCCTGGAAGGCGAGAGATCCCATCGTGCGCTTCCGTCAGTATCTGACGGGCAAGAAGCTTTGGAACGACTCGCTCGAGGAAAAAGCGCAGGAAGAAGCGAAAGCCGAAATACTGACCGCCATCGAAAAAGCGGAAAAAGTTCCGCCGCCGTCGCTCGAGACCCTTTTTGCCGATGTTTACGAAAAACCCATTCCGCTTCTCGATAAGCAGCTAAAGGCGCTCAAAGAAGAAGCGGAATTGCGCGGCAAGTTCAAGAACACCAGCGAGGCGTTTCCGCTCTAGAGGCTCGAGGAGAATTTCATGGCGAATTTAACCATCGTACAAGCGGTCCGCGACGCTCTCCTCACCGAGATGGGCATCGACGATCGCATCGTCCTTCTCGGCGAAGACGTCGGCCACAACGGCGGCGTGTTCCGCGCGACCGAGGGCCTGCAAAAAGAGTTCGGCGAAGAGCGGGTTATCGACACCCCCTTGAACGAGAGCGGCATCATTGGCGTTGCCGTCGGCATGGCGGTGAACGGCCTTCGGCCCGTTCCGGAAATCCAGTTCATGGACTTCATCTTTCCGGCGTTCGATCAGATCGTGAGCGAAGTGGCGAAACTCCGCTATCGTTCGGGCGGTGGCTTCACCTGTCCCATGGTCATCCGTACGCCTTATGGCGGCGGTATCCGCGGCGGTCATTATCATTCGCAAAGCGGCGAGGCTTACTTCGCGCACACGCCGGGCCTAAAGGTCGTCATTCCTTCGAATGCATACGACACCAAGGGCCTGCTCATCTCGGCCATGCGCGATAACGATCCCGTGCTCTTCATGGAGCCTAAAAAGATTTATCGTTCGCTTAAAGGCGAGGTTCCCGAAGACGCCTACACGGTTCCTATCGGCAAAGCGAACGTCGTTCGTCCCGGTAAAGACGTGACCCTGATCGCGTGGGGCGCCATGGTTCCCGTCTGCGTGGAAGCCGCGGAACTTTGCTTACCTCGCGGGGCCGACTGCGAAGTCCTCGATTTAAGGTCTCTCGTTCCGCTCGACGAAGAAGCGATTTTGGAGTCCGTCCGTAAAACCGGCCGCGTGGTCATTGTTCAAGAAGCGCCCCGGACCTGCGGCTTCGCCGCTGAGGTCGCCGCTCTCATCGCGGAGGAAGCCATTCTGTCTCTCGAAGCTCCCGTAATGCGCGTGACGGGACTCGACACTCCCTTTCCTTATACGTTAGAGCACGTGTACATGCCCGATGCCGAGCGAGTCGCGCTTGCCGTCGGCAAAGTTCGT
Organism: Pseudomonadota bacterium; assembly: GCA_043767805.1. Classification (GTDB taxonomy): domain Bacteria; phylum Bdellovibrionota; class FAC87; order UBA2466; family UBA2466; genus CAZZHG01. The sequence continues at coordinate 22,639 of JAYUGC010000140.1, read as the reverse complement.
AACTTCTGAGGTAATGCATGGAATTTAAGCTCCCCGACATCGGTGAAGGCGTCCACGAAGGCGAAATTACGAAATGGCTCGTCAAGATAGGCGATGCGGTGAAGGCCGACCAGCCCATGGTCGAAGTCATGACCGACAAAGCGACCGTGGAGATTCCGTCTCCCGTAAACGGCACCGTTGCTTCTCTCGGCGCCAAAGAAGGCGAGACAGTTCAAGTTGGTAAAACTCTTTTGACTATCACCGAAGGCGGCGGAGCCGCGAAGGCCGCTCCCAAAGAGGTGCCCGCCCCGCAAAAGCAAGAAGCGCCGGCAAAGCCCGAACCCCGCGCCGAGGCCGCTCCCGCGCCTCAGGAAAGAACCGTTCGTGAAAAGCCGGCACCGCAACCCGCTCCCGAGCGCCACGACGACGAAGTCGTTCCTTTCAACGTACTCGCGACGCCGGCGACCCGAAAACTCGCTCGCGATATGGATGTGGATTTGAAGTCGCTCAAAGGCACGGGCCTACAAGGCCGCGTGACGAAGCTCGACGTGCAGATGGCCGCCGAAGGCCATGAAGCCGCGACCGCCCGTCCGTCGCACACGTCGACGGGCGTGCAGTCCATGGCGTCTTCCGCTTCCACGGCACTGGCAAAGGCACCTCTGGTTCAAGTCGGCCAAACGACCCGCATTCCTTTGAAGGGCCTTCGTAAGAAAATCGCCGAAGCAATGACTCGCTCGACCCACACGGCGGCGCACTTCACTTTCGTCGAAGAAGCCGATTTCACGGAAGTCGTGAAGCTTCGCGCGGCCCATAAGGCCGAGGCTGAGAAGCGCGGCGTGAAGCTCACCTTCTTGCCTTTCGTCATCAAGGCCCTCGTTCCAGCTCTCAAAGAGTTCCCGTACCTCAATTCGTCGCTGGACGATGCGGCCGGCGAAATCGTCTTGAAGGGCGATTACAACATCGGCATTGCGGTCGATACCCCGAATGGGCTTATCGTTCCCGTCGTTAAAAACGTGGATCGCAAAAGCATCTGGGAGCTCGCGGCTGAAATTTCCGCGCTTGGTGAGCGCGCCCGCACGGGTAAGTCCACCATGGACGATTTAAAGGGCGGCACCTTCACGATTACGAACGCCGGCTCCATCGGCGGCGTCTTCGCGACTCCCGTCATCAATCATCCGGAAGTAGCCATCCTCGGCACGAACGCGGTTCGCAAACGGCCCGTGGTCGTCGACGATCAAATCGTCATTCGCGACATGATGTTCCTCGCCATCTCGGTGGATCACCGGGTGGTTGACGGCGCCGACGCGGCTCGCTTCATGAATCGCTTGGTGTACTTCCTAACCGATCCTTCTCGTTTGGTGTTCGCATGAAGCAGTTCGACGCCGTCGTAATCGGAGCGGGCCCTGGTGGCTATGTTTGCGCCATTCGCCTGGCTCAGCTAGGGAAAAAGACCGCCATTATCGAAAAGGAATACTACGGCGGCGTTTGCCTGAACGTAGGCTGCATTCCCTCGAAAGCGCTTATATTCGCGGCGACGCAGTTTCACCGTGTAAAGCACGATCTCGAGGAGATCGGCATCACCGCGAAAGGTGTGGCTTGCGATTTCGAAAAGATGCAGGAGTGGAAGGCTTCCGTCGTGACCAAACTCACGGGCGGCGTTTCCCAGCTGTTAAAACGCAATGGCGTCGAGATGTTCAAGGGAACGGCGACGTTTAAGACGGCGAACACGCTTGAAGTGAAGAGTGCGACGGGTACGGAAACCATTCAAGCGGGCTCTATCGTTTTGGCGACGGGCTCTCGCGTGATGGAGATCCCTCCCCTTCCCTTCAACGGCGTGAATATTTTGAGCTCCACCGACGCGCTCGCGCTCAAAGAGCTTCCTAAGAAACTCATCGTCATCGGCGGCGGCTTCATCGGCATCGAGATCGGCATGGTCTACGCGAAGCTGGGAAGCGAAGTGACCGTGGTCGAAGCGCTCGATACGCTGCTCTCGACGGTCGATCAGGAATTGGTCGCGGTCGTCGAGAAACGCATGCGTAAGCTCGGCATGCAGGTTTTCAAAAAGACCAAAGCCATCGGCATCAAGGAAAAGGACGCGGCGAAATCGAAGCTTCTTCACCTAGACGTCGAAACGCCGGATAAGGGCAAGCAGACGTTAGAGGCGACCCACATCTTGGTCTCCGTTGGCCGTAAGCCAAACTCCGAGAATCTGGGCCTTGAGAAAATCGGCGTGAAGATCGATCAGCGCGGTAACGTTTCGACCGATAAGCAGAGTAAAACGAACGTCCCCGGCGTGTACGCCATTGGTGACGTCTCGGGCGCTCCGCAGCTCGCTCACCGCGCGATGATGGACGGCATGCTCGCCGCCGCGACCATTGCCGGCGAAAAGTCTTTCAAGGATTACAAAACGATTCCGTGGGCCATCTTCTCCGATCCCGAGATCGCGGTCGTCGGCCTCACCGAAAAAGAAGCCAAGGATCAGGGCTTCACTTTCAAAGTGGGCAAGTTCCCGTTCGCGGCGTCTGGCCGCGCGCTCAGTACCAATGAGACCGATGGTTTCATTAAAGTGCTGGTCGATGAGAAGTCGGAAATGATCTTGGGCTGCCACATGGTCGGTCCCGAAGCGTCGAACCTCATCGCCGAAGCAGCGCTCGCCATCGAAATGGGCGCGTGCGCGGAGGACATCGTGAGAACGATTCACACTCATCCGACGTTGCCTGAGTCCTTCGCAGAAGCGGTCGAAACGGCGTTGAACAAGCCGATTCATATCTTCAAGCCTGCGAATCCCGGCGCGGGTCGCACGCACGAGCGAACGGCAAATGCCTAACCTCGAAATCCGCGACCTGGGCTTGATGGCTTATGAAGAAGCTTATGCCCTCCAGAAAGAGCTCGTCGCGCAGAAACGCAGCGATGCGAGCCTTCCGGATTACCTCCTTCTTTTGGAGCATCCGCCCGTCTATACGTCGGGGCGAAAGAGCCAGTTGGATCCTTCGGTGGAGAAAGTGGCCGTCGAGCGCGGCGGAGAAGATACGTTTCACAATCCCGGACAGCTCGTCGCGTATCCGATTCTTTCTCTGAACGAAGCGGAGCGAGACATTCACAAGTTTTTGAGAAAGCTCGAAGACGTCGTCATCCTGACCCTCGCGGATTTCGGCGTGGCCGCGGAACGCCGCGTGGGCGCGACCGGCGTCTGGATCCGGGGCGAGACCAAGAAGATCGCCAGCCTCGGGGTCGCCGTCTCGGGCTGGGTCACCTACCATGGGCTGGCCTTGAACGTGTCCAACGATCTCAAGGGTTTCACACGCATCAATCCGTGCGGCTTCGAGGCTTCCGTCATGACCTCGCTGACCGAGCGCCTGGGGGACCAGTGCCCGTCCTTGAGCGAAGTGAAACGCGCTCTGGAAAACCGCTTTTTAATTGAGTTTTCTCGCCGGAGGGTGGCCTTGCCCCGTGGGGCTCTGGTAGGATAGAAAGCGAACTTATGGACAAGCTACCTATCCATCCAGCCGAAGGAAAAGAGCCTCGTAAGAAGCCGCCGCGCACTTACGCCGTCATCGATCAAAAAGGCTGTACCGGCTGCCATAGCTGCATTCCGGTTTGTCCCGTCGACTGCATCGAGACCGTGCCCGGTCCCGAGTACCCCGACTTCATGCGCCTCGTGGAAGTGGATCTCGAGCGCTGCATCGGCTGCGACGCCTGCGCGAAGATTTGTCCTTGGGACACCATCTTCATGGTGAAGCCCGACGAAGTGGAAGAAAAAGCCAAGGAATGGACCATCCGCACGGTCCTCTACCAAGGCGTCGGCTCCGAAGTTCCCGCGAAGAGCGACGGCACGAACGGCTAGATCAGCCCCGTTCTCCAATTCTTATTCGAGAATAACTCCAGTGTCTTTTTGCGAAGCGCTTCCTTCGCCGAAGGCTTATCGCCGCACTCGAACGCGCCTTTGAGGCTGCCGTAGTTGAGAAGCGTGGTGTAGCCGTCTCCCAAAATGCCGGAGATGAGCAGAGATTTCTTTCCCAAGCGATCGGCACGCTCCAGACAAACCATGGGAGCTTTGCCGTTCAGCGTTTGGAAATCCGATTTTCCCTCTCCCGTGACGAGAAAGGTGCGCTTCTCGAGCTTGGAATCGAAGTGAAGCCAGTCGAGCAGAAAGCGCGCGCCGAGAACGAGCTCCGTATTAAAAAACGCGAGGAAGGAAGCGCCAAGGCCGCCTGCCGAGCCCGTCATGGGAGCTTCGCGCAAGTCTCGCCCGTTCATTTCCTGAATGAGCTTCGCAAAGCTCTCCATGCCCTGCTCGATGAGACTAATCTGAGTGGTGGAGGCACCCTTCTGCCGAGAGAAAGTGCGGGCGCTTCCCTTGGGGCCAAGCACGGGATTTAAAACGTCGCAGAGCACGACGAAGCGAACTCGATCCAAGGGAGATACGTCCGGCAGCTTGATGTTTCTGATTTGCCGAAGCCCGTTGGCGTTTCCCCAGAGCACGTGGCCACTTTGATCGGTGAACTGAAAGCCGAGCGCGCAGAGCATGCCCATCCCCATATCGGAAATGGCCGAGTCGCCAAGCCCGATGTAGATGGTATTTATCGTGTGCTGCCACTTTTTTAGCGCGTGGTCGATGACCTTGCCGAGCCCCTGGCTCGAGGCGCGCATGGCATCCCGGTTTTCCGGTTTGATGAGGTGGTAGCCGCAAGTATCCGCGCTCTCGATGTAAACCGAGCTCGGCGCCATTTCGTCCGGCAGGCACAATAGGCGCGCGGTGACAGGCGCGCCTAGGGGCCCAACCGTTTCAAAAGGGACGATCTTTCCGCCCATGACTCTTTGGACGGCGTCGATAGTGCCTCGCCCGCCATCGCCCATGGGAAAAACTTCATTCGGGATTCCTAACTCTTCGAGCGCGGAGCTGACCGCGTCGCAAGCCTCCACATTGGTTAACGAGCCCTTGAAGGTGCTCATACACACAAGCGCGCTAAGGTTGGAGTTGGGCATAATCTAAGGAGAGGTCCTTCGCTCCCCGTCAGCGTTCAAGCTTCGCTTGAACGATGCCGGCTCAGGATTACCTTATTGACCGTCATTACCGATGGCTTCCACCGGGCAGGCCGCCATGGCCTCTTCACACTGTTGTTCTTCCTCGGCGGATTCCGGCTGCTTGAACACGAAGTCGTGATCGCCGTCCGGCGCCTCCTTGAAATTCTTGGGGGCGGCCTCCGAGCAAACGCTGCAAAGAATGCACTTCTTATCTACGTACCATTTACCCGGGACGTTATCTTCGTACCGGTCTTCACGGTCGGCCATGTGAAAAACTCCTGGCCGACACTCTATTTACCTAAGACCACTGGCGTCAACCGTGCTGGTCTTCGCCGGGCGTTTCGAGCCCTTTTGCTTGAGCCATCGCGCCATCTCTTCCGGCGATAAAAAAGCGACCGACTTACTCTGTTCGGAACGAGCGAAACGTTCCTTCTGAGCCTCGAAGTACTTGGGATCGCGCTCGAAATGGAAGAATCGCCGGCCTTCGGCCAGGGCCGCGAAGCCCGTGGTGCCCGAGCCCGAGAACGGATCCAAGATCAAATCATTAGGCTCGGTCCCAATCCGCACGATTCTTTTCAAAACGGCCTCGGGCTTCTGGTTCGGGTGCCCGCCCACCTTCTCGCGCTTGGGCGTGAGAGGAAACTCCCAGACGTTACGCATCTGCTTGCCGCCATTCATCACTTTGGCGTCGGCGTAATTGAAGGTCCATTTGGTCGCTTGCTTCACCGGGTTATTGCATGCCCAGATGAGCTGCTCGGAGCTTTCGGTCAGCATGCGGCAGGTGATGTTGGGCTGAGCGTTAGGCTTAGTCCAAATGATGCTGTTCAAAACTTTCAGGTCCATGCGCTGGATGAGAAAGCCCATGGTGTAGATGTTGTGGTAGGTGCCGAAAAGAAAGAGGTTTCCGTTCGGTTTCACCACGCGCGCCACTTCGGTCAGCCACTTGGCCGTGAACTCCACGTACTCGTCGGTCGAGAAACGATCCCACGACTCCTGCATGGTGACGTGCTTGGAAAAAGCCCATGAGAGCCCCTTCTTCTTACTCATGTTGTACGGCGGATCGGCAATGCACGCGTCGAAATGCCCCGACGGCAGACGGGTAAGCAAATCAAGGCTATCACCAAGAACGCAGGCCGACTGGGGTTGCATTGGGGTTTCCGCAAGTTAAGTGGGGATAGGAAAATTCTATCCCACTTCGCGGGGAAAGCCCGGCTCAGTGCGTAGACTTGGTCAGCTTGGGAAAGGGCAAGAAGTTCGGGTTCACGCCGAAGCTCGAGTAGGACCGCTCAACGTTCTCGAACACTTCTTCGATGAGCGCGCGCCGGTCGATGCCCACGATCGCCGCGTCTTCCTCGATGGAGCGAGAGATGATCTCGGTGAACTTCATGATGAAGTACTGCGACATCTTTAAATAGCTCTTACCGAAGAAGGACATTCTGTCATAGAGGTCGGGCAGAACGATGTGTAGGAAATGTAAGTGGCGGCTCTCGTCCATCTGCAAGTTCTTGTAGATGGTGGCGCCGATGATGTCCGTCTTCGCGGTCTTGGCGCGTCTGAGAAACGAGTGCGCGAAGTTTTCCGAGAAGAGAGTAGAAAAAAGCCAGTTTTCCACTCGGTTATAACCGTGAGAAGCCGCGACGTTCAGAGCGTGGAGCAAGCGATCGTAGCGCGGGTCTTGGCCGAGCTTTTTCAAATAATTTTCGAGAAGAAACACGTGTCTGGCTTCGTCGGCGCCTTGCACCGCGAGGTAGTAGCCGACGTCGTCGCTCTTCATGCGAGACACGGCCGGCGCCGTCATGCGGGAAATCACATCGAGACCCATCTTCTCGAGCGTGTAGAAAATCTGCGTGATCTTAATCCAGACCCGGCGCTCTTCTTCGGTGAGATGGATGGTCTCTTCGAAATTTACACGGTGAGGTCCAAACCATTGCTGCGAAGAAGCCTGCAGATAAAGCCGGCGCACCTTGGCGTCGTTCACGATGCTCTTAGGGTTCTCGGAAGGCACGAGCAAGAATTCCATGCCCGGACCGGTGAGACTGAAGCCAGTTTTGCCTTCCGCCGTGGGCGCCACGGGAATCGGAGGACTGAGAGGATTGAACTCGTTATCCATTTCCATAGAAGTTCCCCAGAATTGCCAAAAAAGCCTTAACCGTCAATAGAGAAACGCCGTATCTAACGCACGGCGATACATTGCCATATCGAATTTAAGCTACCGTTAATGTTAAAGAATTTCTGAGCTATCGACCCAAATCGTGACGGGACCGTCGTTAACCAGCTCCACCGCAAGGTCAGCCCCGAAGGGAGTGAACCTTACCCGGTCGGCGCCCAAAAGGCGGGCGGCCACTTGGGTGAAGTGCCCATAGAGCTCGGCCGCCTTGGCTTTGGGAGCCGCCCTAGTAAAAGACGGGCGATTTCCATACTTTAGGTCAGCGTAGAGCGTGAACTGCGAAACCAGGAGGAACTCGGCCCCCACCTCGGAACCAGGGAGATTCATCTTACCCTCTCCGTCGGGGAAGATTCGTAAGGATTTGATTTTCTGAGCTATTTGCTCGAGGAGGATGAGCGTGTCCCCTTCCTCGAAGCCTACCAGGACCACCATCCCGGGACCGATGGCTGCAAGGTTCTCAGGTGAGTGCCCTTTTTCGGCAACCTTCGCTCTCGCTACTCGTTGGATCAAGGCTCTCATGCGGAAACTTCTGGGTTATTTAGTTTTCGCCAATTTGTGTCTGACACCTGTCAACCGCACCGACAGCTCTATTCTAGGGCGAGAACTTCAGGTTTCTCCAGCCTTTTCTAAGACATGAAACTCTCGGCGCCAGAAATCGGCTCCAAGTGAATTGGTCTGACTACGACACAGACAATTAGTGTGCGCTCACGAAGCGGGTCCCGGTGAGCGTGGCGTGAGAAGTGGAACGCTGCTTGCAGAAGTAGGCTCTGATGTTCCAGTTCGCCATGACTGGTCCTGTAATTTGAGTGCTGTAGCGGAATTTAAATCAAGTTGTACCCACCCGAAAGAGTGGGAGCTGAAGCTGAAAGCGGGAGATGCAGATGAACGGTGAGAAGATGAAAGTGGTAATCGGAAGCTGGTTGGCCCTGGCCCTTATCTCTGGGTCTAACCTCAACGCGGCTGACAAGCCTGTCGATCACGGAACTGCGGGCACCAAGCCCGCGGAAGCCGGAACGGCACGGCCGAAAGCCCTGAGCGTACCTCTCCCGGAAGAGTACGAGCAGCTCAAAGCTGCTCTGGAGAAAGTAGACTCCAGAGGACTCACGGTGAAAGAATCCGTGAATCTCGCGGGCGAGAAGAAGGACGTGACCGTCGCCATCGGCGATGTGGTCAAGCTTCGCAACTGGCTCGACGGCAATTTTAAAAAGTACCGTGAGTTCCTTACCTCTTGCGCCGTAGCCGGCGACAAGAGCTCGGACATCACCGGTAAGCTCTTGGACGGGTTCATCAAGAACCTCGCCGAAGCGATTACCGATGACCCGAAGAACGCCGCGGGCCTGAAGGAAAAGCACCTCATCACTTTCGTGACTCAGATGGAGCGCGTGCTCGCCGAGAAGGCGAAACTCTTCTCCAGCACGAAAGGCGAATTTGAGAAAGCGGACGAAAAGCTTCTCGACCAGATGAAGAAATCGGTCGGGTTCCTCTTCGCGGGCTATCACGGCGAACAGTTCGATAACTTGAAGCAGTCGACGGATGAATGGGCCAAGCCCTTCGTCGCCGATTCGACGGCGGCCATCGAGGCTCTCGTTGCCCGCGAAGGCGCGAGCGGCAAGGTCTGTAAGCTCGGCGAAGAAAAGCCGGCTGAGACCACGGCCGAAGTGAAGCCCACCGAACCGGCTAAGCCCACCACCGCTGTGGCGGATGCTAACAAAGATAAGCCGAAGCTCGACCCAGGCCCCATCGAAGGCGGCAACGCCGACGATACCAAGGGCGGAGACAACACTAAAGTCGACCCCGGCACGGTAGTCGGCGGCGGTGATACCACCATCCCGACGGTCGATGACGGCAACATTCCCTTCATCGAGCCCGGTAATAACCAGGCCGTGAACGATTTCGACGCCGACGCCCTCCTTAAGGGAGTGCTCGACCGGTTCGGCCAGCTCGAAGAACAAGCGAAGCTCGACCAAGATCGCGCCAAGCAAGATCTTCAGAACGCGGTGGACTCGGCTCGTCGTCTCGGTGACGACATCGCTCGCCAGCAACAGCAAGCGATCGATGCGAATAATAATAACGACAACGGCTTAGCGGATGCCCTCGGCAAGCTGGCGACTAATCAACAACAGCCGCCTCCTCCGCCCCCGGCTCCGCCGGCGCCGCCCCCGACGATTATTCCTCCGCAGGACAACGGGCAACAGGCGCAGCAGCAGCCTTTCCCGCCCCCACAGCAGGATGACTTCGGTGGACAGCAACAGCCGCCTCCTCAGCAGCCGTTCTTTCCGCCTCCTCAGCAGTCGACGGCCCCGATCATTATCGGTGGCGACGACAGCGCGAGTAAGTACCTTCAAGACGATTACAATCGTCGTAACGTGGTCCAGCCTGTCGCCAACCCCCAGCAGGGCGGCATGCTCGAGCTCCTTCGGTTGCAGCAGCAGCTGATGTTCGCTCAGCAACAGGCGCAGTATGGCGGCCAAGCCGGACAGAACGGTGGCCGCTTGAACGTCAACACCATGGCGAATCGGCTCTCCGGTGGCGCTGGGATTGGCAGCTCCACGGTCCGGCGCGCGATTCCTGGAACGACCGGTGCGGTGGCGACTCAAGCCGCTGGTACGGCTGGTCGCTCGACGACGGTCCCCGCGGCTATCCGCGGCGCCAAGTAAGCAAACTAGTCATAGCTAAACTTAAGCGAATGGACTCGGCCGGCGGTTATTCGCCGGCCGAGTTCTTTTTTGTGGAAAGCGATTCGCTCTCGAACCACAGACCGCTCTCGAGATCGGTGCCCGCGGTAACACGGGAGTTAGGTAAGAGAACCGATTTCTGAAGGCGGCAACCGGCTCCCACCCGGCTTCCCTCGCCGATGACCGAGTAGGGGCCGATTTGAGTCTTAGCGTCGATGGTACACCCCGTGCCGACGACCACAGGACCCTTCCAATCGACTTTATCGTCGAGAGAAACGCCTTCGGCGCACCAAAGGCCCGGCTTCACTTCCCGGGTTTTCCCGTAAGTAGCGAGGACGGACTTTAGCCAGGCCTGCCCTTCCGTCAGCTTGTGGAGCAGGCGCATGGACGTATCCCAGAGGAAATGTAAGTCCCCCGTGTCGAGCCAGAAGGAGCCTTCGAGATAGCTTCCGAAGACTTGCGACTCGTTCTCCTTCATCAGCTTCGGATAGAGAATCTGATTAATTCCCGAAGGAACCGGCTGCAGATGCTTTAGCATCTCGCTGTCGATGAGATGGAGGCCGGTGAAGATGCCAGTTCGAGCGGCCGCTTTCGTCGTGAGACTCGGCAGGGAACAGAGTTGCGAGCTTCCGTCAGTTCCGACTTTAGAATAAAAAGGCGCGAGCCGGGCATCGTCGATGAGCAGCATGCTCGCGAGCGACTTGCGCTTGAAGTGCTCCGAGACGAACGAAGTGAGATTCGCGTCCGTGATGAAATCGCTATTGGTGAGCAGGAACGGCTTTCCTTGAAAATGCGCTTCCGCTTTCTTTACGCCCCCGCCGGTCCCCAAGAGGACTTCTTCCTGCGAATAGGTCAGGTGCACGTTCCACTTTTTTCCGTCGGAAAGCGCGTTCATCAAGTGCTTACGCAGGTGATGCACGTTGATGACGATGTCTTTCACACCGGCGCGGGCGAGAAGATCGATGCTGTAGAGGATATTGGGAATGTTGAGAACGGGAACGAGAGGCTTCGGCACTTTATGCGTGATGGGATGAAGCCGGGTGCCGAGACCGGCCGCGAGGATCATTCCCTTTTGAACGGAGGCGCTCATGTTCTTTTCTCCGCGGCTTTCTTCCACTCGGCGAGAGGAAAGGCTTTTGCGAAATCCTTCAGCCTTCCCTTCGAGTGTTCCGCCAATTGCAGGGCGCTGTTAAGGGCCGGCACCAAATAGGGCAAATGCGTGTCCTTGCCGTAGCGATTAAAGAACGAAGCAAACGATCCCGCCGCTTTGACCACGCGCTGAAAGGCCACGGCTTCCATATCGGCAGGAAACGCTTCCCAATTCACCCGGCCGTCCAGGGCCGTTCCCTTGATCCGGGCGCGGTACACGTCGAAGAGACGTTTTCTCTCCGCGTCGCAAATTTCGACGTAAGCGTCGTAAATGAGGCTCGCGAGATCGTAATGAGGGCCGCCCAAACGAGCGTCCTGAAAATCGATCATGAAAAGCTTGCGATCCCGCACGAGCAAGTTGCGGCAATGGTAGTCGCGGTGGCAAAAAACATCGGGCCCGAGCTTCTCAATCGATTCGCAAAACGCGGTGACAGTCGCTTTATCCGCGCTGCTCAAGGGTTTTAAGCCCAAAAACTTCTCGTGGAGATGCTCGAAAGTGAAGGCCATCTCCTCACCGTATTTTTTGGCGTCGAACCGACGCGTGGCGACAGGAAGGGTCGGGGGAATCGGGAAAGTCTTCGCGTGCAAGTCACCTAAAAGTCCGGTCGCGGCCTCTAACCAAGCCATGCGCCGATGCGGCTCCGCCTGAATCCGAAACTGCAAAAGTTCGTCGCCCAAATCCTCCATCGCCATGAAACCGGCTTTAGGGTCCTCTTTCAAAAAAGCGGGGACCGGCAGGTGCGCTGCGTTGAGGAAATGTTGATGGACCGCGTAATCCTTGCTAAAAGCCCACGTGTCATCGAACAGCACGACGTAGGTTTGGCGTGCCGTTTTGACCCGAAAAAATTGGCGGGGGGATCCATCACCGGCCAGTAGGACGATTTCCGGATTTTCCGCTCCTTTTTGCGTGGATAGCCAGTCGTGGATCCACGTGGTGACTCGGACGGGGATAGTCTTATTTTGAGTGGTCATTGGTGAGTATCCAGAATACTCAATAAAATCAGATAGTTATTTAGGTTTAAGACTTGAAAAAAAAGAGCCGAAACTTATACTGGGAACAGACCCTCCCTTTTGATCGTCTTCCTAGGCAAACACGGATGTTTCGCCGGCTCTTAAACAAACGATCCCCAAAGATTTTCCGGTTTTCCACCGGAAAAGTCATGGCATTCGCTACCGCGACCGCCCTTCTATTGCCTTTGGAGCTCGGCGTTTTCACTTCCGAGCCGGCCGTTTCGATTGCCTCCGCTCGCGGCGAAGTCCCTTCCATGGCCGTTTGGTTCCAGGATAGCTGGACCCGCACCTGTTTTGCTCGCACGGAAGTGGTCTTCGGACCGGTTTTCGTGCCCCCCGTGGCTCGTTACGTGCGCCACAAGCACAAGGCTCCGAAGAGACTCTTCGCGGGCCGCCTGAAGGCCGGACGCGCCCGCGGAGGGGTGCTCGAGCGTCTTTGGAAGGAAGTCGACCGCGAAGCCTTCCACGCGCTCAACCTTCCGAGCCCTCTATTACAAATTGCCACCGAGGCGCTTTCGGAAGTGCCTCTCGCGTACGATCCCACCCTTCGCTTAGTGGGCGGCATCAATACCGAGATGGCCTTGGACGCCTCCGACGCCATCGCGGCCTACGAAGAGACCGTCGGGCAATATAAGACGAACGATTTTGCTCCGCTCAAAGGGCACCTCGCCCAGCTTCAAATCGAGGCGAAAGAAATCAATCGGCAGGTCTATAAAGCGGAAATGGCCAAAGTGCGCGAGCCGAAACTCGTGGCGATGGTGGTGCCGAAACCCGTACTTTCTCATGATGCGCGCTTGCCGAAAGTTTCCGCGATGCCGGAAGCTAACCAATTTGCGGCGGCGGCGGTTCCCGAGGTGACTACTCAAGCTTCCAACGAGCCGCGTCTCGTGGAACCGGCGGTGCCGGCGAAAAGTCCCGCGCTCCTTGCGACCGCGAGTCTCGGTCCGAGCCTTTTGACGACGGAGCCGCTCATTCCCCGGGCCCCCCGGACGGCCTCCGCCAACGTTCGATCCTCTACCGCCATGGCGCGCTCGGGCCAAAGCCGCGGCGGCATGGCCCTGGGAGAGCTGGAAATCGACGACGACGTCACCGAATGGCTCGACTCTAAGCAGGGCCATATCGAGCTTTATCTACGCCCCGCGCGCAGCCGCGATCCCCAAGACATTCTCTTTCTGAGCTACCAGTATCCCGAAGAGCGGTTCGAGATCGATCTGCGTGGGCTTCAAGGCGAGTACCGCCTCATCGCGAGCCTGTTCGGCAAGAATGACAAAACGCCCATCGCTCAAGTGGTGCATCCGCAAATCATTTCCGCGGAGCTCTATAAGAAGGCGATTCACTTTCCCATCAACCGCGCCGTCATCAATAAGATGAGCGCGCGCAAAGTGACTCACGTCGGTGGCATCCTTCTCACGGCCACCGTCTTCGAAGGGGCGGTGGGAGATTACCGCGCCCCGAAGCCCATACCGGGCGCCGTCGTTACCTTGGTTGGCTTAGGCGAGCATGGCACGCACCTGGCTGATGCCGAAGGCAATGTGCGCCTCGAAAAGATTCCGGCGCACTCCGAAGTTCTCGTGCGCGTTTCCGCGCCGGGGTATCACCCGACCAGCGTGGTAGTCCCCACTTTCGACGGCGATGTGTACACGACGCTTTATCTTCTTAATCGCAACACGCAATACCTTAGCCCTAAGGGCCAAGAGCCGGCGCAAGCCGTGGTCTTCGGCCGGGTATTCGATCCGGTAAGGCGCACCCCCATGGAAGACCAGAGTTTCGGTCTTACGTTCCATAAGAATCCGCCTCTCTATTTTGGAGAGATGCCTGATCCCGCTTTGAAGGCGACCGCGAAAAGCGGGCTCTTCGCGTTTTTCAATCTCGCTCCCTCCTTCCGCGCTTTGACTCGTTTGGAAGCGTCCGCTCGCTCCGTGCTGATTAATCTGCTGCCGGACTTCGGCTATTACGTGGAGCTCGGTCGCGGTGGCATGGGCAAGCTGCGCGGCAAACTTTTCGATCCCTTCCACGGACAACCGGCGAATGCCAAAGTCACGGTGGTGGGAGAGCCTAACTTCTCGACGGAAACCATCAGCGGAGGCCGCTTCGAAATCCCGCGTATCGATTTACCGCCTGGGCTCATCACTCTCGAAGTGGAAGCGGAAGATTATCCGAAGACCTGGCACACGATTCCCTGGAACGTGCGCTATCAAAACGAAGTGCGCCGCCTCTACATGATGGAAAATCAGCTTTTAAAAGACGGAGCGGCGTCCGCGGCGAAAGTGTCTCTCGCCCCCGGAAAAGGAAGCGTCGTCGGCGGGGCAGAGCCTAGCTTTTTCGGCGGCATTCGCCAGTGCGTGACGGTTTTCCTGGTCGCCGCCGATGGACGAGTGCTTTCCAATGAGCACGGCCCGTTCCCGCTCCATCAAGCAAAGAGCTCGAACGGCCCGCTCTGCTTGAAGGTGGAAGATTCCGGCTTCTCGTTCTTCAACGTACCGCCCGGCGAGTACCTTTTGAAATGGGTTAACGGCAAAGGCTTCGCCTTCCGTACCCACGTCGTGCGCGTGGGGCAGGATCGCGTCTCCGTGGTCGTGAACTAGCTCTCCGGCTCTCCGAAGCGAAACACGAGGCGTCGCCCCACGCTTTACACGACGTGCGAAAGATCCGCGATGGTCGTCAGCGAATGACGAAGCTTACTTGCGATCCGTTTCGCAGATCTCTTTGCTGAAAGGCTTGGTGCCACCGAGCACTCCCGCGATTTCGCTGGTGGGCACGATGCTCAGGAAAAGCTCGTCCTTGTAAGCTTCGACTAAGTTAGCCGAGAGGAACTGGGCGAAGAAGTTCTGTCCCGCAAAACCCAGGTTGTCGGGCTCGGCGAGTTGAAGCAACCCTTCGACACCCTTCAAGCGATTCTTCTCGAGCAGGCGCTTTACGCGGCCGACGCCGGAGTTATAGCTCGTGACCGTCGTGCCCCAGTCTGGCAAGACCGAACGGTACATCGAGAACATGCGGGCCGCCCCTCTCGTCTGCCAAATCGGATCGGACCAAAGCTCACGTCTCGTGCTGCTGATGAGCTCTTGCGCCGTCGCCGGCATGAATTGCCAGATTCCCATGGCGCCGACTTTGGAGTGCGCGACGTCGTTGAAAGACGATTCCACGAAAGGAATCCGGGCGAGCGCGATGGGCAGTCCCCGGCGGCGCATGACGGACTCGATATGGGGAAGCAGCTGGGTGGAACGGGTCAGCGCCGCGATGAACTCGTCGCTTTGACCGGTCTGCGTGCGGATGCTCCCCGTAAGAGAGTTGATCCGTTCTTTTCCAAGAGCGCCGTGCTGGGAGAGAAAAACATGCAGCTGCTCCTTTTCCTTCGTGCCTAAAATCCGGGACGTTCCCATCCCCGCGGCTTCGGTCAAGCGCTCGCGAATGCCTTTGAGCACGGCCTTTTCGACGTTGGCGGCCCGGCGCTCGAGATTGCCCGTATTGCCGAGAACGCGGTAAAGCGGTCTGAGATCGAGATAACCGTAGATGATGCCAGGATCGGCGCGGTCGTGAATCACCCGGATCTTACGGGAATAACGGGAGTGCACGAGCATCCAGAACACGACGCGATCTTTTAAGAATCCAGGGACGCGGAACTCGGATTCGATGCGGCTGCGCGGATCAGACACGATGCGGTTCAGCTGAGTGAGATAATCTTTGAGTCCCGTACGCTCATCGGCGCTGGCCGGGAGCGAAAACCAGGAGTCCTCGTCCTTCCAAACCGGATGAAAGAAATCCCACGGATCGGAGGACAACGGATCGGCGAGCATCTGCGCGTGCGTGGGAATCGGATCGTTCGCCGCGAGCAGGGGCGGGCTCACATTCAGGGAGCGAGAAGGCCAAAAGAAAACCACGGCGCCCAGCGCGAGCACTCCGCTGATCAGGCTAGCCAAAGCCGTGCTGCGCCCCTCGAGCTTTTCCTCGACAAGGGTCTTAAATCGCCGCCAAGAGGCTTTTGCCTGGTGGAGGGACTTAGGGACACGTTTCGACTTACGCTGCTTTCGACCCTTCGACAAAAGAACCTCCGCAAAAATCCAACAAGTGACAATTTTTGTCCTAGGTGTCCTAGCTCCGGGCAGACCAGGGCCAAATGCCCCTCACAGCCCGTGTACACACGGGCGCTACTGAGCAAGGGCTATGCCACGAAATCCGTGCTTTTACGGGAGTGGGAAGGGAGGGCTTAAGCGGGCGTGAACTCGTAGCGCCGCAAAATCGCCATCGCGCGCTTATACCCAATCGTCACGACGTTCTGGAGGATGCGCGGATTCAGCGTGAAATGATCGCCGAAAAACATCTCTCGATCCTTGGGCTCCGGATGAATGTAGACGTAGTTCAGACTTTCCTTGAAATCGAGCTTTTGCTGCAAGAGAAGTGTGAGCTCCTGAAGATCTTCTTCGGGGTATTTGCGAGTCCTGAAAAAATCACGGACGATGGCGAGTGCCGCAACCTTGTTCTCATGGGCCTTCTTCGCTCCGTACACTTTTTGCTCGATGGCCTGATAAAGAGCCTGAATCACGATGGCCGCGATGCCGTACTGATAAAGCGAGCCGATCTCTTCCTTAAAGTGATAAGGCTGGTGCGTGTAAGAGCAAAAAAGCAAGTCGCAGCCGTTTTCCTTGGCGACGTGCGTGGAGAGCGTTTCTCGGATCTCGCCGTCGATGAAGTAGCGTTGCTTGCCTCCGAAATGGCGCACCAAGTGCGGGACGAAGATGGGCGGCAAGGACATGGAAGCCGCCACCGCGTCGGCGATGTGAGCGTTAGACGCGTATTGAGAGTATCCGTCTCCTTCTTTCTCCGTGCCGAAGCGGCCGAAAATGATCTTCCGAGAGTGATCGAGCTGAGTGCCGATGACGAATAAGTTTGGCTTAAGCTCGTGGAAATAGTCCGTGGGAAGTACGTAACGGCGCAGGTATTCCGCGAACCCCTTCGTGGAGAAGAGCCCCGGTAGCCGAAGGTTTCCCAAAATCATGGACTCGAAGGTTTTTCCGATGACCGATCGCCTCTGAAAGCTTTTCAGCATGGAGGACGGCTTCGGCCAATTGATGACCAACATGTCGCGGTAGCTGATGCGAGGGAGCCTGGGCGATTCGGAATCCGACTTGTCGTTCGCGTCGTCCGAAAAGGAATGGAGGATCGATTCGATGCTTACGCCCGCGGCGAGTAACGTCACGATGAACGAACCAGCGCTGGAGCCCACATAGGTCGCAATCTCGAAGGGATTGTATTTGGGGCGAGGGAACGGAAGGGAGTCCGCCGGGGCCGGGTTATCCGCCTTGCCACCGATGAAGGTAAAACCCTTGTCCCGTAGCGCGAGACAAACGCCCACGTGGAAAGCCGCGGCCTTGGTCGCCCCGCCACTGCAGACGAGACCCGCCTGGGTAAACGGGATCTTGGTCTTGAATTTAGCCTTAACGGCTTTGGTCTCGGTTTGAATGGAAAGCTCCTGCCCTATTCTACAACAGGATGTGGCCTTGGGGACCCAATGTAATGACTTCGGTTTCGAGCTCGACCCCGAACTTCTCCTTTACGGTGCGCCGGATGACCTCGATGAGAGCCAGAATGTCCTTCGCCTTGGCGTTATCTTTATTAAGAATGAAGTTGGCGTGTTTGAGAGAGATCTCGGCGCCCCCTACCCGCATTCCTTTCAAGCCCGACTTTTCGATGAGCCTGCCGGCGGAGTGCCCTTCGGGATTCTTGAACGTCGACCCACAGCTCGGAAAATCGAGAGGCTGCTTGGCGGCGCGCTCGGCGATGATGCGCCGGACTTCGGTGCGGGCCGCGGCTCCGTCTCCGGGCTTTAGCTCAAAGAGTGCGCTCAAAACCAAGGTCTCGCCCACCGCCGTCTGGTGTCTGTAACCGAAATGGACTTCCTCGCGCTTTAACGTGCGTGCGCCCGAGCGAAAATCGAAGAGACGCAAGTCTCGTAAGATGTCGCCGTAAGAACCGTACTTGGTACCGGCGTTCATGTAGATGCCGCCCCCGATGGTACCGGGCACGCCGGAGCTGAACTCGAGACCAGTGAGGTTTTTTTGCAGCGCCCATTCCAAAAACTCGGGCTTTCCGAAGCCTCCGCCGGCGCGAACGAGCCAAGAGGCCGAGCTTTGGCTAACGACTTCGACTTCCTTGAAAGCATGGAGCAGGGAAACGACGATGCCGCGAATGCCGGCGTCCACCACGAGCAGGTTCGTTCCGGAGCCGACGATGGTAATGGCTACCTTGTGAGCGCGGGCCTTTTCAGCAATCCAAACTACGTCCGATTCATTCTTGGGAAACACCAGGAGCTCGGCCGGGCCCCCCACGCGATAAGCGAGATATTGGCCAAGAGGCTCTTCTTTTTTAGCGAAGGCCCCAAAGCGCGCGATGAACTCGGCTTTGAGGGCGTCAGAAAAGGTTGCGGTAGACATTGGGTAGATCCCCCGCGCCGAGCGTGAAAATCACGTCTCCCGGAACGCTCTCCTTGAGCCAGTTCTCGACGGCCTTGGTGGGATTAGGCTCGTAGATGGCTCTCGGGTGCCCGCTCCTCGTGATGCTTTCCACTAAAATGTCGGCTTGAATGCCGGCGATGGGTTTTTCTCCAGCCGCGTAGATGTCGGTGACTGCGACGGCATCGCACTGCCCAAAGCAAGTCGAGAACTGATCGAAGAGATCTTCCACTCGCGAGTAACGATGGGGCTGAAAGACCACCTTGATGCTTTTCTTGGGAAATCGTTCTCTCGCCGCGGAAAGGGTCGCGGAAATTTCCCGTGGGTGGTGGGCGTAATCGTCGATGAATAAGACGCCGTTTTTTTCGCCCCGGTTCTGAAACCGTCGCTGAACGCCCTGGAAGGTACGAAGCCCCTCGAGCGTGAGCTTCCGCGCGATGGAAAGCTCGTCGGCGATGGCGAGCGCCGCCACCGCGTTCAAAGCGTTATGACGGCCGGGAACCTGAAGCTTCAGCGTCTCGGCCTTGCCCTTATAGGTTACCGTGCATTGCGAGCCTTCCGGCGTGCCGTGATAGTTCGATAAGACGTAGTGATTATCGGTACCGAAGCCGTAAGTGACTTTACGCCGGTCAACTTTCGGCAAAAGCGATCGCAGGTGCCGATCGTCTCCGCAAAGCACGTTCAATCCGTAGAACGGCACCCGATTCAAAAAAGACAGGAACGCTTTTTTGAGAGCCGCCATGGTGTGGTAGTGCTCCATGTGCTCCCGGTCCATATTGGTCACGACCGCGAGAGACGGCGTTAGGCGATTGAAGGACCCATCGCTTTCATCCGCTTCCACCACCATGAACTCGCCCTTACCGAGCCGCGCGTTCGTGCCGCCGAAATTATCCATGCGGCCACCGACGACGATCGTGGGATCGAGGCTCGCGCCCATGAGTAACGTGCCGATCATGGAAGTCGTGGTGGTTTTGCCGTGCGCCCCCGCGACCGCGATGCCGTACTTCAAGCGCATGAGCTCCGCGAGCATGTCCGCGCGTAGAATCGTCGGAATTTGGCGCTCGTGCGCGTGTTTCATCTCGGGGTTGTCGTCACGGACGGCGGAGGAATAAACCACGAGCTCGGCCCCGCCGACGTTCTCGGCCTTGTGCCCCAAGCAGATACGGGCGCCCAAAGCCTCCAGCTGGCGGACGATTTCTCCTGCCGAGAGATCAGATCCCGACACCTCATAGCCTTCGGAGAGGAGCAGCCGCGCGATGGCGCTCATGCCGATCCCGCCGACTCCTATGAGATGGATTTTTCTGACCTTTTTGTACATAGCTCTCGAAAAAAAGAGGAGCGACTAAGGCGTAACGTCCCGGCAGATATGGTCCGCGATGCTAACAAGGGCGTTTCCTTTGCGCAATGCGGAAAAGCTTTGCTGCATTTGGCGCAAGCGATCGGATTCATAGACGTTCTCGAACGTTTCGCGAAAGCGCTCCTTGAACCGATCCCCTTGTTCCACCACCCGGGCGGCCCCGGCGCGCTCGACCAAGTAGGCGTTGGCGGTCTGATCGTTTTGCCCTTTGCGAGGGTAAGGCACGAAGAGCGAGGGGCGGCCCACCTCAATGAGCTCGCTTACGGTGAGCGCGCCTGAGCGGCCCACCACTAAAGACGCTTCGCTGAAGGCTTTCGCGACGTCATCGATGAAGGCGACGACTTGGTGTTTACCTGGCGACACCGCTTCGTACTGAGCCCGGGTTCTTTCCAGATCGGGCACTCCGGTTTGGTGGACGATGCGGATCCCTGGGTACTTCGCCTCGAGCTCGGGAAGCCATCCGGCGATGACCTCGTTGATGGCTTTCGCCCCTTGGCTTCCTCCGACCACGAGTAGGCGATTGCTCTTCGGATCGTAAGCGGGAAGTTTCGGATCGTGGAAATCCTTGCGGATGGGATTGCCCGTGAACACGCTACGCCCGGCGGGAAAGCTAGCCTTGGCTTCCTCGAAGCCGAGAAACACTTTGCGCGCGAGCCGGCCGAGAGTGCGGTTGGCGATTCCCACCGACGCATTTTGCTCCTGAAGGTAAATCGGAACCCGGGCAAAAAATGCGCCTAAGACAACGGGGACGGAAACGTAGCCGCCGACGCCGATGACGGCGACGGGTTTTTCCCGGCGGAGGAAACCCCACGCCCAGAAAAAACCTTGGACGAGCTGGAGGAGCGTCGACGCTATTTTCAATAGACCCTGGTTTTTTATGGCGCCGCTTTTGACGGTGTAAAAAGCAAATCCCTTTTGAGGCACCACTTTCGCTTCAAAGCCGCGGGCGCTTCCGACGTAGAGCATCTCAAAGCCGCGCGCGCGCAATTCCTCGGCAATGGCCAGCGCGGGAAAGACGTGTCCCCCGGTTCCTCCGCCCGTGATGACTATTTTTTTAGACGTGGGAGCTCCTCTAAGCTGCGGGTTTATCGTCGATTATTTCGGAACGCTTTAGGATGTTCAATAGGATTCCCACCATGGCGAGGTTCGCAACGAGGGCGGAGCGGCCCCACGAAATAAACGGAAGCGGAAGGCCTTTAACGGGAAGCAGTCCCGTAACGCCCCCGAGGTTAATCCCGATTTGCAAAGTGAGCCCTAGGGTCAAAGCAAAGGCCAGGTACCCGCCGAAGGGCTCGGTAATTCGGGACGTCACCTTGAACAAAAGAAAGGTGAAGTAGAGGAAAGCGAGCAAAAGCGCCGCGGCCCCAACGAACCCGAGCTCCTCTCCTACCAGCGCGAAGATGAAGTCGGTATGAACCTCGGGAAGATAGAACAGCTTACTATTGCCATTGCCGAGTCCCACTCCGAAGAGCTTGCCGGAATGAAAAGAGAGAAAGGACTGGATGACTTGGAACCCGCTTCCTTGGGGATCGCCCCACGGATTCAAGAAAGAGAAAAGTCTCCGTCTCCGGTACTCGGAAGCGAAAAGGGAAATCGTAAAGAGGATGGCTCCCGAGCCAATCGACGTCACCACCCATTTCAAGGAAAGGCCCGAGAGGAAAACGACCCCGAACATGACTACGCAAAGAATGACCGTGGTGCCGAGATCGGGCTGCTTATAGAGGGTAAAAAGCAGGGCAAGCAGCGGTAGCCCGGTCACGATCCAGGTATTACGCGAGAGACCCCGCTCTTTATGACGAGCGATGAGGTGGCAGAAGTAGATGGGAACCGTGATTTTAGCGAACTCGCTCGGCTGAAAGCGAAAGCCGCCAAAGGAAATCCAGCGGCTCGCGCCGGCCGCTTCCAGCGCATAGGGAGAAAAGAGCGTGATCGAGGTAATGACGAGCTGAACCAAAAGCAGAGGAAGCGCGAGCTTGCGCCACACGGTGTACTTGATCTGGGAGAGCGAGAACAGGATGACCAAGCCAAGCACGGCCACGATGGTCTGGCGGGAGAGGTAGTAAAACTCGCTGCCATAGCGCTGAAGGCCCAGGACGCCTGTCGCGCTAAAAAGCATGATTTCCCCGAAAACGAGGAAGAACAGAACCATCGCTACGATGCGTCGTCCCGAAGAAGGGGCTAGATTGGATTCCACCCGCTCATTTTAGCACGCGCCGCGGGTAGCTTTCCGCTCAAGGGGGGATTGGCTATAGTGGGGCCACTTCCCAATCCTATGTTCGCCACCATTCGTCTTTATCTCAAAGCATCGCGCGGCTTCATGCGCCTCGGCTTGTGCATCGTCGTGCTGAAAGGATTGGCGGGACTTTTCGAATCGGTTGGACTCGTGTGGCTGCTGCAATTGGTGGGGAAAGCCTTCTCGGGAATTCAAGACTCCGTTCAGGTCGCGGGCATCGAGCGCTTGCTCAAAGTCGTTGGCTGGAACGAGGTCACCGCGGGAGAGGGCATCTGGGGCGTCACGCTTCTTGGCCTCGCGACAGTGGTTTTACGTTTTGTCGGCGAAGCCATGCTCTCCACCGTCGCCGGAAGATCGGAAGAAAGCGTGCGGCGCCGGCACGCCCGCTCGCTCCTCGCGGTCGAGTGGCCTTTCTTTTTGCGGACGCGGCTCGGCACCTCCACGGATTTGCTCATAGCGCGCGGAGCTCAAGCGGGTTTTGCGGTGAACTCATTCATCTACTTCGTTTCGGAGGCCACGGGGGCGCTACTTTGCTTTGCGATGGCCTTCATCGTGGCTCCCGCTATCACGATCGTCATCGGCGGCTTCTTTATTTTG
>JAYUGC010000139.1:0-3904 GCA_043767805.1 Pseudomonadota bacterium | reverse complement strand
GGCGTCATCACCGTCGAGGAATCCAAGACGGCGGAGACCACCCTCGAAGTGGTCGAAGGCATGCAGTTCGACCGCGGTTACCTCTCTCCGTACTTCGTGACGAATCCGGAGACCATGGAAACCGTGTTCGAGAATCCTTACATCTTGATGTACGACAAAAAAATCTCCGGTATGAAGGATCTCCTTCCTGTCCTCGAGAAAGTCGTGCAAGCCGGCAAGCCCCTCGTCATCGTCGCGGAAGACGTGGAAGGCGAAGCTCTCGCCACCCTCGTCGTCAACAAGCTCCGTGGTACGCTGCAAATCGCGGCCATCAAGGCCCCGGGCTTCGGCGATCGCCGCAAGGAAATGATGAAAGACATCGCGACCCTCACCGGCGGCGAAGTCATCGCGGAAGAGATGGGCAGTAAGCTCGAGGCCACGCGCCTCGATCAGCTGGGCCGCGCGAAACGCGTTACCATCGATAAAGAGAACACCACGATTGTCGACGGTATGGGCGCCAAGGCCGATATCGACGCCCGGGTGAAGCTCATCCGCAAGCAGATCGAAGACACCTCGTCCGACTACGATCGTGAGAAGCTCCAAGAGCGTCTCGCGAAGCTCGTCGGCGGCGTCGCCGTCATCAATGTCGGCGCGGCCACCGAAGTCGAGATGAAGGAAAAGAAAGCCCGGGTCGAAGACGCGCTCCACGCGACTCGCGCTGCGGTCGAGGAAGGCATCCTTCCCGGCGGCGGTACGGCGCTCATCCGCGCCTCAAGCGTGCTCGATACCCTTAAGGTTCCGCCGGAACAACAGGTCGGCGTGAACATCATCCGCCGCTCCGTTGAAGAGCCCCTTCGCCAGATCGCGCAAAACGCGGGCTTCGAAGGCTCCATCGTGGTGGAAAAAGTCCGTACGAACACCAGCCCCACCTTCGGCTTCAACGCTCACGATGAGAAGTATGAAGACCTTGTGGCGGCCGGCGTAATCGACCCGACCAAAGTTGCCCGGTGCGCGCTGCAAAATGCGGCGAGCGTCGCGGCGCTCATGCTCACGACCGAAGCGCTCATCATTGAGCGTCCGAAGGAAGAAGAGCCCCATGGCCACGGCGGTGGCGGTGGTATGGGCGGCATGGGAGGTATGGGCGGAATGGGTGGCATGGGCGGGATGATGTAATCCCCTTAAGCCCTAGCTTGTATCCAAGCTTCCAAGGTGGGCCGCGGGAAACCGCGGCTCACCTTTTTTATGCCTTTTATCGTTTGAGGGCGACGATGGAGATGATCAAGGTCGAGATGGCCGTGATGAGCGTCGCGAAAAACTGGAAGTCCTGATAGGTCTTTCTCCAGTTGAAGGGCACGTTCACGATGTCGCCGTCTTGAAGCTTGGGAATCTCTTTACCGTCCGCGATGACGTCCTCGAGGTCGACGGTAATGAGCTCGGCGACGCGGCGGCGTCGGATGGAAATGCCGTTCAGCTTACTCTCCTCGCCATAGCCGCCGGCGTAGAGAATTCCGAACAAGAGATCGGTGCCCTCGGGCATGTAATGTACGCCCTGCTTCGGGACGGATCCGAAGAGCAAGATGCGCATGAGCACCTTGCCGCCCTTCCCGTGGATGAAAGCGCCGTCGTTATTGAGCGCGGACGAAATTTTATCGTCCACGGCTTCAGCGCGCGCGACAGAGGATGAAAAGCTGAACGAGAAGATCAGCAGACCGACGAGAAGACGTTTCGTTAGGTGGCGCATCTCCGCAATTATACTGCGGAGCGGCCGTTCGGACTAACTTAGAGTGGCTTCCAGTTTTCGAGAAGGTTCGTCATGAGACGGACCATCACTCCGGTCGCATACTTCTTCGAGAGATAGCTGACGTCCGAGCGGCCCCAAGCCGAGCCGGCGATGTCGCAGTGCACCCAAGGCAATTTCGGATCGACGAAGTGCTTGAGGAAAATACCACCCTTGCTCGATCCGGCATCCCGAAGGCCGCTGTTCTTGATGTCGGCGTAGAAGCTCTTGAGATCTTCTTCGTACTCTTCGTACAAAGGCAGCTCCCAAACCCGCTCACCCGACGCGACCGACGAATCTTTCATTCTTTGAATGAGTCCCGGATGGTTTCCCATGATGCCCGTGGTAACTCCGCCCAAAGCCACGGTGACGGCGCCGGTCAGGGTCGCGAAATCCACCATGGCTTGAGGCTTGTCTTTTTGTGCGTACTCGATGGTATCGGCGAGCACCAGGCGGCCTTCGGCATCGGTATTTACGATCTCCACCGTCTTTCCGGTCATGCTGACTTGAATATCGCCGGGCTTTTGCGCGCGACCACCGGGCATATTTTCCGTGGCGGCGATGTAGCCGGTCACGTTCACGGGAAGCTTAAGCGACGCAATGGCTTGCATGATACCGACGACGGCACCCGCGCCCATCATGTCGTACTTCATCTCTTCCATCTTGGCGGCCGGCTTGATGGAAATACCGCCGCTATCGAAAGTGACCCCTTTACCGACGAGAGCGATGGGCCGATCGGCTTTCTTACCGCCCTTGTAGTCGAGCACGATGAGCTTGGGCTCTTCGACGGATCCCGCGGCGACACCGAGGAAGAGACCCATCTTTTCCTTTTGCATCTCTTTGCGGCCCAGCGCGCGGTAAGTGATACCAAATTGCTTGGCCATCTTTTGAGACAGGTCGGCCAAGATCGTCGGGGTCAAATAATTACCGGGGCGATCGCCTAAAGAACGGGTGAAATTAATCGCTTGAGCCAAAGCATTTCCACGCTCGAGAGCCTTCTTCGCGCTGGCGCCTTTGAGCCCGGAAATTTCCATTCCAATAGGATGAAACGCTTCGGGCTCCACCTTCTTCAAATCTTTGTACTCGTAAGAGCTGAGCCAGTACCCCTCGGCGAGCGCCGCGAGGTAAGCATTACTCTGAGGCTCCGCCATTCCGGAAAAGAGCGCATCGCCCTTAACCGAAAGCTTGGAAAGGCGTTCGCGCTTTTGTAACTGAAACAAAGCCCCGCCCGCGCGGCGGAACTCTTCGTCGTTCAAATCTTTCTTGGATCCCAGGCCCAAGAGAATCGTATTTTCGAAATCGCCGAAGGCGTAGTAACGAAGCAGATTGGCTTCTCGCGACTTGCCGCCAAAATGCTTGGATTGGACGAGCTTCTTCTCGAGTGCTTCCAGAGCGGCGTTACGCTCGCCCACGAACTCCGGCTTGGGATTTTTTTCCCCGGCCCCCTTAAACCAGCTGAGAACGACCGCGTCACCCTGACCGGAACCCGAGGCCAAATCGATTTTGGGAAGACTCAAAGCTTATAGCCTCCTGCAAGAGGGATGAGTCTTTTATGTAATAGATAAAGCTGACGATTGTCTACCCTTGCCGGATAGATACTGGCCTATTGAGGCTTCGGCACGAAGAGAAGGGAATGGCCGAACGGCGAAGGCGCGTAGGAGCCTCCCTTAATGGAGTCCAAGAAGTATCTGGCGTCAGACTGACGGTTGAAAGTCAGCTGGTTCAAAAAGGGCTGCCGGGAAATCTTCCACTGCACCACGTACCCCGTGGGGCGATCGTTGAAAGAGCTGTACTCGATGTCCCCGCTATCGAGCATGTTTCTACCGCGGCGCAACCCAAGCTCTTCATCGGCAAAGCGAAGTGCCTGACCCAAATCGGAATAAACCACCGTATCAAATTTCGCGTCCGTGTCTTTCCACGCGAGAACGTAACGGCTACCGACTTTCATGAGGTAGGCGATTTGAGCGTGAGATTGAGGTCTCGTCCAGAGTGCCCCAACCAGCGCGGCCTCGAGCAAGACCAAGGCGCCAATTATCCAAAGCCGGGTACTACCTTCGATTTTAACCTTACGGGCTTTTTTCCACATAGCCTCCAGTAAAGCAACGAGAGTGCCAGCCGCCGATTCAGGTAACCCATTGAAATAAAAAT
>JAYUGC010000138.1:0-10786 GCA_043767805.1 Pseudomonadota bacterium | reverse complement strand
CAGCGGCGCCGTTCGCCACTAGGAAATTCTGCACGACGGATTTCGCGCCGCCTTGAAATTTATCGAAGTTCTTAAGATAGAACTCTCTGAGCTGGCGCACCGTCTCGCCGCGAGAGGCGCCGAGGAGCGCGCCGGTATTGGGATCGATGAAAAGCTTTCTAAAGAGAAAGGGATTCACCTGGTCGCGTTCGAGCAGAGCATTGCCCTGCTGAGACAGAGACGAGAATCCTTCGACGTCCTTAATCTTGTTCTTACCGTTATTATCGCGCCCCTGAACGACGAACACGGCTTGCTGTCTCCCGAAGCTCTGACTGGATCGCAGGCCGCCTTGATTAGAGGAGGCCGGGCGAAACACCGTACGAGTCACTCCGCGAGGGCGGCGGCCGAAGAACCGTCTTCCGAAAACTCTAGCTTGGGCTTGAGGCGCGAGAAAAGAGAAGAGCGCCGAGGGCATGATGGGGCTCAAACCGCATTCGGCGGCCAGGCAAGCCATGAAGTAAATTCCAACTGCTTTCTTCCACATCATCTTCTAACCACGTCCAACTGCACCACTTAGCTATATGGCGATAATTGCATTTTGAAGGCCATGGAGAGAGCAAGGGGTGCATTCCTAGAGGATGGACGCTTTGAGCGTTGATCAATTCGCCGAAAACCAAAGAAATGCCGAGGGGCCGCGCACCGAAAGCATACTGTTTAAGAGCTGCACAGTGGTCTGCCGCTTGTCGATCATTCGGTTAAGAGCATACGCCGCGTATACCACCGCGTATTCCGTCGGATGGCAGTGCGAATTCCTCGAAGCGGAACCTCGGTCAGATAGTGGAGGCCGAGAGAAAGCGCGAGCGTAATGCCTAAGGCGGCCGCCACTCCTACCGGCTTTCCTAAAGGAAGGCCGAACCAAAGCGTGAGGACGAGACCGAACCGATGCATGAGAAAGATCGGGTAGCTAAGCATGGCCGCGAAGCTCGAAGCTTTATCCTCGGCTTTGACCTCGAGAAGCCACCCAAACCCGAGAAAAAGCAGGGCCTGAAAGCAAAGAAACTCCTGGAAATAGGGGAGCTCGGTGACGGGAACGCTGCCTGGGGGCCCGGAGAAAATGAAGGCCACGGCTCCCGAAAGGGCGGCAAGACTCAGAAGGCGCGGTACCCGGGGCTTACCATAGTAATGAAGGGAGCCCAGCGCGAAGCAGAGCCCGCTGCCCGCCATTCCCCAGTAAAAGAGCTGAATCTTCCCGTGAGCGAACCAAAAACACAGAGGTATGACGGCGAGCCAGCAACCCACGCGCACCTTCCCCGGGAAAAAGCTCGTCGCAAAGAGAAAGAGGTACCACCGCACTTCGAGCTCGAGCGACCACGCAACCGCCACGGGCCGGGACTTCAACGTGCGCATTCCCCAAAGAAAAACATTGCGGGCGAGCTCTCTTGGAGTGGGAGTGAAGAGCTTCGGGTGCACCGTCGCTGTAATTTCCGGTAAAAGCGAAGCGAGAGCCAAACCTAGAAGGAGGGCCGCCCAATAGGGCGGGAAAATCCGCAGAAACCGATTCATCACGAAGGCGCCCGGCCTTTGGTGATAGGTCGTATCGAGGAGCTGGGAAACGAGAAACCCGCTCAGAAAGAAAAAGCCGAAGACCGCGAACGGACCCGCCCGCGGAAGAAGGCCCGGCCGGTAGTGATAACCCACCACCGCGAGCGCTAAGAACGCACGGAACCAATTTAGGCGTAGATACAGGAAATTTCCCCCAGAGAGATTTTACCTCTCGGAGCAAGCTAAGATAGGGAACAAAGCAACGCGGCAAGCCAAACTGCCGGGCGGCCTCTAGGGGAAATTAGGCGGCTTGTAGCCGGTGGCATCGAGCTTTTTCAGCTCGTCCAGGGGCTTTGCCGACGGCAGTGGGTCCTTCTTCTCATTGATGACGGGGAACTGCTGAGACCCGTCCGTATTGATCTGAAGGTAATCTGCCCACTGAGAGGGCAAATTCTCTTCGGCGAAAATGGCTTCCACCGGGCACGCGGGAACGCAGGCATCGCAGTTCACGCAAGTGTCGGGGTTAATATAGAGGGTTCTAGGTCCCTCGTGAAACGCGTCCACCGGACAAACCGTAACGCAATCGGTGTACTTACAATCCACGCAGTGCTGAGTAACGATGTAGGTCATCCGGAGCTCCCTTCGCGAAAATTCGGTAAAAAATTATCACACGCGGTCTCAGTGCGCCACACCGAAAAACGTCAGTACACTGCTTGAAACTTACACATCGGTTTCCCGCACGAATACCGGCTGAAGCCGTATTGTTGTAGAGGACACCGACACTCCCCTCCCCCCGGCCGAGCCCGGAAGCGCCTGCAGACCTCCTGGTATCCCTCTTGCACAACTGGCTCCCGAGTGCGGGTGTGCGTTCTTGGCGCGCCCAGTGGCTGAAGCTGAAGTGGTTGTTGTGGCGGTCTTCCCAAAAGACCCGCTTTGTTGGAGTGAATGTGGTAGCGCTCAAAAGAATTTTGCTCGTCCTTTGTCTGTCGTTAGTGGCGGCTTGCGGTAAATCGTCGGAAACGACGAACGGCGTGCCCACCCCGGTCGATCCCTCGAAACAGGGCGGCGGCAATAACCCCTATATCGTCCCGACCCCGACTCCCGATCCGCGGATTCCGGACCTGAGCACGGCGACCGCGCTCCGTCTGGTGAACCCCACGGATTACTCGGGGCTCGAGGAAATCGCCAATATCGTCTATTTGCCGCTCGTCGGAGACCCCAAGATTGCCATGAAGATCTCGGGCGCCGATCGCAGCAACGACGTCACCGGGTCCGTCCTGGTGGCTTTCGAGGACCAAGTCGGTTTCTGGGGCGCTCAGCTCACGTCTTTCCCGGGCACCGGGTACCGCGACTCCTCGAACTTCGACATGATTTTCGCGGATGACGAGCTCGTGGTCCGAGTCGTCGGCGCCATCGGCTCGAACAATAAGTTCGACGGTAACGTCTACTACAAAATGCACGTCTCCACCGATACGGCCTGCCGGCCCAAAACGATTTGTACGACCTATAACGGAAGCACGACCTGCGTCCCCGAGGACCCGGCGATCACCGCTTCCAATTGCCGTGCGTACATTCAGCCGGGCGCGAGCCTGGTGAAACAGCTTGGTAACTTTCATTCGACTTCTTATTCGAGTTGGGTGGTTCGGTAACACGCGGGAAAGGTAATTTTATGCGTTCGAAATTCGGTTGGATTCTTGGTGCGGCGGCCCTTTTTGTGATGCTCGCCGGTTGCGGAAAGAGCACTCCTCCTCCGCCTATGGCTTTGCCGGCTCCTCTTCCCCAGACCAATAACTATGGGGGCGGCGGTGGATCGGTAAACTGCGGCGCGGTGGGCGGACAACCCTTCAGCCAGACTGCCTTTATGGGCTCTATGAGCGGGGGCAACAGTATTTCCTTGAACTTGAGTTACTCAGGTTATCCGTCGGGCGCTAGCCAATACCAAAGCGTCATCGGCTCGGCCCTTTTGAACTTGCCCAGCGTCTTGCAGACTCAAAACCCTTACGGCGGACCGCCCCAGCAGGTTCAGAGTCAGTTTTGCGTAACGTCCAGCTCACTCGGCGGCGGGCAGCCTTCCCCCGGAACGTTTGTCGCCTCCGATAGCAGCGTTGCCATGATGCTTTACGGCTATGTTCAGTCCCCTGTGTTTAGCTACAACCCGTACGATCCTTACTCGAGTAACTATCAGACCGGCAGTCAGTACCAGCAGCTGCCCGCTACCGTCTCCATCGGACAGTCGATTGTTCCGAACGGCTATTACGACGATTGCGGCGCCCGCCTTATCAACGGCCGGGTCCAAGGTTGCGTCGAGGTAAAGCTCGGAAACTACGGGCAGCCGAAACGGCTCTGGTTTCAGTAGAACTTCGGTTTTTCTAGCAATGATCTCTCACCATTGAAACGTGGAGCGAACTCGTGCGCCTTGATGACACCAAAGAGATGGAGATTCCGAAGTCGAACGTGGTGCACGTCAACTTCACCCATTCGGCCAAGCGCCGCCCTCACCGCGGGGGCTCGTCGCTCGCGCCGCAATCGGTCAGCCCCTGGCTGAAGGATATCGACGTCAAAACGCCTTGGATTCTCCGCCTGCTCGCGGTCCTCATGGTCCTCATATTGAGCATGCTGATCGTCTAATTCCGCTTAAAAGGTAGTTTGTACCTTTTAAGACACTCTCGTTTAGAATAGTCCCGTGGAGCTTACCTGGGATTATTCACAGATTGCCGAGGACTACGCCCAGCGTCCTGAGTACGCTCCGGAAGCGGTGGCAGCCATTTTGGAGTTTGCGAACTTCACCGCGAAGAGCACTATCTGTGATATTGGCGCCGGAGCGGGTCGGCTGACTCTGCTCTTGGCCCGACACGGCATCCCAGTGACCGCCATCGAGCCATCCCCCGAGATGCGGGCCATCGGCGAACGCCGCTGCGTCGTCTTCGACCGCGTCATCTGGAAAGAAGCCACCGGCGAGCAAACCGGCTGCGACGACCAGGAGTTCTCCCTGGTCACTTATGGGTCGTCGTTTCACACCGTGCAGAGGCAAGCAGCCCTAGCCGAGGCCAACCGCATCTTGAAGCCCTTGGGCTGGTTCGCCTGTCTTTGGAACCACCGCGATTTAAACGACCCGCTTCAAGCGTTAGTCGACGAGTACATCGTCAACACCATTCCCGGGTTCTCCTCCGGCGTGCGCCGCGAGGATCAGAGTCAGATCCTGCAGGACTGCGGGTATTTTTCCAAAGTGCAGCGACTGAACTATCCCGTCCGGCACACGCAGACCATCGATGAGGCCATGGTGCACTGGCGATCGCATCTGACGCTCATGCGGCAGGCGGGAGATCGGCTTCCGCAAGTGCTCACGGGCATCGAACGAATTCTCCGCCGATCCAAACAAGACAAGATCGTCGTGCCTTACAACACGCGCGTCTGGCTCGCCCGCAAGAACGACTAGCGGATCATTTCCCGCGCTTGCTATTGAAGCGCTTGACCACTTCGTCGGTCAGATCGGAACCGGCTTCGGCGTAAAGTACCGCGCCTTCGTTCTTCTCGAGAATGAGCTGATAACCGCGCTCTTTGCCAATGCCTTCGATAATGGACCTGAGCTCATCGATGAGAGGCTTGGTGAGGCTGCGCTCTTGCTGCTGCAAAGTCATTTGGGTCTCGGCCGCTTTACGCTGAAAATCGACGAGCTTTTTCTGAAGCTCCGCTTGTTTCTTCCCGCGCGCCGCTTCGTTCAAGATGGCGGCCTTCTTTTCAAACTCTTCGGCTTCCTTTTGGAGAGAGCCCTGCTCTTTTTCGAGCTCGGCCTTTTTGGCCGCCACGTCTTTTTCGAGCTGGCCTTTGGCCTTTTTGCCCGCGTCAACGTTTTGGAGCGCCTGCTGCAAATCGACGTATGCGATTTTCAGGTTGGTGGCGGACGGCGCGGCCTTGGCGGCACTGACGACGAAGAACAAGGACACGATTGCGACGGAAAGAATCGACTTCATGGGATTTTGCTCCATTAGAACGGCGGCCCGATGGTGAAGTAGAACTCGGGCTTGCCAATATCCATGCCAGCTTTCTTGACGATAGGATAGCCGAACTCAAAACGCAAGGGACCGATGGGCGTGAACCAGCGGAAACCCCAGCCGAAGTTGGCGAAAAGCTTGGGGACTTGATTGAAGAAGCTGCCGGTGAACGCGTTACCCGTATCGAAGAAAATTACGCCGCGAATGCGCGCTTCTTTCAGCAGCGGAAACTCGATCTCGAGATTGCTCTGCACTTCGTACTGACCGCCGATGACGATCTGCTGTCCGCCGAGGCCGGCGTCTCTCGCCTTTTCGGACAAGTACGGAGAGCCCGCGGGACTCAAAGTGTCCGTGGGGCCGAGGGAAAGATTCTTGTAGCCGCGCAGCGAAAAGAGACCGCCCTGAATGAATAGCTCGTTGATCGGAACCGGCGAGCTTCCCGTCTTCGAGATGGCGCCCATCTTGAACTGCGACCGGAAAATCACGTCCCAAAAAAGCGGATGGAAGAACTTTAGCTCGCCGCGGTTACGCAGGTAATGGCGATCGCCGCCAAGACCCGCGAGCTCGGTCGACAAGCTCCAGTACCAGCCGCTGCGAGGGTCGAAACGATCGTCGCGTTTATCAAAGACCACGCTCGCCGCGAGACTGCTGGTGATGCCATTCACGGAAGACGGCGTAATGAGCTTCGTATCGATGATGGAGATCGGATTGACGTAGCTGTTCTCAGCCTTGTAGGTAAGGTACAGGTTCGTCTGTTCCGAAATGGGATGACCGAGCTTCACGTCGAAACCGGTTTTCATTTCGACGAACGTATCCGCGCCCGCGAGCGTGCTTACCGTACGGCGGAGCTGGTAGATATCGCCGCCGAGACTCCAAAGAGACGCGCCGACATAAGGCTCGGTGAAGCCCAAGTTGAACTCGTACAGCTTCTGACCCGTCAGCACCTGAGCCGAGAGAGAAGCCACTTGGCCGTTACCGAGGAAGTTATTTTGAGACAGCTGGGCGTGGGCCGTGAAACCAATGGAGCCCGAGGCGTAACCGGCGCCGATGACGAGCTGACCCGTGGAGCGCTCTTTCACCCGGACTTCGATGTCGACGACGTTCGGATCGCCTCGGGACGTCGATTGATGGAACTCGACGCTATCGAAGAAGCCTAGGCGAACGACGTTCTCGCGGCTGATGCGCTTCTTGGAACCGTTAAAGAGCTCGCCTTCATGGATGAGGAGCTCGCGGCGAACGACTTTGTCTTTCGTGCGGGTATTGCCCGTTACGGTGACGCGGCCGATGTAAACGCGCTCGCCCTTGTCCACTTCGAAGGTGATGTCGACCGTGCGGGTATCGTCGTGAATGGTCGGCTGCGGGACGACGTTCGCGAACGCATAACCGAGGTCGGAATATTTTTCGGTGTACCGAAGCGTTTCCCGGCGGAGCGTCTCGGCGTTGAAGACTTCGCCTTGAATCAGCTGAAGATCTTCCAGGAGCTCGGTCTTGTTGTAGAGAAGCTCGCCGCGGAAATCGATTTGGCCCACGTTGTACTGGAGGCCTTCCTCGAGGAAGAAGCTGATGTAGACCCACTTCTTGTCAGGAGAGACGGTCACTTCCGGCTTGCCGAAGCGGGCACGCACGTAACCCAGGGTGCCGTAGTAAAAGCCCATGGCGGCGATGTCGCGCTCGAAAACGGCTTCGCGGTACGCACCGCTGCCGGTGAGCCAGGAGAAGAAGCCGCCTTCTTTCGTCTGCATCACGGCTTTCAAGTCCTCGTCGGTGAGAACCTTGTTGCCAATGATGTTGATGTTCTTGACCTGGATCTTGTCGTTTTCCTGGATGTTGAACGTAACCGTAGCTTCGTTGCGCGCGTCGTCGACCTTGGTCTCGTAGCGGACGTCGGCCAGGTAGTAGCCTTTTTCCTCGTACTTCGAGGTCAGCTTCTGGACGGAGCTATTTAACTTGTGAATGTCCAGAACCTCGAACTCTTTGACCTCGACGGATTCCTTCGCTTCGGTTTCCTCGAGGGCATCGAGCCCCTCGTAGAGGATTTTCGCGATGACCGGCTTTTCGCGCACGGTGTAGATGAGGCGGACGCCCCCGCCCTGCGGTTCTTCGCTCGCTTCTATCTGATCGAAAAAGCCGAGGCCGTGGATGCTTTGAATGTCGTTGCGGACGATCTCGGGAGTGAGGCGCGAGCCGACAGCCGCCGAGATTTTTTGGCGGATCGCGTCGACTTCGATCTTGCGGTTACCGCGAATTTCGACGGATTGGATCGTAGCGCCGTCGCCCTTGGGCGCGGCGGCCGCGATCATGCTGAAAAAACAAAAGAGGGTGGCTCCCAGACGCCAGTAAGACCTCAAGCTGTACAACCTTCCCAAAAACCCACGGAACTACCTAAAGCTAAGTACTTGGATTTGTTCAATTTACTCAGGGACGGATTCTACCTACGGTGAGGCTACTTGAAAAGGGAAAAGTCGGCCGGGTCCGCCTCGGCGAGATCAGGTAACTTCTAGAAGCTAATTCACTTTTCTTTGTGGAGCTGTCCGTCTTTGAGACGAAGGATGCGCCCATAGGAAGCCGCCATCGGCTCATCGTGAGTGACCGAGATTAAAGCCATCTTGAACTCGGCCTGCAAACCCATCACGAGCTCGAACACCTGCGCGCCCGTGACCGGATCCAAATTCCCGGTCATCTCGTCCGTCAAAAGCAGTTTAGGGTTCATCATGAGCGCGCGAGCGATGGCGACGCGTTGCTGCTCGCCGCCGGAAAGCTGGTTCGGCCGATGGGTCAATCGCTCGCCGAGGCCTACCTTCCCGAGCAGCGCTTCCGCTTTTTCCCGCGCTTCACTCTTCTTCATGCCGCCGACCAAAGCCGGCATCATCACGTTCTCCACGGCGGTAAACTCCACCATCAGGTAGTGGAACTGAAAAATGAAGCCGAGTTCTTTGTTTCGAAACGACGCGAGTCGCGGCTCGTCGAAGCCGAAGATGTCCTGGCCCAGAAAGAGCACCTTGCCCGCCGACGGCCCCTCTAACGTACCCAAGAGATGGAGCAGCGTGCTCTTGCCCGTGCCGCTTTTACCCACGATGGCGATGCGATCTTCCGGGAAAATATCGAGGTCCACGTTCTTCAAGACTTCGAGGGGTGTTGCGCCCGCGCGGCGGTAGACCTTGGAAAGGCCCCGGCAGGTGAAAAGCGCGTCGGATCGGATCTTTTTCTCGGTGGAAGCCATCATTCATCTCGCAGGGCGGACACCGGACGGGCCAAAGCGGCGCCGAAAGCCGGAATCAAACTGAACCCTATGCATAGGACGAACCCCGCCCCACAGACAAGGAACACGTCATAAGTTTCGATGTGAAACGGAAGCCGCGTCACGTTGTAAACTCGCTCGCTGAGTAAAGTCGGCTGAAAGTGCTCGGCGACCCAGCAGGCAATCCAGCCAAGGACCACGCCAAAGCCGATGCCCGCCATCCCCACTGCCGCTCCCTGAGCGACGAAGAAGACGATCACTTTCCACATACGCATGCCGAGCGCGCGCAAGATGGCCACGTCCCGCTTGCGGTGATAGGCGCTCATCAATAGGAGATTGACGACGTTCACCGCGGCGAGCGCCACCAAGATCTCCAGAATCAGAAATAGCATCTTCTTTTGATGCTCGACCGCCTTGAAAATATTCTCGTGGATCTCGCTCCACTTGCGGGTCTCGATCTGCACGTCAAACTGGCGGGCGAGCGCCAAGGACACTTCGTCCAGGTTCGCCTTGTCGGAAATCTTCGTCTTGTACATGGGCTCGACATGGTGCGTGCGAAACACTTCTTTGAGCGAGCTGATGTCGACTCGCGCGTATCTTAAATCGTGCTCGTAGATGCCGAACTTGGTGAGCGCGGTCACCGTGAAGGTAAGGACCTGGCGGCCGGTGCGCTGACTGGGAATGAGGACGTCGACCGTATCCCCCGGTTTGACGTCGAGCTTTCGGGCGAGCTGAACACCCATCCACATCCAATAGGAGTTTTTCTTCTGCAGCTCCCAGAGGGGCTCTGCAACCCAAATCTCTTTCCAGGGCGTGACCTGTTTCGAGGAATCGACCTCGATGCCTTCGAGCGTGACGCCACCGACGCCGTCTTTCATGACCATGGCTTGGCCGAGACCAAAAGGAGTCACGGCCTCGATGCCGGGAATTTCGAGCAGCTGGCGGCGGAACACGTTTTCCCCTACCCGCTTCTGCTTCGGAATGACGACGAGCTGGGAAGAGATGCGGGTGTAGTTCTTCTCAAAGAGCTTCAAGAAACCGCTCATGACGGAGAGCACCAGCATGAGCTGCATGATTCCCAAAGCAACGCCGGCCACCGACACCCAAAGCGCCATGGTGAGCAAGCTTCCCCGTTTCGGGAAGAGATAGCGTTTCAGTAAGAAAAGGACAGCTCCCATTGGCGGGAACTGTACCGGAAAACTTTCCCGCCGGGAACCGCCCAGAGACACAATAGTCCGCTAAGGTTGCCCCACTTTGGCCCCGGAGCCTTCTTCCTGCGCTGGATGCAACCGACGCCGGAACGAATTCGTCCCAAAGCCGTACGTCCGATCCACGAGATCCTCGGGAGTCAGGTAATTGTAGCTCTCCGGTCCCTCCCGAGTTTGCCGATACCCAAGCTGACTTTGCCGGTAAGCTTCGACGAGCTTGTCCCTGGTGCCCACGAACACGTCGGGAAATTTATCCCGGGCCGCTACCGGCATGAACTGGCGGTAAGCGGGGTCGATGATGATGCCCTCGCGTCCCGGGTTCCCCTCGATGAACAAGAAAAAATGATAGAAAAGTAAACGTCGTCCCGCGCCGTTTGCCCTTACGACAAGGGCATCTCCAACCTCAAGTCGTTGAGTCGCAATGCCGACGGCTCGGAGCGCTTCTTGGAGCGTCTCCGAAACGACGGAGCAACGCCCAAAGGAGCAAGTAAATCTGTCAGGCAATGAGGCGGAACCCCCGCGAAACCGCGCGAGAGCGTCTTCGATTTGTTTCACGAGCCCCGAAGTGGACTCGGCGAGGGGCGACAGCTCTTGCTGAGGCCGAGCTCCTAAATGAATGGAGCGATACTCCTTCTCACAAAGAACGAGACCGCGAGCGAGACCAGCCCACAGCAAAGCCCCTAGCACTATCCAAGGTACGCTATTCAGAGAGACGGTCGGGGGACCCATCCTAACCTCCTAAGGCTTCCCGCCTGAACTTGAGATAAATGCTTACGTGCCGCGCGGAAGCGCGAAACACCCCAGCCTCGTTCCATTTACGCGCCGAG
>JAYUGC010000137.1:0-10792 GCA_043767805.1 Pseudomonadota bacterium | reverse complement strand
GCGAGCAGTTGGACCGCGCCCGAGGATAGGTAGTCGATGCCCGCCACCGCTTCCGCGAAGCGCACCGCTTCGGGCAAACTATAGCCGGTGGTGGGATGGAAAAGTCCCGCACGCACCCCAACGGCGGCCGCTCCGATGCACGGGCTCGGCGCTTCGTCGGCAAGCGGAATGGGAAGGCTTCCCACTTCCTCGCGCAAAACGCGCGCGATCTTCCAGCCACGCGCTCTAGCGTAGCGGGCGATTTCCCTTCGGCTTTCCTCGACGTCTACTTCAGGGCCATCACTGTAACGAGTGTCTTCGATGAGTAGTGTTTTTTCGTCCCAAGGGAGCACGTAGAAAAAGCGAAACCCATCCCGTTGTTCGACGGTTGCATCCATCAGCATGGGCCGCGTGAGGCCATGCGGCGCGGAGAGCTCCACATCCTGACCCAGAAATTTTTGATACGCCCGGGGACCGGCGCCGACAAACCCTCGTCCGTCCAAGACCGCGCGGGCTTTCAGCCGCTCTCCGCTTTCCAGGATCACGTCGGTTGCCGATAGTCGAATGGCGCGCGAGCCGCAGCGCACCCCCTCTCCCAGCCGCTCTTTCAGCCGGGCCGAGAAATCTTCCGCGCGGATCGAATGATACCCGCCGCGAAGCTTGCGCCGGCGTTTCGGAAAATTCACCTCGTGATCGGACCAGCTTTGGGAAACCAGCGGCTTCACCCACTGCCAAGCCGAGTCCGGCAAATCAGTGGAGTGAAAAGACCAGGTGTGATTACCGGCGAGCGTGGGCTCGCTCTCTACCAGGCAAAGGTTCCATTCGGGCCGCGCCTCCGCGAGCTTCCACGCGATGAGCCCGTTTGCGAGCCCTCCCCCAACCAGCACTAAATCCCAACTCACTCCAAGCCCCTTTCTACGCCCGCTCTCACGCCGACTTCGCTCACGTTTTGCGAACGAGGTTATCGAACCGCTGGCGCCACATCCGCTTTTCCCAGCGAAAATCCCCAAACTCACCTTTGTCCCAGGCGCCTTTCGCGCCGAGCTGCTTGACCACCGCCGCGGCCTTTTCCTTTTCGCCGTCGTCGACGAGATATTCGGCATACCCAATCTGGTTGCCGGGAAACTCGGGGAAACGCTGGAGCGTGTCGAGCAGGTTCTCTTTTGCTTTCGAAGCGGACCCGATGGAAACGAAGCTGGGCGCTTCCAAGTAAATCTTGCCGAGGATGCGCGCCGCCGCCGCATACCCAAATTGAGGATCGCGCTCCTTTAATTCGCTCAAGGCCTTCTCGATGTCCTTCAGCGCGCCGAGCGCCCAAAAATTCTTTTTCAAACGGGCGATGCCACCGTGGTTCGCGGCCCACCATAACGTGGCGCCCGGGTCTTCGGGCAAGACTTGCCGCGCTTTTTTCGCGAGATCGCGTCCCTCGGTGTAGAGAGGCATTTGTTTTTCAGGAGCGTCCAAGTACTCGGCGAGATAAAAAAGGAGATGCGCTTCTTGGACCCAGCGTTCAGCTTCGTCCGGCTGCGTTCTAAGTTTATCCAGCTCGGCGCGCAGGTCTTCGGCGGGATTGGGTTCCCCTTGTGCGAGCGACGGAGCCCCAAAAGCCAGGCTCACCCAAAGTCCGACACCCAAAATCGCGGCCAGTTTCATTGCCCTGTCCCACCCATATTACAGTTACGATTCGAGACGATAAGGGGGCTCGGTGGTATTTGCAAACAAGCAGGAGAGAAAACAGAGCCCAAGCTAGAGGTGACGCGTCGCGTTTTATCGAGAAGAAACACCTCTAACGAGATAACCAACCGGAGCTTCAACCTTTTTAGAAAAGGCAGGGGGTGTCCCTATGCGTTATCGAAGGGCTTTCGGCGAGCGATTCACGGTCCAATCGTAAGAAATAAAATCCACTTCGTAGTAGGCGGGAACCTGGGTCTTTCGCGCGAAGCTCTCCACGGCCCGTCTCGGCCTGCAGCTGAAAGGACGCCATGCCGGCGACATCGGCGTGCCGGCGAAAAAAACGAATGAGGTCCGGAATCTCTTTGAAGTTACCCAAAAAAACGGTGGTATTGAAAACGCCATAATCGCTCTGTTTCTTGAGACGCTTGACCTAAGACGAGACCGCGCGTGTGATAGGGTTCACTACTTAAATCGTCCTAATTATAGACGTTAGCTCGGCGACGACCAGGGGAAAAGAAAACATGGCCCACGACACCAAAGTACACGAGAGCATTCAGAACTATTACGGCCGTGTGCTGCAGACCAAGGCCGATCTCCAAACGGGAGCTTGTTGCACGGTAGACGCCATCCCCGAGTCCTTGCGAGACATTGTCCGCGCGGTGCACCCTGAAGTTCAGGAGACCTTTTACGGCTGCGGCTCTCCGATTCCGGCGGCCCTCGAAGCAAAGACGGTGCTCGATCTCGGGTGCGGCACGGGGCGCGACTGCTTCGTGCTGTCGAAACTGGTAGGAGCGAAAGGCAAAGTTATCGGCGTCGACATGACGGACAAATCCCTCGCCATCGCCGAAAAATACGTCGACTTTCACACCAAACTCTACGGCTATAACGTTCCGAACGTGCACTTCAAAAAGGGGTACATCGAGCAACTCGAAGCGGCGGGCATCGAGTCAGGCTCCATCGACGTCGTCGTTTCCAATTGCGTGTTGAACCTAGCTCCGAATAAAGAGCGGGTGTTCGCCGAGATTTTTCGCGTCTTGAAACCGGGCGGCGAGCTTTACTTCTGCGATGTGTTTTCGGGCCGGCGAGTGCCTGAGCCCCTGAAGACCGATCCCTTGCTTCTCGGAGAGTGTCTGGGCGGCGCGCTCTATCTAGAAGACTTCCGGCGGCTCATGCTACAGACCGGCTGGCTGGATTTTCGCGTCATGGCCAAAAGTCCCATCGCTTCTTTTTCTTCCGAAGTGAAGGCCAAGATCGGCAACCTCGATTTTTACTCGCTCACGATCCGCGCCTTCAAGATCGCGTCTCTCGAAGACAAGTGCGAGGATTACGGACAGGTCGCCTACTATCTGGGGACCATCCCGTGCTCCCCTAATCAGTTCGCCCTGGACGATCACCATCTCTTTGAGAAGAACCGCCCCCTGCTAGTGTGCAGTAATACGGCGGCCATGCTCAGCGAAACTCGCTTCGGTCCTCATTTTAAGATCGTGGGCGACACCACGGAGCATTTCGGGCTCTTCAATTGCGCTCCGGACACGCGACCGGTGGGCGCCGCCCCCGGGGGAGCCTGCTGCTAAAACCATGCGCACCCTCGGACAGCTATTTCCCAAACAAGCGTTTCTCGCCGTGCTCGCCCTTCCCTTGTCCGGAGGGGATCACTGGCACGCCCTTCGTTACGGCAACGAGCCCGCGAACGAAATCACCTTTTCCGACAACGAGCTCCGCATTTCCGTAAAGCGCTCGGCAAGCCCCCTCTTCTATCATTTCGACGAGACTCTGCCGCTCCATGCCCTCGCGGCCGAGGGGTCCGTATCCGCTTTACCGACGCTACTTCCGGGCAAAACCGAGGGAGAGAAAGGGGCGGATGATTTCGCGCTCCGGCTTGGGGTCGTTCTGGAAGGAAAGAAATCGCTTAACTGGTTCGAGCGTCTCTTCGCGCCGAGCTGGCTCAAGCGGCTGACGGACAGTCTCCCCAATCGCGCGTTCGGTGGCGTGCATTTTCTCACGCTCTCTCAAAGTGGGGAACCGGGCGACACCCGCCACCACCCCATGAGCCACTATCTTTTCGAAGATACGGTAAAGCGCCTCGAAAAGCCCGGGCCCTTTGCGTTCGAAAAAACCTTCGAGCCCGACGTCCGGGCGATCGGCCTTTGGATTCAGTCCGACGGAGACGACACTCAGTCGACTTTCGATCTTCGGCTGACGTCCATAGCACTCACCACTACTTCGTCTCGTTGAGACGCCAGTCGTACTCCGAGTAGGCGAGTCTCGCCTCCTCCATTTTCTTTTTCTCCTCGGGAGTCTTGCCGTAATACTTAGCCAGAAACGCGGGCACGGAGCCGGCGCTATCCTTGAAATCTCCCGCGTACCAGTCGAAGATTTTCGAGATCGTGAATCGATTCTCTCCCGCATCGTAGCGGTTGCGTACTCCATCACTCAAAAATAGCTTCATGCTGTCTTCGAACTGCGCCTCGAGTTTTTCGGCCGTCCAGGCTTCGTTTCTGAGCTGGGGACATCCAAGGGACGCGCACGCCACCGCCACATGAATGCGCGGCTCTTTGAAGTGCTTTCTGAGCAGATCGTGCTCGATGCCGTCGAGCCTTTGCGATTCCCCGAAGAGCTGAAAAAACTCTTTCTTCCAAGGGCTCCTAAAAAGGCTGCCCAAGTCCTTGATGGATTTCAGCGGGTAATTGTCGACGATGAGCTTAACCGTAAAGGCGTTGTAGGCGTTTATCAGAAACGCCATCTTCTGATTCGCAGACCAGGCCTCGTACTCCGCCCTCCGCACGGCGGACACCGAGGCAAGATAGTCGCTGGCGGCCCCAAAATTTGCTTTCGCCTTTTTGTAATCGACGGTACTCGTCGGTCCGTTCACCGTGACGTGGGCTTTCAAGAAGGAGTCCCACTTCGCATGAGACACGTCGAAGGCAGCCCGGGCTTGCACCGCCGCGAAAAGAAGTAAACCAGTTAGGAGGGATTTCATGGAGAACCTCGGCGAAACAGGGTAAAAACTGGCCTTAGTATAGCAACGACATCCCAAAGCGAATGGCCTCATGCATCTACTCTTTCTCATGGTTCTAAACACCTTTGCGGCAAACGGTTCCGTCCGAGTGTCGCGATACTTCTCGAGGCGAGACTGGGAGTTCTAGTGGCGAACTATGACGGCTCGCTCTGGGAATACTCGAGCCACGCCGATTTACCGCTGGTCCAGTAAAGGCTGCGCTTTCTTGTAAGCGGCTTGGAACTGCGCGCGCCGGGCACCCCAAGGATCCGCCCAAGGTAAGTCGGGGGATAGAATCCCTTCGCAGAGCGTGTACATTCCCTTCGCGTCGGAAAGATGCACAAACTCCGGTCCAGGCCCTTCCTTGCCCCGGCACTCCGGTCCGCCTTCGAATGCTTCGTTATGGTAATTGCCGAGCGGAATGGAAATGGCGATGGTCGGGTGGCCGAACACGGTAGCCGCGGTCCCCTCGCAGGTCCCGCCGTCCATGATCCGCTTTTGAAACTTCTTGCCGAGGGTCTTGATGGCGAGGCCCGTAAAAACCTGAATGCCGCCCGGATCGAACGTGGTTGCCCGGTCGCCCAGGCGGACCACGGGGCCTTTTCCCGGAATGGCGCCGGGAAGCGTACGGGAAGTCTCGAGGCTCACGCACATCACGGGCCGTTTTTTCGACGATAACCAGCCCAAGTCCAAATGCCCGATGCAGCCGATGAAGCCGACCTCTTCGGCGCGAGTCAAAAGACCCAGGAATGCGGGACCGTCCGCCGGAGCGGCTTTGGCGCGCGCGGCGGCGAGCGAAACGATGGTGGTCACCCCCACGAGATCGTCAGCGGCTTTGGTGTAAATCCGATCGCCCACTTTCCAATAAGGCTTCTTGAAACGAAACGCGCCGTAGAGCACCGACGGATCGTGCGTGTCCTTGCGGGAAAAGCCCTTCACCTTGATGCGCGCGGTGTCCATGCCCCGGCCGCCTTTGACGAGCTTTACCTGAGTGATTTTACCCTCGCCGCGCAGCTTGATGGCATCGGCCACCCAAACGTTGGCGCCCACTAAATGTTTCTTCGGCGAGCCGCCGTACCATTTGACGGCGAGGACGTCGTCTTCAATCCATTTTTCGCCGTGAAAGCCCGGGTGATCCATGTGAGCGATGTAGACGCAGACCGGATGACTCGAAGGGCGGTTCACCATCTCCAGATAGGCTTCGGCGGAGCTGACGCCCAAGACGAGATTACCCACGGGATCGGTGAAGAACGGAATCTTGTTCTGAGTCAAAAACTCCGACACCGTGCGAATGACGAAGGACTCGCGGAAAGGAGCGGTGGGCTGGCTCAAGATGGTTTGTAAAAGGCGAACGTCCATGACTTGCTCCTACTTCGCCGCTTTCAACAAAGTGATAGGCCGGGGCGGCGTTATTTTGAACTGCTTCGCGAAATTGCCCTGGTTGACGGCGAGCGCGACGAACCCTTTCGAGTCGATGTAAAAGAGCGGCTTCCCGACCGCTACGTCGGAGAAGGTGAGCGTAAGCGGGAACTTCACCTTTTGTTTGCCCAGGGTCGCGCTGACGGTATCG
This sequence comes from Pseudomonadota bacterium, assembly GCA_043767805.1. GTDB lineage: Bacteria > Bdellovibrionota > FAC87 > UBA2466 > UBA2466 > CAZZHG01. Next base: position 4,571 of record JAYUGC010000137.1, on the reverse strand, counting down.
CCCATCTTGAGACCCACTTTCTCGAGATCGGTCATGCGAACGTTGGTGATGACGTTCCCGTACGGGCCGTCCAAGGCCATCATTTCTCCGTCGACTCCCGTCTCGACGACCTTCGGTAGCTTCACTTCGATCTTCACGAAAGTCGCGACCTCGGGCCCTACGGCCGAGAAGGTCTCGCCCTTGGCCAGATGCGCCCCCACGGCGGAAAAGATGTCACGCCCGTGAAAGGTCGAGGACACCTGAGACTTGATCATCCACTTCGTGTTTTGAATCTCTCGTACGGACTCGAGCCCATCACGTTCGGCGACTGGAGTTAGCAATCCGTTGTCGGGAAGCACGAAGTACTGACCGCGTTTCGATTTGGCGGCAAGCGGCTTACGGTTGCTGCCCACCCCCGGATCGACCACCGTCACGAACACGGTGCCTTCCGGATAGTACTCGGCGGCGCCGGCCAAAAAACGGGCAGCGTCGGCAATGGCGAAGGGCGGGATGTCGTGCGTCAGATCCACGATGGTCAAAGACGGCGCAATCCCCAGCATGACGCCCTTACAGATGGCGACCGCGTCGTCGACTTGCCCGAAGTCCGTCATGAACACGACGGGAGCGGCCTGAACGCTCAAGGAAAACAGAAACAAAAGAGAAAGGACGAGGGGTTTCATACGGAAGTTTTACTGGAAAGCGTGCCTCCCGACAACCACTCCCAATCTTGAAGTTGAGCGCCGTCCCCGGAACGGGTAGACCTCTGACATGGGGAATGTGAAGCGGTGGGTTTTGGCGTCCGGAGCGGCGCCCTGGATTCTGCTCTTTCTATTGGTGAACCTAGCCTTCCCCCTTCCCGGCGGCACCAACTCCGATTCCCGTTACTTTCTATTGAACGCCTGGGCGGAAGATCACAGCTCTCGCATTGACGCCTATCACACAAAAACGGGCGATTGGGCCCGCGCTCCGGATGGTCACTACTATTCGAACAAAGCTCCCGGCCCGAGTCTCCTTGCCTTTCCTTTTTATTGGCTAATCGACAAAGCCGGAACCGCGTCCCTTCCCGATCGCGCCGCGCGAGACGAGTTCCGCTACCGCTACAAGGCCCGCGTTCAAAAAATACTCGCCTTTCTTCTCCAGCTTTTACCTTTTGCCTGGCTCCTCGCGGCCGCCGGCCATTTCCTTCGGCGCCGGGGCGCGAGCTCTTTGGCGCGAGACCTTTCTCTTTTTGCTCTCGCCTTTGGCAGCACGGCCTCGCTTTTCATGAATACGTTTTTTGGCCACGGAGTCACGGCCGTCTCCCTATTCGCCTTCGCCCTCGCGGCTTTGGAAGGACAGGCGTTTCTGGCAGGTCTTGCCCTGGGCCTCGCCGTCTTGAGCGACTACGGCTCCATCGCCCTTTTACCGGCCGCCGCTCTCGCCTTTTTCCCGGCTTTCAAGAACCGACTCTCGGCTTTTTTCCTCGGAGCGGCAGGTCCGGCCTTTGCCTGGGTCGCTTATCATCAGTCTGCCTTTGGAAGTCCCTTTACCCTCGCCTCTCGTTATCAAAACCCCGAGTACGTGGACTCGGTGGCGAGCCATCCTTTATGGGGCATCTTGAGTCTTCCCAACGTGGAGACGGTCCGCCATCTCATCGTGGGCCCCGAGCGCGGCCTGCTTTGGACTCAGCCCTGGATCCTTCTCCTCGTGCCCGTCGCGGCCGTGCTGATTTTGGGCCCGCCGAGCGAGAAGAAGAAACTCGCCAGCCTCTCTTTGTTGGGACTCATGGGCCTAGTTCTGATGAACGCTTCCTTTAATGGATGGCACGGCGGCCTGACTCCTGGCCCACGCTATTTGTCGGCGATATTTCCCGTATGGGCGCTTCTACTAGGACTCGTCTGGGATGGAACCAGCGAAGGCCGAAAGCGGGGCCTAAGTGCCGCTCTCATGGTGAGCGGCGCGCTTGCCGTACTCGTCTTTTCGACGTCGCTCTCCGTGCCGCTCACGCCCCTATGGCCGTGCCTCTCCCGGCAGCTCTTTCAAACCACCGAGACTCCGAAATTTCGCTTCGCGGCCCTCTTGATTCTCATCGCCTTAAGCCTCCTTTGGCGGAAGCGAGGAGAGCGGTTAGGATGGAAGCCATGGAACGCAACTTCCTCCGAGTCGGCCTGACGGGCGGCATCGCCTCCGGCAAGTCCACCGTCGCTTCCGCGTTGCAAAAACACGGCATCAAGGTCGTCAACTTGGACACGGTGGGGCGAAACGTCGTCGACGAGAACCCGAGACTCGCCGTGGAAATATCGGAAATCTGCGGCCCTCACATCCTAAAAGACGGCGCCCTCAACCGGCGCGCGCTGCGCGAGCATCTTTTCAACCATCCGAGCGATCGGTCGCGCGTCGAAAAAGTCCTGCACCCGGTCATCTGGAAAACGTTCGAGCGGGAGGCCAGGGAAACCCAAGCCTCGGGCCAGAAGATCATCGTCTGCGAGGCCGCGCTCATTCTCGAGGCCGGCCTCGAAAAACATTTGGACGAGCTCATCGTAGTCACGGCGCCGCCCGAGGTTCGCCTCAAGAGGCTTCAGGATCGGGATGGCGTCGACGCGAATCTCGCCGCGCAGATGCTGGCGTCTCAAGTCGACGACAAACGGCGGCTCGAAGCAGCGACCCACGTCATCGACAACGCGGGCAATCCCGGCGCCATTGCCGCCCAACTCAATAAGATTCTCGGGGCATGGAAAGCAAAGCAGCTGCTCTAGCTGGCTTTACCGGCGGCTCGCACGAGATTGCTCATCAGCATGCAAATAGTCATGGGGCCCACTCCGCCCGGCACCGGCGTGATGAAACCGGCCTTGGCTTGAACGGCGTCGAAATCCACGTCCCCGCACAGCTTGTCGTCCACGCGGTTGATGCCGACATCCAAAACGGCGGCGCCTTGCTTGATGTGCGCGGCCTTCAAAAATTTCGGCCGGCCGACGGCCGCCACGACGATATCGGCTTCCGACACGATCTTTTCCAAATCAACGGTGCGCGAATGACAGATGGTGACGGTGGCGTCTCGTTGCAAAAGTAAAAGCGCCGCCGGTTTTCCGACAATCTCGCTCCGTCCAACGACCACCGCGCGTTTTCCGGCGATGGGAATCTTGTAATGGTCGAGAATCTGCACCACGCCCGCCGGCGTGCAGGGCAAGTAACGAGGATTGCCTTGCAAGAGAAGCCCCACGTTCTCGGCGTGCAGGCTATCCACGTCTTTCAGCGGATCGATGAGGCCCAAAATCTTCGCCTTATCGAGGTGCTTTGGCAGCGGAAGTTGCACCAGGATGCCGTGCACCGCCGCCGTCTTGTTCAATCGCACAATCCAGCCAACGAGCTCGGCCTCGGTGACATTTTCGGCAAGCACTACCGTCTCGCTGAGTAACCCCAGCTCCTGGGACTTTTTGGCCTTCGCGTTCACGTAGGTGCGCGAAGCAGGGTCTTCCCCCACCCGCAGAAAAACAATCTTGGGAACCACCGGGAGCTTCGCGATTTGCCGCTTCAGATCTTCGTAGACCGCCGCGGCAACCACTTTACCGTCGAGAATTTGCGCCATGAGCGGCTACTTTTTCTTTCCCGGGGGTGGGTGTCAAGGAGGCTTTGCAGGTAGGCGCCACTTGAGGATATACCTCCAGGCGGAGGTCCTCATGGACAAAGTCGCCGATTTCGCCGCCGCCGAGTTCAACGATTCCCTCGAGAAACTGAAGAAGCTGGTTCGAATTCCTTCGGTCAGCTTCGACGGTTTCAATACCGAAGAGGTCGAGCGCTCGGCCGAGGCGGTCGCAAGCCTGCTCCGCGAAGAAGGCCTTGAGCACGTCGAAATCCTGAGGATTGGGAAAGCCCATCCTTATGTGTACGCCGACTGGCTCCACGCTCCTGGAAAGCCCACGCTTTTGCTCTACGCCCACCATGACGTTCAGCCTCCCGGCCGCGAGGAAGTTTGGAAGACGAAGCCCTTTGAGCCCGTGCAGATCGAAGATCGCTTGTACGGACGGGGCGCGGCGGACGATAAAGCCGGCATCATCGTGCATACCAGCGCGATCCGCGCGTACCTCAAGGTCATGGGGAAGCTTCCCCTCAACGTGAAAATTTTGATCGAAGGCGAAGAAGAGATCGGCTCCTCTCATCTCGAAGGGTTTCTCGAAAAGTACAAAGACAAGATGAAGGCCGATTGTCTCGTGCTCACCGACACCTCGAACTTCGATGTGGGCGTTCCGACGCTCACTACCTCCCTTCGAGGCCTGGTCGGCATGGAAGTGACCGTGAAGGCCATGAAACAGCCCCTTCACTCCGGCATGTGGGGAGGCCCCGGCCCGGATCCCGTGCTCGCGCTTTCCAAGATGCTCGCTTCCCTCACCGACAAGGAAGGGAAGATCGCCATCCCCGGCATTTACGACGAAGTGTTGCCGATGAGTCCCTTGGAAGCCAAAAGCCTCGCGAGCCTCAACTACACCGACGACGACTACCGCAAGCAAGCGGGCCTGCTTCCCAAGACTCAGATCGTTGGCGGGCCCGCGTCCCCTCAGGAAAAGATGACCCGCCTGCCCTCGATCTCGGTCAACGCCATTCAAGCAAGCTCGAAA
>JAYUGC010000136.1:0-3964 GCA_043767805.1 Pseudomonadota bacterium | reverse complement strand
CGGCCCACGGTTTCGTTTCCCGCTTCCTTCCCACGCTCGGTCACCCTCGCGCAGTTGCGGCTCCCTTCGATCAGGATGATCTCCTCTCGGCGGGACTTTCACCCACAAGACAACGCCCATGCTGGGCGCACATAAAAAAGGCCCAGCCTTCCTTGAGGAAGGCTGGGCCTCATAGCGCTGAATAATTAGTTAGTTGCTCGTGCGGCAACGGACGAACATTTTGGCTTCGCCGCCGGCGCCTGGGTCCCAGATGTTTTGGTATCCGAATTGGGCGAAGCCGTCGTTTCCGGCCTGCATCTCTTTACTGACGCTGATCCAGTAGAAATCGATCTTCTCCTTAGAGCCGTCGTGGAGAGCGGTGCCCAGGTTTTCGCAGCCCTTCGTGTTTCCGGCGCCTAAACGAATCCAACCCTCGTACTTCGGAGAGGTCGGGTTGTACTTGATCTTGGAGAGCGAGCACGAGGCCTTGTTGTAGGTGAGCGTTCCCGCTTTTGTGGTCAACTTGAACAAGACGGGGCCGTTGAAGCTCTCGCGGTTCGTGCAGAGGAACGTTCCGGCGAACGACGTGCTTGCGAGCAAGCTGCATAAAATCAGTAACTTAGAAATTGACATGGACTACCTCCCAAATGATTTAACGCGTGATATCATTCTTGACGAGATGCAACAAGTGTTGGAATAGTCTGGGCATGAAAACTTATTTCATTCTTGGTCTTCTGGTGGCGGTCCCCTCTTTTGCTTGCTCGACGATGCCTCTCGAGATGCGGGCCGATTTTTTTAACGAAGCGGCCGCCCAGGTGCTTACCCACGCGAGTCTTCGGATTTCCGATGCGAAAATCTCCAGCACCACGTTCACGAACGAATCGGTTGTGAAGTACGAATGGGTAAAGTCCGACCCGCGCTTCATGTGCCATGACCGCGAGACGTTGAAAACCGACGTCGAGATCAATTACGAAATCAATAAAGGCAAGACGGCGTGCCGCCTTCGCGCCACCGTCACCAAAGTCGAAGCGTTTTTTACGGCTGCTCCGAAAACGGTCTTCACCGTCGATAATTTCAAGAAAGATTGTGAATAATGATCAACTTTAAAAAGCACCATTGGCTCGGCGTGGGCTTGGTGCTTCTGGTCATCTCGTGGGCACTCTGGACGTTCTGAGCAGCGCCACTATTAAAAGAACTAGCTTCATTTTGCGGATTTTTGCGTGCTGAGACCAAAGAGGTATCCCGCCGATTCGGATTCGAGCTCGAATGGATTAATCCCGTTTGGCACTTCCATGAGCATCGTCTCCATGTCCTCACCAAACGTGACTACCATGTCCCTCTTAGGCACCGTGCCAGTTGCCCGGCGAGTCCAGCGAACGACCACTTTCGTGCCCCACTGATACCGCACTTCCCCGCAAGCGATCGTTTGCCCCCGGTCTTGCGCACAAACCATGGAGCCGAGAGAGACTTCCATCTTCACGAGCGAGTTCCACCCCGTCTTAGAGACGTGTAGCACGTGGCCTGAATCGAACGCGAAAGCAGACGCACCAAGAGTGAACAGGGCGCAGCGCAGCAATTTGAGGCGAATAGGCACGTTACCTTATCGGCCGTTTTGGCTCAGTCGATGATCTTGCCGGGATTGAGTAACCCTTCGGGGTCCCAAGCGCGCTTAATCTCACGGAAAAGCCGCATCTCGACCGGCGTGCGGATAAACTCGACCCAGTGCTTTTTCAAAACACCGATCCCGTGCTCGCTCGAGACACTGCCGCCCACTTTTTTGAGGAGCTGAAAGAGCGCCTTCTCAAAGGTGTCGCAGGCTTTATCAAAGGTCGGTAAATCCGTGCTCTGGGGTTTCAGCAGATTGAGATGGGGGCTTCCGTCTCCGAGGTGGCCAAAGAGATAGAGCTCGATGGGGTGCTTCACGACTTCTTCCTGAACTAGATCCAGGAAGGTCTGCATCTGACGAAGCGGCACGCACACGTCGTACTTTCGAAGGGGCGCGATTTTCTGCACGCTCTCCGTAATGCCTTCCCGCAAACACCACGCGGCCTTTTTCTCTTCGCTCGATTGCGCGAGAAGGCCGTCTAGTACGAGTCCCTTTTCCAAAATGCTTTCCAGCCATGGATCGAGATCCACATCGCCCTGCTCCACGTCGATGAGCAGATAGAAATTGCCGGGCTGACCGAGCGGACTAAAGCGGCCGAGCTGATCTCCCACCGCTCTTAAACATTTCGCCGAGAAAAACTCACAAGCCAGAATGTCGAACGCTTTGACGCGGGCACTCTCAAACACGGCAAGCGCCGAATCGATGTCGGGCACCGAGAAGAAAAAAGTCACCGCTTGGCGGGCGACCGGCACGAGCTTCAGCGTCGCTTCCGTAATGACGGCAAGCGTGCCCTCACTCCCGCAAAGCATCTGCACGAGGTCGTAGCCCGTGTTGTTCTTTTCTAATTCGCCGTTGAGCTCAATGATTTCACCCGCCATGGTGACCGCTTGCAGTCCCGATACCCACTTTCGAGCCATGCCGTAGCGAATGACTCTCAGGCCGCCCGCGTTCGTCGATAAATTGCCGCCGACTTGGCTCGTGCCCTTAGCCGCAAGATCGATGGGCCACGTCAGTCCCACCGACTGACAATGCTCGTGCACGCTTTGGGTGACGGCTCCCGCCTGCACGCGCACTTTGCGAGTGGCGATGTCGACCGGGTCCATGCGCCGAAGCCGCCCGAGACTTAAGACTAGTTCGTTTCTGTGAGCGACCGCCCCACCCGCGAGTCCCGTGCGACCGCCCGAAGGAACGACCGGCACTTTGAGCTCGTGGCAGGTTTTCAAAATGAAGGCGACTTCTTCCGTCGTGCGAGGAAGTACCACTAGCCGGGGCTTACCGGGCGTGTTCGTCCAGTCGGTGCCATAAGGGGCGCAGTCGTCCGGGCTTGTAAGAACCGCGTCTTTAGGAAGTTTCGAAAGTAGGCGCTCTACGATGGTGTTAGGCATTCGATTCCGGCGGAGGCTCTTCGTCTTTCGCGAACTCGGCCTCTCCCGCGATGTCGTCCGCCGCCGCAATCAAGGCATCGGCTTCCGCTTCGATTTCGATGTCGTCCGCTTCTTCGACGCCCGTTTCGGTCGCGAATTCGACTTCACCTGGCTCGGCCTCGGGAAGCGCCATCTGCACGCCGCCGCCTTCAATCGAGCTCGGCGTCACGACGAGATCTTCGTACGTCACTTCAGTCACGACTTTCTTGCGCGACTTTTTGGGAGCGCTCGCCTGGAAAGCTTCGAGGGCCGCCTGATTTTCCGCGGCGACTTCCGCATGGAGCTGAGATTCGAAGACTTCCTTGTCCGCGTTCTGCACGGTCTCGAGAAGCGAATTGATCTCCTGGAACTCGGCCTGGTTCTCTTCGTCGATTTTCTCGGCCGCTTCCTGGCCTTGCATGAACTTATCGAGCCCATGTTCCATGGGGTCTTCGCGCTCAGGCACGCTGCCTTGCAGCTGCTCGAGCTCAGAAAGTGGCGGCAAATCATTTAAAGTCGAAAGCCCGACGATTTCCAAAAACCGGGGCGTCGTTCCGTACTGCACGGGACGGCCGGGCACTTCGGCCTTACCCCCCATGCGCACAATATCGCGCTCGATGAGGACTCGAAGTAAATGCGAGCTATCGATGCCGCGCACGCTATCAATCTCGGCGCGCGTGATGGGCTGGCGGTACGCAATGATGGCCAAAACTTCCAAAGCCGACCGGCTCAAGCGGAAAGGCTTCTGCTGGAGAAAAGTACGCAGGTACTCCGCGTTCTCGGCTTTGGTGACAAAATGATACCCGCTTTGCGCCTGACGCAAATCAAAGCCGTAACCCGCGCCTTGATAACGCGCCTGAATGGCGGCGAGCGCTTCGGTGATAGATTCATCCGACGGCGGGTTCTCTTCGCCAAAAGCCGCCTTGAAGCGCTCGATCCCAACCGGATGCTCGGCCGAAAACAACATCGACTCCAG
>JAYUGC010000135.1:0-10926 GCA_043767805.1 Pseudomonadota bacterium | reverse complement strand
TCGGAGGGCTCCACTTCCTGGGGCATGGCCTGCGCCCTTTCGGGGTGGGAGCCGCCCTTCCTGATTCTAGGCTTTCCTCCCAGAGACACCGAGTCTTTGTGGCCCGAGAGAAAGCCCACTCGATCCTCGGTGTCTCTGGGAGGAAAGCCTAGAATCAGGAAGGGCGGCTCCCACCCCGAAAGGGCGCAGGCCATGCCCCAGGAAGTGGAGCCCTCCGAGGAGCGGATGCGAAATCCCAGAGAGCGGCAATACTCGAGGATCTCCGAGCCGGGATCGAAGAGCACCGGCATGCCCGTGTCCGAGAAAAGCACCGCCGTGCCGCCCGTCTTTTTCAAAGCGGCGAGGGCGTCTTGAATCATCTCCATGGTGTCCTTGCGGGGTGGATCCATGCAGTACGTTTTCTTGTCGAGGTCGGGGATGCCTCTCAAGTAGCGCATCATCACGCCTCTCGATTCGCCGATGATGAGGTCCGCCTTTTCGGCGGCCGCTCGCGTGCCGGGATTCAAAGGGGCAGAGTCGTCCAAGGGCGTTCCCGCGAGAATGAGTACCGCTTCCGTCATAGACTCCCCGGGTTGCCGAAATTGAGCCGAAAATCCAAGTTCACGAAAGGCCGCTTCAAGGAATCTCTTCCGGTGCGAAGCGAGATGCCCCAGCACGCCCGTTCCTTCATGCCGAAATGAAACGCCAGAGAGTAGCCGAGAAGCCCCGCGCCCCGCATTGAGTACTCGGCCGTGCCGGCGAGGTCGAAAAACAGCGGTAGCGTCTGATAGAAATCCAAATAAAGGGACTGCGCGGATAGAGACGGGTCGTACTTGTTTCGGAGCAGCGTATTGAAGCGGATGTAGTCCATGGCGTTGGCGGCGTATTGGAGAGACGCCGACCAGCTGTTTTCGCGGATGCCGGGGCCCAGGAGCCCGGTGGTGAGCTCCAGATCGTACGTCGCCTGGAGCTGCATGGCGAAGCGCCAGACGGCAAGCTCGCTGAAGATTTCAACCGGACCTAGGCGTTTGCCATACCGGGGATCGCCCGGCACTTTTCTCAGGTTATATTGCTCGGAAAGTTGGAGCAGAAAGAAACGCTCACGGGAATCTCCCGTTTTACGGCGGAAACGGTTGATGAGCTCAAAGCGCATATACTCGAACTCGGAGAACTGATCGCGGATGTCGAAGCGCGGATTGGCAATGGCCTTATCGAAAAACGGGTGGGTCGGATCGGAGATGGAATCATAAAGCGTGCGGGCGTAGGTGATCCGTGGCTGGAAAACGTGACTGATCTTTTCATAGCCCGAGAAGCTGGTCTCAAATTGACGAGAGAGGTAAAGAGACAGGGGAAGCTCGGCTTGCAAGTACTCGCGGTGCACGAAGGAGGCACTCGGCAGATCGAAATGATAGAGCAGCGACCCCGCGGTCAATACGGGCTGAAATTGAAAGCCGGGCGGCATGGGAACGTTGGCCACGAGCCGCGGCTCGATGAGCACGCGGCGCCCCGAACGGAGAAAGTCGTTGCTGTCGAAAGAGCGGTTGGCATCGAAGTTAGTGCCGAAGTTGGCCGGGGAGAGGGGGATCTGATCGAATTGGGGCGCGCGGAAAAATTCCGTCGCCGACAGATCGGTTTCCCAGGACAGGATTTTGCCCAGTAGCCCGGTATTGGCGCGCGACACGTTCACCGAGGGCAGCTCGGTGACTGCCCCGCCGTCCGCGCCTGAGTCCTTCGAAATAATTAGGGACTGATGCTGACGGATGAAGGCGGTGGCCAGCCAATGATCCCAGGGATAAGTCGCGTCGATTTGGGAGCGAAGGTAAGAAGCGTTCGCCGAAGTGCCTAGATCGGCGTAGTAGTCTTGGGTGTAGTAAGGGTTACTCACCGCGAGAATCTTTTGCCGGCTGAAGCCACGCTTTCCGAAAGCGAAATGGTTCTCCGCGGAGACCGCCCACTCACCCAAGACCCCGAGAAGGCGCGGCTTCGCCGAATCGTTGACGGCCGGGTTGTTCAAGTCGCTCGAAAAACGCTGTTGCGTGAAGAAGAACTGAAAACGTCCTCCGGCGCTGAGTGAGTACTGGTAGCGATAATCCAAAGCCGAATGAACTCCGGTCTTCGAATAGTAGCCGGGGGTGACGGTCAAGTCGTGCCAGGGACCGAGATTGATGAAAAACGGAAAGTGGCTTCCGCCCCCGAGGCCCGCCGAGCCGCTGAAGGAGGGGAGAAGAAAGCCGGACTGCCGTTTCGTTTTCACCGGAATGATGAAGTACGGGGTGTATAGAATGGGCATGTCTCGCACGAAGACGAGAGAGTCGAAGAACTGCGCGTAGGATTCCGTCGTGATGCTGAAGCGCCGGCCGTAGAGCTTCCAGTCGAGTTTGCAGCCCGCGACGCCCGAGTCTTTCATGAGCGACGTGTTGCAATTGCTGTAGGTGCCTTCCTCGACCTCGAAGGTTTCGCTGGAGACCTTGCGGACCACCACTCCCGCGATGACCATCTGCCCGCGGACGAGAACCGCGTCGTTCATGGTGCCCTGCTCGCCCTCGAGATCGTAATTGGCCTCGCTGGACCAGATGTCGACGCCCCCATCGCGGACATGAACGTGCCCTTTGGCGACCGCGACTTTCTTTTTGAAATCGACCTGGATTTCGTCCGCCCAGATCTCCCGATCGTCTCGCTTGACCCAGGCATTGCCTCTTTCGAGCAGAGTGTCTTTGGATAAATCGCGTGAATAAAAATCCGCGCGGAACTGAATCTCCGAAGCGGCAAAGGCGCGTGACGAGGCCGCGCTCAGGAAAAAGAATATGAGCTGGGTGAAAGAGACCCTCACTGCATCAGACTTTCAGCAGGCAAGCCATGCCCTGGCCTCCGCCGATGCACGCGCTGGTCACGCCCCATCCGCCTCCCGCTTTTTTTAGCGCGTAGAGCGCGTGCGCGACGAGTCTCGCGCCGGTCGCGCCCAGAGGATGGCCGATGGCGGTGGCCCCACCGTCAGCGTTGGTGATTTCGCGGGAGTTGCCGAGCTCTCGCTCGACCGCCAGGTACTGAGCGGCGAACGCTTCGTTGATTTCAATCCACCGCAAGTCGGAGAGCTTCAGGCGATTGGCCTCGAGAAGTTTTTTGACCGCGGGCACCGGGCCGATGCCCATGCGTTTCGGATCGCAACCCACCACCGAGAAATCGACGAGCTCTCCCAAAACTTGCCAGCCGCGCTCTTTGGCGCGATCGCGCGTGGTGACGAGAAGGGCGGCTGCGCCATCGACCATGCCGCTCGCGTTTCCGGCCGTAACGACGCCGTCCTTTTTAAAAACGGGCTTTAACTTCGCGAGCCCTTCGAGCGACGCCTCGGGACGAATGTGCTCGTCTTTGTCGAGAGAGGTTTCCTTGCCTCGGACCGAAAAGGTCACCGTGGCGAGCTCTTCTTTGAATCTTCCGCCGGCTGCCGCGGCGGCCGCGCGTTTTTGGCTTTCCACCGCGAAGGCGTCGCACTCGGCGCGCGTGATGCCCTTGTCTTCCGCGAGGCCCTCGGCGGTCATCGCCATGGGCATGCCCGCGTAGGAGTCGGTGAGCGCCGAGGTGAGACTGTCTTCCATTTCGCCGTGACTCAAGCGGTAACCGAAGCGCGCTTTTCTCAAGACGTAGGGCGCCTGGCTCATGCTCTCCGCGCCGCCCGCGAGTACGCATTTCGCTTGGCCGAGAGCGAGGCGATTGGCCGCGTCGGCGATGGCTTCGAAACCCGATCCGCAAAGCCGGTTCACCGTGACCGCCGGAACGCCTTGAGGAACGCCCGCGCGCAGCGCGGCATGACGCGCCAGGTAAGCCGCATCGGCCGAGGTTTGCAGCACGTTTCCGAAAATAGCGTGGTCGATGTCGTTAGGATCGACGTTGGCCGCCGCCAGTGCCGCCACCGCCGCGTGGACCGCGAGGTCTGTCGCGGAAAGCTCTTTCAAGCTACCGCCGAAAGCTCCAAACGGAGTGCGTTTTGCGCCGACAAAAACAATATTTTGAAACATGGCATTTCCTCGCTCGAAGGTGCGTTGGGGCCGCGATTCATCCTTCATAGGGCCATGAAAATAGCGCACATAGTGGGGCGGGTAAAGCTCACGGCCGTGTCCCGAGAAACAGCTTGAAAAGGCGCGGAGTGCTTCCTATTCTCGAAGGCATCATGGCAAGCTTAAGCGACCGCAAGGAATTGGTGAATCCGATCGCCCTCAGAGATTGTTACGTTTCGTTCGGCGACTGGAAAGCGCCGGTGCTGGATGTTTCGTTCGTGCGCTTGGTGCTCGGCACCGGTGACGCGGGTTGGGCCGACGTGCCCGAGGGAGATTTGCTCCCCCTCGATTTTCATCTGGATCGCTCGCTCTTCAAAGCGACCGCGCGCCTTCACGCAAAAGGCCAGGATTTCCTGCGGCTCACGGTGGAATCCATCTTGCCGAGTGCTCGCGCGCACATGCGATCGTTTCTCTCTCCGAAAAAAGTCGGAGAGTCTTTGCTCGAGGATTGGTCGACGGACAAGATTCGCCATTTTCACGGCCTGAACGAGAGCGAGCTCTGGTTCGAGCCCGAGGGCGGTATCCTTTTCACGTACCTCGATCCTCTCGATACCGAAGCGCAGTTCATTGTGCGCATGGCCCACAGTAAGAGCGCCTTGATCGCGGGCAAAATTCTGCGCCGCGAGTACATCGAGCTGCACTCTCTGGATCACGAGCTTCCCCTCATCCCCCTGAATGACAAGGAAATCTACGCGAAGCTTGGCGAGTGCAGGGACATCGTCACGAATTTCCGGCCCACGGGCTCGATCGAGTACAACCTGAAGCAGCAGCTGCTCCGCGTGATTAGCGAGTATCTCTACTCCACTAGCCGTAAGGTGGAGATGACGCAGATGACGGCGGCGCGCACGCTGTCGCTCGGCTCTCAAGCGTAGTTTTTTGACCCCTGACACCCGTCTACTTCTTGTTACGGTGGCGAACTTTCAGCCGTTCCCAAGGTGAAGACCGTGGAGTCGCTCTAATCATTAACGTTTTTCACTCGCTTAATGGCCGACACCCCCGCACACCCAGAATGGGCACCGTGCACGCGTGGTGCTCCCCTGCCTGAGGCTTTCGGCCCCGCCTTTGCAATTTCTTATCTCGTAGCTGAATTAGCGGAAGTGGAAAAGCGGAACGTGCCGAGGTGGCTAAAGTGTTGAAATTACTTAAGTCCTCTAGTGTTTTTGGTTATTTGATGGCGGGATCCCTAGTGTGGATCTCGTCGACAGGTTTTGCGGAGCCGTCCGTTAAGAAGGACCACGCAGGATCGGATACGACAACGGGTTCCACGTCCACGGCCAGCGAGACTACGGAAAAACCGAAGTCGAAGCCGGAAGTGGACGCGAAGAACAAAAGAACGGCAGCTTTGAAACGCATGAAGGAAGTACTACAAAAAACCTCGAACACGACGCTGCGCCAATTCACGGGGCAGATCGCGCAATTTCAGAAAGTCGATCCCGACATTTTGGGCGGTATCGTCGATAAGCTCCCCGATCTCAACGAAGATTTTTCCAAGGACCTCAAGGATACCTTTAAAGAAGTGTTCCCTGAGCTCGGCGAGACCGCCGACGCGGACTTAAACCGCGTGGTGGCGCAGCTTTTGGCCGATCGCTTTGGCGACGATAAGAAGGACGGCGATACGGGCAAGAACGACGGCAAGACCGAGAACGAGAAGGTCCGCGAGGCCATCGACAAGGCGCTCGCCGCCAAGACCGAGCAAGACAAGAAGGACAAGGAAGCTCAGAAGAGCGACATCAAAAAGTTCACTGACGATTTGAACAAGCAGCTCGACGATCTCTTTAAGGCCTCGAACCTTGCCAAAAATGATTTAGATAAAGCGAAGAACGCCCTCGGCAATCTTCCGACCGATCTCGGCCAGCAGAACGCGGGAAATGAAACCCCCACGGATTCCGGTTCGGGCTCGGGAAGTGGCTCGGGCGGCGGCGGATCACCCAGTGGCGGCGGAGACGACAAAGGCGGCAATACGCCGAAGGACACCGCTTCGAAGGAAAAGCCCGCGAAAAAAGAGCTGTCCGCTTTGAAGCTCGAGTCGCCGAAGTCGTCCGAGTCCAAAGCCGCGACGCCGGCCAAGGAAGAAGAATTTAAGATCGAGAAGAAGAAGGAAGCCGAGAAACCGGCGACGATTCCGACCGGCGCGAGCAAGACCGCGGCGACCGAGCCGCCTCCGGTGAGCGACGTCGTCGATCCTTCACAAGGCCTCGGCCAGACGCGGCCTCAGCTCGCGGGCAGTGGCTCCGCGGCTTCCGGAATCGCGCCTTCCTCGTCGTCACTTGCCGATAACAGCGGTGGCGGTGCGGGCATTCAGATTAACGGCGCCTCGGCCTCTCCGCTTTCGAGTGGAGACGGAGACGTGGGCGCGGGTCTCGGCGTGACCCAGCAACCCGCCGGCGAAGAGCGCGGCCGATTCTTTTATCAACGCACGGGCGATAAAGACTGGGTCTCCTCGGGCGGTACGAACGAAGAATCGTACGCGAGCGGCTCCGATGGCTCGGACTCGAGCTACGCTATAGTCAAACCGGGACCGACCCTGGCCTCGCTTGGCCTCACGCCGAGCCGGGACGAAAGCGCCTCGCAAGAGAGCTTCGGCGTTTTCTCGGCGAGCCCGCTCAAGAAACTTTGTAAGTCGAACGTTGGCGTTTCCGTCGGAATCTGCACGACGAGAGCGATAAAAGCGAGCTCCTCGGGTAAGGCCCCGGCTCGTCAGCTCGGAAGTTTATACGAGAAGGCAAAGGCGAGTGGGATGATCCCCACTCTCTGAGCGCTGGTTTTTAAGCATTTTGATTCGAAGGGGCGCCTAAAGGGCCTCTCGCAACTAGGTAGGCAACTATGAACACGCAACTGAGACTCCTTCTAGTCCTCACGATACTGGCGAGCCTCGCGGTGGCGCCAGGCGCCGCTCGCGCTGAAGGGGGCGAAGGTAACCCGTTTGACGGCGAGAACGTCATCCGTAACGACGGACCCTCTGACGGGGGAGCCAACGACCCCCTCGTGAAACAGTCGGTCGGCGACGTAAATTCGATTCAAGACAACTCGAAAAAAAACGATCAACGCGGCCGGCGTGAGAAGATCGAAGACGACGCCATCCCGAAGGGGCAGGCGGGTGTCGGCGCGGCCTTGGCGGCCGGCATCTCTTTGACCGCGGCAGGTACGCCCATGCTCATGAGCCCCTTTCTTCCGACTCAGCTCAGAGGCGCGGCGCTACTCGCCAAAGCCGGCCTCGAGTTCGCTCAGGCGGCGGCGACCGCGGGCGTGAATCAGCAAAACAAGAAAGCAGGCGACGCCGTCAGCAAAAACAGCGACGGTCCCACAGGCAATCAGCTCGAGGGTCAGACTCCCGAGGACGTAAAAAAGGCGGCGGCGGAAGCCGTCAACTCGCCGGAGCTGCAAAAGGCTTTGGGCGAAGCGGGCATCAATAGCGACAATTTCGTAAATCAGCTCGTGAACGGCCAGCTCGCTACTCCGGAAGCGGTCATGGGAGCGGCGGGCGTCGATACCAGCAAGTTCTCCGCCGAGCAATTCGCGGCCTCGTCGGCAAACGGCCACGAAGAGCTTCCCCATGTGACTTACAACGACTCGGCTTCGACCGCGGCCGGCGCCGGGGGCAGTGGCTCGGGTAGCGACCGAGGGCTAACTTCCCAGGGCGCGCCGAATCAAAACGCGGAGGCGGGCCAATCTCCCGCCGAGGTGTACGCGCAGGCTCAGGCGATGGCGGCGCGCGCGCTGGCCACCGCTCGTCAGACGGGCGCGGATAAACTTTTAGGCCTCAACGAGAAGGATCTCGTCGAGAAATACCTCGCCCATCTGATGAAGACCAATAGCGGCAAGACGGCGCTGGCTGCTTCCGACATGGCGCTATACGATTTGGGTATCAAGCGGCTTCGCCCCAAGCAGACGATTTTCCAGGTGGCGAGAAAGAGCTATCACGATTTCGGCCGCTGGCGCGGCAAGCGCCCGGCGCGTCTCGCTCAGGCGGCTTCGCCTCTCTCGACGGTAAAGCGCTAAAACGCGAAGGGGCTCGCTCCAGCCGTCCCAAGGGAACGGCTCGAGAGAACCCCTCGCAAGTCTTAACTCCGCTAACCGAAAGCTTAACGAACTTCGTTCGTGTGCTTAGACGCTGTCGGTGCTTTCGCCATTTCGGACCAAGCCGTCTTAACGAACCCGTCGAAAAAATGAGACGAGTAATGCCAGCTGCTCGTGATGAGGAGGAGGGCGAAAAGGCCCACCGCCATGCTCTCGACCGTATTGAGCACGAAGTGCTCGCGAATCGAGAAGTAACCGAGCACGAGGCCCCAGAGATAAAACAGGTAGCCCACCAGGAAGAGCCCTTCGTTCGAGGTGAACGCGGCCTGGAGCAGGTAGCCCGTCAAAAAGAAGGTGAATACGATGGCGAGCCGACGGAAGAGCACCCGTTGGCTGGTGCGCTTGCCGAAGAGGCTGCCGGCGAACCAGACGCCGAGGCTGAGCAGGTAAGCGCCACCAATCATGAGGGCGAGCTTCACGGCGATGATGGAGCCGTAAGCGAGGTTCTCGGAGAGCCCGAGCTGCGCCTGGAGGGCCCGCACGACTTCGAGGTAGAAGCCGCGGGAGCTACCCAGGAGGGTCTCTACCGTCGATAGCGTCAAAAACGCCGCGAGAATCATCCAGTGGTTCGAGGACCACTGAAGCTGATTCATGAAAGTGCCCGGTTTCGCAAAAAGCCGCATTCCCTGTTTCACTAGAACCTCCGAAAGCATGTCCGCTTGAGTAGCGGACCAAACCGAGGAGTCACTTATGCAAGCGCATGCCGACGACGGTTTAGCCTCAAACGGGCGATTTTGGGGTGTCCATAAGTTCGACAGTAGCGCCACTCTACGGCTTGTATACGGACTTTTCAGGTCACTTTTAAGTTCACACTTTCCCCGCACGGGAATACGGGAAAAGCCAAGGGATTCAAGCGCGGTAAGGTGGTGCGCCGTTTGCAATGTCTTAAGTTCGGAGTCAACACAAGTATGGCAGCGAAGATTACACAACTGATTGGCTTGCTCCTCATGGCCTCGCTCTCCGCTTGCACGGACGGGCGCATTCCCAAGGCCGATGCGGTCCGGATGAATACTCTGACACCCGCGTCTCGCACCAACGTTTCCGCGGTGCAGGAAATCCGATTCAACGGCAAGGACATTGAAGTCTCCCAGATCGCCATCAAGGGTAATTCCTTGTTCATGACCGGCCGTCCTTTCGGCATGATGCGCGCGGATATCGGCGCGAACGCCGAGCTCCCCCAAAAGACTTTCGCGGTTTCGGACACCATCGACACCACTTTCCCTTTCGGTAAATGGGTTTTCGATTGGTATGCCTCCGGCGCCCTTTCCATTCTCGGCCAATACGTTTTCACCAGCGGCGTGGCCGGCACCTCTCTCTTTAACGTGGGCGAAACGGCGGCACCGGTCGAAGTGCGCCGTTACCCGCGTGAGAACGAGAACCCGGCTTCGGAGTCGGTCGTTCAGGACGAAGCCTATATCTATCGCGGCATGGCGGTGCATCCCACGATGCCCATCGTCTACGGTTTCCGCGAGCAGGATTACGTTTACACCTTGAAGCTGACCGGCGGGCCGCAGCTCTCCTTGGTGGGCAAGGACTCTTACGCGGATGTCGGCTCGACCAAGTGCTGCGTGCGCGGCGCGACGGTTTGGCAGAACAAAGTTTTCGTGGCCTTCAAAGGCTCTCTCGTTTGGTTCGACATGCTTCCGAACGGCCGGCTCGAAGCGGGCACGGAGATCAAGGCGCTGCAGGCGGAAGCGGTCGCTTCCTCGCCGGATTATCTTTTCGTTTACCACAATCCGGGCAGCGCGAACCCGGCGGGCGTCGCGTATGCCCGTGGCATTTACGTCTTCAACAAGCAAGGCGACGCGGTCGCCTTACTCAATACGGACGCGCCTCTCGTGATGGCCGCGACCAATGATTACGTCTACATAAACAGTGACAATACCCACCTCACTGTCTATAAAATCAATTGGAATTCGACGAATTGAGTGCTCGCGCACTTTCCCCAAAATTAGCTTGAGTCAGAGCACTTCATGTTCCGCTCGCTACTGCTTCTCTTCTTTCTCAGTCATTTCGCTTTCGCCAAATCCGCGCGCTTTGACATGCGCGATGGCCTGCAGCGAAACGTCGTGCACTTCGTCTCGGACGGTATGCTGGAGCGCATCGTTGGCCTTTCCACGGCGCTCTGGGGCTGGGTGGAGCTCGACCCCGAGAATGTGGGGAAGGGCGTAAAGGGCGAGCTCGAGATGGACATGCGTACCTTCGAGACCGGTATCCCTGGCCGAAATCAGCAGCTCCGAGAAAAGATTTTTCTCGCCAACGAGAACCCCACGGCAAAGTTCACCATCAAGCGTCTGGTGCGCACACCGAAGAAGGGCCTGCTTTCCCTTCAGCCGGTTTCGGTGGACGTGGAAGGCGATCTTTCTTTTCGGGGGATGACAGTCGCCGAGCGGCTTCCTTTGAAAATCACTTACATGACCGAGAGCGAGAAAACCCGGCAGCGCTTGAGCGGCAATTTACTCCGCGTGCAAGCAACGGTAACGCTCGACCTCGCGCGGTATCAGATCGAGATTCCGGATAACTGGCATCTGCGTTTCGCGCCGAAGACCGAGGTGAACCTCGACGCCATCGGCTCGGATCAATCACCGGCCGGGGCGGTCGCCGTCTTGCCGCCCGAAGGAACTAAACCCAAAGACCCTTCCACTGCTCCTGTTCCAAGTCCTAGCCCTACTCCTACTCCGAAAATGAATCCGTAAAAGCGGAGGCCGCATTCCGGATCTAGGGCGTTCCCCGGGGCTCATCTTTCGTCACTTAGGGCGGGGAGTCGAGCGGTGTAGAGTCGCACGCCGACCTCCATTGTCAGTAATTCACGATAGCC
>JAYUGC010000134.1:0-57697 GCA_043767805.1 Pseudomonadota bacterium | reverse complement strand
TCGAGGAAATCGGCGCCGGCGATAGACCGAGCATGCTGGTCTTCAATAAAGCCGATTTGGTTAAGGAAGTTTTCCTGCCGAAGATTTTGGAGCGTAGCTACGTCAATAGCGTAGTGGTCTCCGCGCTCCGGCCTGAGGACATGAAACGCCTCCGCCAGGCGCTCTACGACTATTTCGAGCGCGACATGATCGAGATGGAAGTCGTGGTGCCCTACGACAATACCATGCTGCAGGCCAAGATCCATGAGTTCTCGAAAGTGATCGAGACCGATTACGTGGAAGAGGGCGCGCGCTTCAAGATCCGCATCATGAAGTCGACGGCCAGCTGGCTGAAGCTCGACCCCCATGTGGTGCCTCAGTGAACTGCGCGGTAGCGCGGCGGCTTCCCGGCGGAGCCGAGAAAAAATTATTAGGCTTCTATGAGCCGGTCCGGGTTTTCGATCAGAACCGCCCCGCCACCGCCGAAGAGTTAAAAAGCCTGGCCACCGGCACGGACGTGCTCATCGTGACCGTCGCCGACCGGGTGGACGAAGCGCTCCTCTCCCATGCGGAAAATCTCGTTTGTCTCATCACCTATTCGGTGGGACTCGATCACATCGATCTGGAGGCCGTCCGCCGGCGCAAATTGCCGCTCGCCCACACGCCGGATGTTTTGACCAACGCCACCGCGGACCTCACTTTAGCGCTCCTGCTCAACTGCGCGCGCAAAGTGAAGCCCGCCCTGCGCCTCATCGAGGAAAACCGCTGGGCCGGTTTCGATCCGTCTTCTTATCTGGGGCTCGAGCTAGCCGGCTCGACGCTCCTCGTGGTGGGGCTCGGCAAAATCGGCTCCGCCGTCGCCCGGCGGGCGGCCGCCTGTGGCATGCGCATTCTGTATGCGGGACCGGAAAAGACCTGGCCCGGTCTTCAAGCGGATCGGATCTCGCTCGAACAGGGTTTGAGAAGCGCGGACGTCGTCTCTTTGCATTGTCCGCTGAAAGCCGAGACCAAGCATCTCATTGGCTTGAAGCAGCTTGCCTTGATGAAACCGAATGCGGTGCTCGTCAACACCGCTCGCGGGTCGATCGTCGATGAAGCGGCATTGACCGCGCATCTCAGATCGAACCCTGAGTTTTTCGCGGGCCTCGATGTGTACGAGGCTGAGCCGCGGATTGCGGCGGGACTCGCGTCTTTGCCTAATGCCTTCTGCTTGCCCCATGTGGGCTCGGCGACGAAAATCGCACGCGAGGCCATGGCCAGAGTTTGCATTGAGGAAGCCGCTCGCTTTGCGGGCGGCCAGCCACTTAAATACCGCTGGGAGGGGTCCAAATGACCGACGGAGGCGTGACGATTTTCGTGCTCTCCGATGGAACCGGCGAGACCGCCGATCAGATGATCAAGGCGGCTCTCGTTCAGTACCACCGGGATAATCTCAAGATCGTTCGTTACAAGAACATCCGCACCGACAGCCAGGTGGCGAGCGTGTTCGAAGAGGCGCACACTCAGACTTCACTCATCATCTACACGGTGGTGTCGGACCGTTTGCGCACCTACATTCAGAAGCTGTCTCAGGACTCGGGCGTGACCAGCGTGGACCTTCTCGGGCCCCTCATGGACCGGCTCTCGCAGTTCCTGAAAAAAGATCCGGACTCCCAGCCTGGTCTCTTCCATCAGGTGAACGCGTACTACTTCAAGCGAATCGAAGCGATCGAGTTCACCGTGAAGCACGATGACGGGCGGTACACGGATAACCTTCAAGAGGCCGACATCATCCTCGTGGGGCTTTCACGTACGAGCAAAACGCCGCTTAGCGTGTACTTGTCCTACAAGGGTTGGAAAGTAGCCAACGTGCCCGTGGTGCACGGCATCCCGCTTCCCGAGCCGCTCTTTCAAACCGATCAGAGAAAGATCGTGGGGCTCATCATCGATCCCGAAGATCTGGTGCGCATTCGCCGGGAGCGCCTCATCAAGATGGGCGAGGATCCGGGTGGCAATTACGCGAACCTCGATCACGTCATTCAGGAAATCGAGTACTGCAAGGGATTGTTTAGAAAGAACCGGCGTTGGCCGGTCTTCGACGTGACGGGAAAAGCGCTGGAAGAGACAGCCACGGAAGTGGAGAAGGCAATTCTCCAGGCTATCCCTGAAAAGTTCGGGCTCGGCGGTGGCATGTAGTCGCTTGAACGGTAGCTGTTTGTTTTCTGTTCTCTCGGCGTCAGTTGCGGTCGGCACAGACCGTAACTGCTTGATACGCCCGGGACGGAACAGGCACACAGTTTTGAAGCTACCATCCTGTACTAAACGCAAACCTAGCCCACCAACGTCCGCTTTTTTACGGACTGCGTTTAGACAGTCGCCCAGCGAGGCGGAAACCGAAGTTTCCACCCCGCTGAACGAAAAGCTGTCCAGCTCCCTCTCGGGAGCATTGGGGGGTAGGGGACGAGGCAAACCTTACAAAAGAATCCACGTACCACAGTGAAAAATCCACGCGTCGCACACGTACTACTTTAAAACTTCTACTCGAGGATTGTTCTTATCTGTGATTCGCCCAGTCACGGGATGGTACTAGTGCAACGGCGGTGCCAGAAAACAAGCATGGGTTTTCGCCCGTACACCAAACGAGCGTGTCACCGGTTAAGACGAATTTCCACGAGCACACGAGAGACCGCATATTTACGGCGAGTTACGGAAAGTGGATAAAAGATAGCTCGCGACTGGTTTCTGGTCGCGCTCTCGCGGTCTGCAGGGTTCCAGTTTAGGGAGCCGCACGGAACCGCTCAGCTTTTCGAGGGCCGCCGTTCCTCCGAGTGGCGAGAATACGGTCCAATCGATACCGCGGACGAGGGCCCTAGGCTTTTGCCTTAAACGCTAAGTATATGAATTTAAATAAGATCTGATCTTAGGACCGACGACCGAGGTAGTCGTTGTGCGTGGCGATGAACATGAGGAGAGCCTTGCGGGCGAGTTCGTCCACAGGCATGGAAGTGTTCTTGGCCATGGTCTTTAAGTCCTCGACGATGTGTTTTTCCAGCTTCACCGTCATCGCGGTGGGGGCGAGATCTTCAGCCGAGAGTTTGTATTTGCTCATGACTCTAAATCATAAACGAAGGGGTTTTCCGGTCAAGGCCTTGGGAGCCTTCGCGTCAATTTGGGTGGCGGTTAAACTCTGATATCCTTATAATGCCCGTCCAAACCTATTCTCCCTTACCCAAAGACCACAGAGGACTTCCATGGCTTTCGACAAGCGCATTTTGAAAGGAACGGTGAAAACCTTTTCCCTCATTGCGCTCGGACTCATCCTGCTAGGCGGAATCGGCGGCACGATTTTCGTCGTCCGCATTCTGAAAGAGCTGCCCGACGTCTCGAGCTTGAAAGACTTCAAGCACGCGAACGCCACCGAAGTGTTCAGCGAGGACGGGGTCAAGATCGGGGAGTTCACCAAGCAGCGCCGCTACCCCACCGAGTTCGATAAGATGCCCAGGCACGTGGTCTCCGCTTTCATCGCGGCGGAAGACTCTCACTTTTACGAACATAGAGGCGTCGATCCCGCGGGCATTTTGCGCGCCGTGCTTTCCAACGTCATGCGCGGCAAGTACGCCCAGGGCGGCAGTACCATCACCCAGCAGGTGGCCCGTTCCATCGTGCTCAACTCGCGCGAAAAGAACATCACCCGCAAAGTGCGCGAGATCGTTCTCGCCTGGCGCATGGAGAAGGAGCTCTCAAAGAACGAGATCCTCTCGCTCTATTTGTCGGAGATTTATCTCGGTCACGGCGCTTTTGGTATCGGCGCCGCCGCGCGCAACTACTTCAACAAGGACGTGACTCAGCTGACGATCGCGGAAGGGGCCATACTCGCCGGCCTCCCGCAGCGCCCGAACGACTGGGATCCGTTCCATAACCCGAATCTCGCCAAGCGCCGCCAGCAGTACGTTCTGAACCGCATGGCGACCGACGGCTATATCACTCAGGCGCAATCACTGGAAAGCTTCGCCGAGCCCTTGAAGCTGTACGAAGTGGAAGACATCAACAATAGGCTCGCGCCGTTTTTCGTCGAGCACATTCGTCTTTATCTGATGAATAAGTATGGCTCCGATACGATTCTCAACTCGGGCTACAAGATTTACACGACGCTCAACTACGAGTTCCAGAAGGCGGCTGACATCGCCACCATGCGCGGCTTGCGCGAGGCGGACAAGCGTCTCGGCTGGCGCGGCGCTTTGGCTCATCTCGATTCTCCCGTCGACATCGAAGCGTACGAAAAGAAGATTCACGAGGACGTGCTCCGTAAGGTAACGCCGCTCCGCATTTTGCCGGCGAGCTTTCCCGAAGGCGAGAAGAGCCAGCTCGGCTGGGATCTCTCCGCGTTCCAAACCGCGGACTCCAAGTATTTCGGCCCGACGCCCACTCTCGAGAACGAGTACTACAAGGCCGTCGTCACCGCGGTCGACGACACGAAGAACGAAGTGTCCGCCCGAGTCGGCCAGACGAACGTCGTGCTTCCGCTCTCCACCATGGTGTGGGTGATTAAGGACGAAAAGCCCGTCGACAAAGTTTCCAAAGTGCTCAAGGCCGGTGACGTCATCGAAGTAAAGATCGATAAAATCGATCGCAAGGCCGGTACCATTTTCGCCTCGCTCGAGCAGTACCCCGAGATCCAAGGCGCGCTCCTTTCGTTCGAGTTGAAGACCGGCGCGGTCCGCGCCATGGTCGGCGGCAAGAATTTCGAAGAGAGCAAGTTCAACTGCGCGCTTCAGGCCAAGCGCCAGGTGGGCTCCACGTTCAAGCCGGTCCTCTACGCCGCCGCGATGGAAGAAGGCTTCAATCAATCCTCACAGGTCTCGGACGCGCCCATCGTCTTCAAAGTCGAAGGCGATCTCGATTCCGACAACGTCGGCGAAGATTGGCGCCCGCATAATTACGCCGGCAAGTTCAAGGGCGACATCCCGCTCCGCCTCGCGCTGACCCGTTCCATGAACATTCCGAGCGTGAAGCTCCTCAATCAGATCACCATCGATCACGGCATCGAGTTCGCCCGCAAGATGGGTATCACCGCGCCGCTCAATCACGATCTGTCGATCGCGCTCGGTTCCTGGTCGAGCAGTCTCGACGAGATCACGCGCGCCTACTCCGTCTTCCCGCGTCTCGGAAAACCTGTCGCGCTTTACTATTTGAAGAAAGTCACCGACGCTGAAGGCAAAGTGCTCGAAGAGTACAAGCCCGAGAAAGAAGAAGCCGCCGTCCTGGCCACCGCCGAAACGCCCGAGGGCTTACCGCCGGGCCGCGTGATTTCGCCCACCACGGCTTACGTCATGGTCGACATGCTTCAAGGCGTGGTCAACGATCCCACGGGCACCGGCCGCAGGGCCGCCGCGGTCGGTGGCGCGGTTGCTGGTAAGACCGGAACGTCCAACGATCACCGCGATGCTTGGTTCGTCGGCTTTACGCCGACCATCATGACCGGCGTCTGGGTCGGTTATGAAAAGGACAAGCCTCTTGCCGCCGCCGAGACCGGTGGTCATACGGCGACGCCCATCTGGGTCGACTACATGGCGAAGGTCGTTCCGAAGTACCCGCGTGGCGGGTTCAACGTGCCGGAAGGCATCTCTTTCGCGTTCATCGATCCCGAAACGGGCCGGCTCGCCAACGCCGGCCAAAAGGGCCGCGTGCGGGCCGCTTACAAAGTCGGAAGCGTGCCTTCGCGCGACGGCAGCAACTTGAACCGCATCGGCGAGCCGGGAAGCCGCACCAAGCTTTCCAACGTCGAGACCGCCACGGGTACGCCCGGGGAGGCCACTACGCCCGGCGAGTCCGAAGTCGACACCGCCAAAGAGTCCGAGACGAGCGATTTTCTGCGTCAAGGCTATCAGGAATAACCCTCGAATCTTGGCTTCGCGCTAGCCCCTAGAATCTTGTATTTGTTAGGGGAAGCTGCTAGAAGTACACCGTCTTGCGCTCATAAAAGCTCAGGCGGGCAGTGCCCGCTTTTTTTCTTTTGTGAACCTTTGAGGGTCATTAATTGGTCGAATCTATTCGTAAATCCCAAGTGGAGGCGGAAATTTTAGAGCTCTGCGATCAGACGCTTTCGCCGCTGGGATTTCGACCGATCGATCTCGACTACCGGGCTTCTGGCCGGTCGCTGATTCGGCTCTTCATCGAAAGAATGAAGGCGGAAAAGGCGGAGGCAACGTCGGCCGAGGCCCCCACTGGTGTGTCCATTGAGGATTGCGCGACGGTTAGCCGGGCTCTTGGTCCCGTTCTCGATGAGAAAGTGCCCGGCGCCTACGATTTGGAAGTGTCCTCCCCTGGAATCGACCGCCGGCTGCGGCTGAAGGGCGATTTCGAAAAGGTGGTCGGCCAAGAGTTGAAGTTGAAACTCGCGGAAAGATTGCCGGGTCGCGGCGCCAATTTGACGGGCAGGCTCGCGCGGGTGGATAAAGACGAGATTTTTGTAATTGTGGATCGGGACGAAGTTTCCGTTCCTTTGGGGCAAGTGCTCCAGGCAGTGCGGGTTTGGCGCGCCGACGGCGTGCCTCCCGAGAAGAATTAGAAAGAGAGTAGTTCCATGGCAGGTTCAGAATTAGGTCGCGTACTTGAGCAAGTCGAAAAAGATAAGGGCATCGATCGGGCCATCCTGATCGAAGCGCTGGAAACGGCCATGCTCACCGCCGCGAAAAAGAAGTTCGGCATCGAAAAAGAAATCGAAGCGCACTTCAATCCCGATCTCGGTGAGATCGAGCTTTTCCAGTTCAAGACCGTGGTCGAGACCCTCGCGAACCCGGACATCGAAGTGCTTCACACTGAAGCGAAAAAACTCGACCCGGAAGCAAGCGTCGGCGACTCCATTGGTATCAAGCTCGACTCCTCCGAGTTCGGCCGCATTGCCGCCCAGACCGCCAAACAGGTCATCATCCAAAAGGTCCGGGACGCCGAGCGCGACATCATTTACAACGAGTTCAATCTTCGCAAAGGCGAAGTGGTCAGCGGCACCTGCCGTCGCGTCGAGCGCGGCTGCGTGATCGTGGATCTCGGCCGCACGGATGCCATTTTGCCCGCGCGCGAACAGATCCCCGGCGAGCATTATCGCCCGGGCGACCGCGTCCTCGGATTCCTCATCGACGTGCAGCAGACTCCTCGCGGTCCGCGCATCGTCCTTTCCCGCACCTGCCCCGAGCTCCTCATCCAGCTCTTCCACCAGGAAGTGCCGGAAGTGGCCGAAGGCATCGTCACCATCAAGCACGCGGCTCGTGAGCCGGGTGTGCGCGCGAAGATCGCCGTCGAGTCTTCCGACTCCGACGTGGATCCGGTCGGCGCTTGCGTAGGCGTCAAAGGCGCCCGCGTCCAGAACGTGGTGCAGGAACTTCGCGGTGAGAAGATCGACATCGTTCCCTTCGACGCCGAAGAGACCCGTTTCGTTTGTAACGCTCTCGCTCCCGCGGAAGTGGTCAAAGTGCTCGTCGACGAGCAGGCCAAGTCCATGGAGATCGTCGTTGCCGACAATCAGCTGTCGCTTGCCATCGGTAAGCGCGGCCAGAACGTGAAGCTCGCTAGCCAGCTCACCGGCTGGAAGCTTGACATCGTGTCCGAAAATACGATGGCTAAGCGGTTCGACGAGAGAAAGAAATTGCTGCTGGCCATCGAAGGCATGAACGACACGCTCGCGCAGAGCTCGTTCCACTACGGCTTGAGTGTCGATCAGATCGCGCAAGCGGATGCCACGGCCTTGGCCGCGGTTCCCGGCTTCACGGTCGACAAGGCCACGGAAATCATCGCCAACGCGAAGGCGTTCATGGCTTCCGGCAAGTACCAGGCACTGAAAAAAGAAATTGCCCAGGCGGAAGCCGTGGCGACCGCCGCGTCCTCGAAGATGACTTCGGATGCGGTATTCGAACGTTTGAAAGCGGAAATGAAAGCTCAGAAAGAGCGTACTCGGGCGGAAGAAGCGCCCAAGGCCGACGAGACCGGCGCCGATGCGGCGCCCAAGTCCGGCGGAACCTCTGGCGCCGACGGCGTTTAGGGGGAACTAGGGCACTCCTCTGGGAGTGTTCTTGAAGGGAAACTAGATAGGCATGACGGTTAAGCTAAAAGTCTACGAGCTCGCGAAACAGCTGGGAATCGACAATCAGTATCTGCTCGAAATCTGCAAACGATTGGGGGTCGACACAAAGAACTCCATGAGTGTGCTGGGCTCCGAGGAGGTCAAGAGCGTCCGCGAGTTCTACGAAAAGCACCGGGCCATCAACAAGAAGGACGCCATCCTCACGGGCAAAGGCCCGGTGACGGAGTCCCGAGTGGGTGGAAAAGTCATTCGCCGCCGAGTCGCCGCTAAAGGCGAGGAAGCCGCCGCTCCCGAGGAGACGCCGGCTCCAGTGGAAGTGGAAGCCGCTCCCGAGCCTGAGTCTATCGAAGAGCCAGTGGTCACCGCCGGGGCCCCTGTCGAAGACGAGGCGCCCGAGCCCGTCATTCCCGAAAAAGTCGTTGCGGCGCCCGCGGCGCCCGCGGCCAAAAAGCCGCTCGAGCACAAGCCCATCGTGAAGCGCACGCGCATCGAAGAAGTGATGCCGCCGCCTCCGCGTCCGCGCAAAGCCGATTCGAAGCCCGCTCCCGTGGTAGTTACCGCGCCGGTCATCTCGGCTCCGCTTACCGCGGCGCTCCCGACAACGCCGGGTACCATCGAAGCGCCGAAACGCCGCACTTTCCCGAGCATCATCAAGAAGTCCTCCGTCGAAAGTCATTTGACCTCGACGGTCGGTCCCAAGCGCGAAGCGCCGCCCAAGCGGCCCGCCGCGCCTTTGACCGCGAAAAAGCCCGGCACTGAAGAAGATGCCGGCGGACTTCGCCGCGTGAAAGAAGTCACCATGGGCCCCGTCGCCACGGAAGTGGCTAACGTCGCCAACAAGCGCCGTACGGGTCAGCAAAATACCGTTTTCCGCAGCGCCGATTACCTGAAGCGCGAGCTCGTGCACGCGACGAAGAAGCGCAAGACCGCTTCGCGTCCCGCGCAAAAGACCATGATCACCGTCCCGGGCGATAAAAAACGCGTGATCGACATGGGTGAGAAGATCAAGGTTTCCGACTTTGCCCACCAGCTCGGTATCAAAGGCACGCAGCTCATCAAGAAGCTCATGGAAATGGGTGTTCAGGCGTCGCTCAACGAAGCCATCGATCACGATACCGCGATCCTCGTGGCGCACGAGTTCAAGTTCGAAGTGAAGCAGGAGATGTTCAAAGAGGAGACTTTCATTCCGAAGGTCCAGCTCGCCGACGAGAACCTCTCTCCGCGCGGGCCTGTCGTCACCATCATGGGTCACGTGGATCATGGTAAGACGTCGCTCCTCGACTCCATTCGCAAGGCGAATGTGGCAAGCGGCGAGGCGGGCGGCATCACCCAGCACATCGGCGCTTACTCGGTCGTCCTTCCCAAAAAGGGAACGATCACTTTCATCGATACTCCCGGTCATGAAGCGTTCACGGCCATGCGCGCCCGCGGCGCGAAGGTCACCGACATCGTGGTCCTCGTGGTATCGGCGGTCGACGGCGTGATGCCCCAGACCTTGGAGTCCATTGCCCACGCGAAGGCCGGTAACGTGCCTATCGTCGTGGCGGTGAACAAAACCGATTTGCCCGACGCGAACCCGGACCGCATCAAGCAGGTCCTTGCGGGTCATGATCTCGCTCCTGAAGACTGGGGCGGCACCACGATTTACGTGAGCGTTTCCGCGAAAACCGGCAAAGGCATTCCGGAACTTCTCGACTCTATTTTGGTTCAGGCGGAAGTCCTCGAGCTCAAAGCGAACTTCACGTGCCCCGCGCGTGGAACCGTCATCGAGAGCAAGATGGACAGGAACCGCGGCTCGCTTGCGACCGTTCTCGTGCAGCAGGGAACCCTGCGGCTCGGAGACCTCGTCGTCGCCGGTACGGCCGTCGGTAAAGTCCGCGCCATGAATGACGCGTACGGCAAACCGCTGAAAGAAGCGGGACCGAGCACGCCCGTCGAGATCTTAGGTCTTAGCGATGCGGCGCCGGTCGGTGAAGAGATGGCGGTCGTCGAAGACGATCGCACCGCTCGCACCATCATCGAAGCCCGCACCGATAAGGCCCGGTCCGAAACCGTCCTCGATCGTCCGAAGATGACTTTGGAAGAGATGATGGCAGTCGGTACCACGGGCACCAAAGAGCTCCGTCTCATCCTGAAGTCCGACGTGGTCGGATCTCTGGAAGCCATCAAGGTTGCCCTTTCGAAAATCCCCGACGACAAAGTGAAGCTCAAAATCCTTCACACGGCGACCGGCGGTATTTCCGAAAGCGACGTGAACCTCGCGATGGCGAGCCGCGCGGCTATCTTGGGCTTCAACGTGAAGCCGGACAACAATGCCCGGCGCAAGGCTGAAGCCGACAAGGTCGAACTTCGCACCTACACCATCATTTACGAAATCGTCGATGACGTGAAGAACCTCATGGAAGGCCTCCTCGATCGCCTCATTAAAGAGACGGTCATCGGGCACGCCGAAGTTCGCAACGTCTTCACTATCCCGAAGATCGGCACCATCGCCGGTTCCGCGGTTACCGACGGCAAAGTCACCCGCGGCTGTTTCCTGCGCTTGGTGCGCGACAGCCGAGTGGTCTATGAAGGCAAAGTGTCTTCGCTCCGCCGGTTCAAGGACGACGTGAAGGAAGTGTCCACGGGTTACGAGTGCGGTATCGGCGTTGAGAATTTCAACGACGTGAAGACCGGCGATCGCTTCGAAGCGTTCGTTAAAGAGGAAGTGAAGAGCTCACTCTAATGGCATCTCCTCGTCGCAATAACCGGGTCGCGTCCCTCATTCAGTCGGAGATCGCGCGCCTTCTGGTGGAAGACATCGCGGACCCTCAGGTCCGTGGCATCACCATCACGGAAGTCGAGCTATCGTCGGATTTGAAGCACGCGAAAGTGTTCTTCCATCCCGGTTTCGGCGACATTAAAGAAATTGGTAAGGGCATCGTGCGCGCCCTCCCGTTCTTTCGCCGGGTCATCGGCCGGAACCTGAGTCTTCGTCAGGTCCCCGAGCTTGTATTCGAAGTGGATACCCACACCGACGAGCTGAATAATATTCTCGGACTATTGGAAAGAGTGGGATCGGCTGATCCTTCTTCGGGAGCGGCCGGATGAGAGAGTCCCTTTTAATTATCGACAAAGCGATCGGCCCCACGAGTTTCGACGTGGTTCGCACCGTGAAGAAGATCCTCGGCGCCGACAAGGTCGGCCACGCGGGAAGTCTCGATCCTTTCGCCACGGGCGCTTTGATTTTGCTTATTGGCAAAGCCACGAAACTTTCGAACGCGTTACTCAATGCCGACAAGCGCTACCGCGCTTTGGTGCGTCTCGGTCAGGCGACCGATACCCAAGACCTTACCGGCGAAGTGAACGAGAATAAGCCCGTGCCTGAGCTCACCGAAGTTCAAGTAAGGGAATGCCTGGAAGGCTTCGTGGGCACCTGGCACCAGACGCCCCCCATGTACAGCGCCAAGAAGATGCACGGCGTTCGCCTCTACGAACTGGCCCGTCAAAACATCAAAGTCCGGCTCCAGCCCATTCCGGTGCAGCTGTACGAGATGAAACTGATTTCGATGAACCTCCCGGACATTGAGTTCGAAGTTCACTGCTCCAAAGGGACCTACATCAGAAGCCTCGCCGACGATCTGGCGCGCCGGCTCGGAACGGTCGGTCACCTGAACCAGTTGAGACGCCTTTCCTGCGGGGAGTTCACCCTCGAGGAAGCGGTCACGGTCGAGAAACTTTCCGAAGCGATTCCCCAATGGATGGAAAAGGGATATCGCAATTATGTCCGGCTTTTGCGTGGGGAAGGGCTACTGCGCCGCAACCCCCCATTTGCCGATGGCCATCCGTTGCAAATGCCACAGTCCAGTGGTAATAGCTTCGTAAATTAATAAGGATAAACAGAGGTAACCTTGAGTCTCCAGAAGGTAAAAAAGAACGAGCTGATCAAGACCCACGCCGTTCACGCCAATGACACCGGGTCTCCCGAAGTCCAAGTCGCGCTTTTGACGGAGCGGATCAACTCCTTGACCCCCCATTTCAAGAGCCACATGAAGGACCACCACTCCCGTCGTGGTCTTCTCAAGATGGTCGGAACCCGGCGACGGCTTCTCGACTACTTGAAGAAGGTCAACGTCAGTCGGTACCAGGCGATCATCGAAAAATTGAACATCAGAAAGTAACGGCTGCGGTCTTTTTGCCGCCCTTCGTTGCCATCGAAAATTGAAAAAGGAAACCTATGTCTGTCATTGAACTAAGTGTCGATTACGGGGCAGGTGTATTAACGCTTGAGACCGGGAAGATGGCCAAGCAGGCCGACGCGTCCATTCTCGCCCGTTGTGGTGAGACCGCAGTCCTCGTCGCGATTTGCTCCGCGAAGACCGCCAAGGAAAATCAGGATTTCTTCCCCCTCACGGTAGACTACCAAGAAAAGTTTTACGCCGCGGGCCGTATCCCCGGCGGGTTCTTCAAGCGCGAAGCGAAGCCGCCAGATATGGCGGCACTCACCGCACGGCTTATCGACCGGCCCATGCGGCCGCTCTTTCCTGAAGATTACATGCACGAGACGAACGTGACCGTGACCATTCTGTCTCACGACGGAGTGAACGAGCCCGGCCTTCTCGGCTCTATCGCCACCTCGGCTTGTCTGCACATGTCGGACATTCCGTTCGCGGGTCCCGTGGGAAGCCTGCGCATCGGTCTCATCGATGGCCAGTACATCGCCAATCCGACGCCCGAGCAGCTGGTCGACAGCCGGTTGGACATCATCGTGTCCGGTATCAAAGACGGCATCGTGATGGTGGAAGGCCTCTCTAAAGAAGTTTCCGAAAAAGAAATGGTGGACGCCCTCGAGTTCGCTCGCAAGGCGATTCAGCCCATTCTCCAGCTCCAGGAAGATTTGCGCGCCAAGACCGGCAATAAGGCCAAGCGCGATTACCCGAAGCCGCTTCGGGACGAGTCGATGAAGGCGAAAATGAAGGAGGCTCTCTGGCCTTCCTTCAAAACCGCCTTCGCGGTTCGCGAAAAACTCGAGCGTTACAACGCACTCGATAAAGTGAAGAAACTCGCGAAGGAAAAGTTCGCCAATGCCGAGCCCAAGACGGCGGAAGACAACGCGCGTAACAAGCTCGTTAGCACGTACCTCGAAGAGCTGAAGGCGACTTTCGCCCGTGAGCTCACCTTGGATACGAAAGCCCGCATCGACGGACGCGCTTACAACAAGATTCGCCCCATCTCGAGCGAAGTCCGCCTCTTGCCCCGCGTGCACGGCTCCTCGCTCTTTACGCGCGGTGAGACTCAAGTCTTGTCGACGGTTACCCTCGGCACCAAAGACGACGAGCAGAAGATTGACGCTTTGGCCGGGCAGTATCAGAAGACGTTTCTCCTGCACTACAACTTCCCCCCGTTCTCGGTGGGTGAAGCCCGTCCGCTTCGGCCGCCAGGGCGCCGGGAAATCGGCCACGGCGTTCTCGCCGAGCGCGCGCTTTCCTACGTAGTGCCGTCGAAAGAAGTTTTCCCCTACACCATTCGCTTGGTGGCGGAAGTCCTCGAGTCGA
Organism: Pseudomonadota bacterium; assembly: GCA_043767805.1. Lineage (GTDB taxonomy): Bacteria > Bdellovibrionota > FAC87 > UBA2466 > UBA2466 > CAZZHG01. The sequence continues at coordinate 44,128 of JAYUGC010000134.1, read as the reverse complement.
ACGGCTCCTCTTCCATGGCGACCGTATGTAGCGGTTCCATGGCGCTAATGGATGCCGGCGTTCCGATTACCAAGCCCGTCGCGGGCGTAGCGATGGGGCTCATCAAGGAAGGCGATAAAGTCGCCGTTCTTTCCGACATTCTCGGCGACGAGGATCATCTCGGAGACATGGACTTCAAAGTGTGCGGAACGGCGGACGGTATCACCGCGTTCCAGATGGATCTTAAGATCGCGGGCGTCAGCCGCGAGATTATGGAACAAGCCCTCGACCAAGCTAAAGAAGGCCGGCTCCATATTCTCGGCGAGATGGCGAAAACCATCTCCGTGCATCAGCCGGAGCTCTCCAAGTACTCGCCGCGCATCTTCACCATGAAAGTGCGCCCGGACAAAGTCCGCGAAGTCATCGGGTCGGGCGGTAAGGTTATTCGCAGCATCATCGAGCGCACGGGCGTTAAGATCGATATCGAAGACGACGGCACGATTCACATCGCTTCCTCTGACGGCGAAAGCGCGCAGAAGGCGATGAACATCATCAACCAGATCACGGAAGAGCCCGAGCCAGGCAAAATCTACGAAGGCCGGGTTACCCGTATCGCCGATTTCGGTGCGTTCATCGAAATCATTCCCGGAACGGATGGCCTTTGCCACATTTCAGAGCTGGCCCATTACCGGGTCCGCCAGGTGGACGACATCGTCAAAGAAGGCGACATCGTTCAGGTGAAATGTCTCGAGGTCGATCCTCAGGGCAAGATTCGTCTATCCCGCAAAGCGCTCCTCCCCAATGACGGTTCGGAAGGACCGCCTCCTGGGTCGGAAGACCAGGGCGGTGGCGGTGGCCGCGGTGAAGGCGGCGGCGGATACGGCGGCGGTAGCGGCGGTGGAGATCGCGGCGGTCGTGGCGGCAGCGGCGGAGGCGGTGGCTTCCGTGGTGGTCGTGGCGGCGGCGGAGATCGCGGCGGACGCGGCGGTGGCGGTGGACGCGGAGGCGGCGGCGGAGGCTTCCGCGGCGGTCGCTGAAACGTCCCATGTGGGATTTTCCCGCTCCGGAATTCAAGAAATATACGCTTCCTAACGGCCTAGCTCTCGTGGTCGAGAAACACGCGCGCGTGCGCAGCGTTTCCGTCGGCGCCTGGGTGCGCATGGGAAGCCGGTTCGAGAAGATCAAAGAGGCGGGTTACAGTCACTTCGTCGAGCACATGCTCTTCAAAGGGACCGCGACTCGCACTCCTCTGGAAATCGCGACTTCGTTGGAGCGCTTGGGCGGGGATCTCAACGCCTTCACAGACAAGGAATATACCTGCTATCACGCGACAGTTCTCGCGGAGCACCTGGAGAACGCGCTCGACGTGCTCTCCGATCTGGTCATTCACGCGACTTTTCCGAAAGACGAAGTCGAGCGCGAGAAGAAAGTGCTCATCCACGAGCTCTCCGTTTTGGAAGACGCCCCGGATGACAGCATTCTCGACCTCTATCTTCAAACGGTCTGGAAAGATGATCCGCTCGGCGTTCCCGTCATCGGAAACCGCAAAAACATTCTCGCAACGACCCGTAACCAGCTCTACAAATACTTCAAGCAGCACTACCGGCCCGACAACATGGTCTTGAGTGTCGCCGGCAATGTGGAGTTCGACCAGGTGCGAGAAACGGTGGAGCGGCTCTTTGCCTTCGGACCGTCGCCAAAAGGTAAGCCGCTAAAATCCAAACGGCCCAAGTTTCAATCGAAGCGCCGGCATCTCAGCGCGCCCACCGAGCAGACGCATCTGCTGCTCGGTTTCGAAGGCCTGGGCTTTCGCGATACGGGGCGCTTCGATCTCCTGATGGTGAGCTTTTTCTTGGGCGGCGGGATGAGCAGCCGGCTCTTTCAGGAAATTCGCGAAAAGGCGGGGCTTGCTTACTCCATCGACTGCGATTGCATCTCGTTCTCGGACACGGGGATTTTCGACGTGTATCTGAATACCTCGCCGCGATCGCTTGGCAAGTGCATGGATATTCTCTCCAAAGAGCTTCTGCGCCTCGTGGAAACTCCGCTCGAGGAAAAAGATCTCGAGATGGTGAAGGGACAGCTTAAGGGGGCCGTGCTGCTCGCGGCCGATGAGATGGATTCCCGGCAAGAGTCCATCGGTAGGAACGAGCTCGTGTTCGGCCGCTATCTGTCGGTTGAGGAGATCGTGCGCGAAATCGAAGGGGTGACTCCCGATTCGGTACAAGCCATGGCCGCGCGGATTTTCCAGCCCGGCAAAGAGTCCGTACTTACTCTCGGAAAAAGTAAGCCGAAGGGGCTGATTAGCGTTTTTCGGTAGAGGCCTTTTTATCGAGAGCCATCAGGTAGAGTTGCATTCCGATTAACGTGCTCTTCACATCCTCTTCCTGGCTGATGATGAGATCGTTCTCGTGAAACGTCAGCGGCGGCGGAAAGCCATGGCGTAAGTAGAGCAAGTCCGCAAAGAGCCGTATCGAGCGGCCGTTGCCGTCCAGGAACGGATGGATGGTAAGCATCTCTCTTCGGAACCGGACGATGGCGCTTATCTTGGCTAGATCGTCTTTGGCGCCCTTGAGATCCGTCTCGAGAGTTTTGAAGACGCTGTTCACGGCTTTTTCCAATTCCGCGGGAGCTACGAAATGGACGTTGCCGGTAAACCTGCCTTCGCCGATGTCCTTGAAGGAGCCCTCGTCCACTTTCAAGAACGGGTTTTTCCTGATCTGAGCCAACTCGGACGCTGTAAAATAGCGGGAGCCGTTGGGAAGGACATGCCTGCCGTTTTGCACGAAAGCATCCAAAGGATCTTTGCGAAAAACGCCCCGCAGACTTCTGTGATCGGTTCCGGAAGGAAGGGGCTTTTGCCCTTCCTTTATTTCCTCGAGAAGTTTCATGCCCGCGCTGGCGGAAAGTTTTCCTTGCTGGGTGGCGTGCTGGATCCGGCGCCGCTCATAACCGGCGAAGTAATGACCTTCGAGGGCGAGCAAATGCATTTTTTTCAGTAGATCCGGCCCGAGTTCCGCGTCGCTTGCGTGAGCTTCGGCAAACTGCTTGGCGTTCTGCCAGGCCTTGATGCTCTCATCGCCGAAGAGCCTCTGGCGAGAGCTGCTAGGAATTTGCGCCCAATCCTCGAAGTTTACCCGCCGTAAGATTTCAATTTCGGGATCGAGCGGTAAATGCTTTTTCCCGCCCCAGGAAGAACGAACGGCTTCCGCCAGCGGGCTCGAGGGCATGAGCGATGGGTAGTGGGTGGCACAAGAATCGAGACCAAGATGGGCGATCCAGTCGGAAATCGAGGGCTCGCGGGCGTGAGCCCACGTTGGCAGCGCGATTAAGATCCATGATATTAACTGGGTCCTCACCCCTACGTTTCGGCTTAAAAACGGTTTGGGATGAAGGTGTGTGATGCGTCGCATTAGTATCTTGAGCCCGCCCCGCCTATAATGGTTTGGTGCCGGAAATTATTCGACTTCCCGAAGCGTCCTCTCGCCCGGGTAAGCGCAAGCTCGCGCAGCACCTGACGCCGCTCGGGTCCGCGCCGCATTTTTATTGCCTGTATCATGGCGTGCCCCTCCGTTTTGCCTTCGACCACCGGGCCTCGCTCGAGTTCGCGCGGGGACGTTTACCGATGGCTTGGCTTCGCGAGGCCGAGCCGGCGCTTTCGCTCCATTGGCAGGACGCTCATCGCCTCTGGACCGGAGGCGACGTCGAGTTCGACGAAGATCCCGATCCGGGCTTTGAAGTGCGTGGCGATATGGTGCTCCAGCGCGATTTCGTCGCGCGCCGTTTGAGCCCGCGCGAAGCGGTGATTGCGGCGAAGGCCGACAGCTCCGATGGGCTCTTCAATGCGCTCCGCTGGTTTCTGCCTCCCGCGTTGCTCTCTCGGGGCGCGCTCGTGGCGCATTCGGCGGCCGTGATCGGGAATGACGGAAGGGCGCACGTGTTTCTCGGCCACTCCGGCGCGGGGAAATCCACCATCGCTTCGTTTGCCGGAAACCGCGTGGTTTTGGGAGACGACATTAATTTGATCCGGGTGGGAGAGCTCGGCGCCACCGTCGAGCCGGCGCTGCTCGGCCAGGCGCGCTTTGACAGGGATAGAATCGATAAGCCGGCGCCGCTCGCGGGGTTTTATTGGCTCCGGCAATCCAGTGAAGTGCAGGTGCGCGCGCTCGGCCCGGGCGAACTCGCCCGGGCGCTCGTGCACACGTTCTTACTTTCCGACTCGTCGTTAGCTTCCGCTTTGATGGAGCGCTTGGTGCAGCTCGTGCGCCAAGTGCCGGGCTTCGAGCTTTCGTTTCGCAGAGACGCGGATTTTTGGAGGGTCATCGATGGCTGAATACGGCTTGAAGCGCGCGCTCGGCGTGGGGTGGCAGACCTTCGAAGGAGTCGCTGTCTTACTCAATCCCGGGCGCGATCTCGTTCATGAGTGCAACCGCGCGGGAACCTGGATTTGGGAGCGGCTCGATGGGCAGCTCCCTCGCGAGACTCTCATTCGGCGCCTGAGTGAAACCTTTGACGTGGATGAAGCGACCGCCTCGGCCGACATGCTCGCCTTTGAAATGGAATTGAAAGAGTTGGGGCTGGTGGAAGTAGCCGAATGAGCGCCTTGCTCGACAAATGGGGAGATCACAGTCTCCTCAAGGCAAGACCCATGAAGGCTTCCCTGGAGCTTACTTATCGCTGCAACGAGCGTTGCACGCACTGTTATCTCGACTCGTTTAAAGACGATCCCGAGCGAAAGCTTACTCTGGATCAGTGGAAGCATGTCCTACGGGAAATTCGCGGCGCGGGAGTGCTCTACGTCGTCTTGATGGGCGGCGAAGCCATGCTCCACCCGGAGTTTTGGGCCATCGCCGAGTATGCGGCGGGGCTGGGCTTCTCGTTGTCGATGATCACCAACGCTTTGAAAATAGATCGAGCGGCCGCGTTTCGTTTGAAGCGAACGGGATTTTCTTATCTGACCATCAGTCTCTATAGCACCGACTCGGCCGTGCACGATCGGATGACCGCGGTCGCGGGCTCCCATGCCCGTCTGGTGCGGGCCATCGAGTTCGCCAAAGAGGCGGGCCTCGGCGTGACCATCAATACTTTGCTCACCCGGGAAAATATCGACGGCTACTTCGATCTTGAAGCCTGGTGCGCGGAGCGATCGCTTCCCATGCAAGCCGATCCCGTGGTCACCGCGAAGTTCAGCGGCGATATGGCGCCGACTCGCCAGAGAGCGACTCCGGAACAGCTTCTCGTCTACTATCGTGAGCAGGCCAGGCGAGCGGGGCGGGCTCGCGAGCCCGAGGCGACTACGCTCGAGCACCATACCTGCGGCGTCGGAAAGGCGAAGTGCGCGGTCACCGCCTACGGAGAGCTGCTCCCCTGCATTGAAGTGCGGGAGCCGCTCGGGCTTCTCACGGAATCGTCTTTCGCCGAGCTCTGGGGAAATGAGATCGCACTCAAATGGAGAGATCTGAGACTCGGCGATTTGTCGGGCATGCCGAAGGGCAACGCCGCCGGCCTTTGCGAGCATTGTCCCGGCATGGCGAGAAATGAGCTTCGCGATCCTTTGAAAGTGATTCCTTACGCGGCGGAAGCGGCGAAAATCCGCGCCCAAGTTTTCGAGGAGACTACAGCATGAGCGACGACCCCAAAGACAAGAAGCCCGAGAAAATTCCTTACGAGAAGCCGAAGATTGTTTCGGAGAAGTGGATGGTCAACGGCGCCGCCATCACCTGCAACGGTTCCTTGGTTGGGGGACGCAAGGAATCGCTCGGGGCTCCCAACTTCTGTCGCTCCAACCGACTTCTCTCCTAATGCCTACCTGGGTCTCTTTTCATGGTGAGAGCATGGTGCCTTTCCTGAAGCCTGGAGACGCTTTGCTCGTCGAGCTCGGCGACTCGCCGCTCGTAGGGGAAGGGGACCTGGTCGTTACCGGCCCGTTCCGCCTCGAAGGCAATCGAGTTTGGTCCGCGCACCGGGTGGTGGGCAAGGGCGGCGGGCTCGCCACCAAAGGAGACGCGGCTTGCGAATGGGATCCCCCTTCGCCGCTCGTGGGCCGGGTTTTGGGAGTTCGGCGTGGCGCTTGGCGGGTGGTGTGGGGCGAGCGCGGGCCGGGGCTCAAACGTTGGTCGGCCTGGTTTTCCCGCCGCATGCGCGCGGGCCCGAAAGGACGACCCGCTCGCGTCGGCCTGAAGGCGCTCGCTTTAATCGAAATGGCTCTGCAGCTAGGAAGAGGGAACGTCCGGCGTGACACCATTTGAAACTTGGATGAGGACTCCCGCCTTCCGGAACTGGCTGGCCACGCCGCAAGGGGCGGCCGCCTTCGGTCCTTTGGCGTTAGCCAAGGGAGGCGTCGAAGGAACGGAGCTCGAAGCCGTTTGTCGACGAGCTTGGAGTTCGCGCGCCGTGCGCGAGGTGACTTTTCGCGGCGTCTTGAAAAAATTGAATGAGGCGTTCAAAGCGGCGGGGCTTCCGGCCTGGCTTTTGAAAGGGCCGAGTCTCGCCTACCGGATTTACGATTCCCCCTTGCACCGGCCCTGCACGGACATCGACATTTTGGTGTCGGAACACCGCTGGCGTGATTTTGGGAGAGTCCTTCAAGGGCTGGGCGCGGAGCCGGGCGATCCAGGTAGCTGGCTCGGCACGGAGTTTCGTCAGGTCTTCGTCCTGGACGGGGTCCCGGTGGAAGGCCATCGGCAAATGCTCGCCGGCCGGGATTTCGAAGGCATCTCGCGCTGGCACAGCCGCGCTTCCTGCATCCCTGAGGTTGACTGGTTCCGCGAGTTCGAGACGAACTTGAACTTCGTCTATCTCTGCGGGCACGGGGCGCTTCAGCATCTCTTCGATCAGCTCCATTGGCTCGTGGATCTCGATCATCTCGTCCGGCGGGAAGGCCTGGATGTCGCCGCGGTCGAGCGGCTCGCCATTCGCTTGAGGCTCCGCCGGGCGGTCGCCGTTTCGGCGGCCGTGCTCAGGCGGCATTTCGGAACGCCGGTTCCCGAAGGGATCGGGCATGCCGGCCTGGGCGGCTGGCTCGTCGCTAAATGTCTCGAACGGTCTCTTTCGCCGGAGCGTTTGATTTTAGAAAAACACCGCGCTCCTCGCGTGCTGTACCTGGGAATGAAGGCGCTCTTGCGGGATCGGTTTGGGGAGGCTCTCGCTTACGCCATGAGCCGTTCGTTTGCCGGATGAGCGTTAACGCCGCGCGCGGTATCTCACGGCGGCGCCTTTAGGCTAAAATGAAGGTACCACCATGAAAACCCCACGCTGGTTAGTTCAGAGTCTCGTGCCGCTTCTCATCGTCTCTCATACGGGAGCCCTCCGCTACGCGCACGGAGCGCCGGTGCTCATCACGCCGAAGGAGCAGGGGGAAGGCAACGTACGAGAGTTTTTCTCGTCGAACCGTGAGAAGCGTTTCTTGATCCGCGTGCACATCTGGGGGGATGTCTCGGCGCCGGGCGTGTACTACCTGCCGGACAATGCCACGCTCCTCGATGCCCTCGGTTACTCCGGTGGAAGCACGGGCGTTCTCTCCAAGACGGAAATCTCACTGAGCCGCATTTACGACACCCGGGAGAGCAAGGATGCGAAGATCGCCGCGAATCAGAAAACCGTCCGCATCGACGGCGAGGAGCTGGTCGAGCAGGTGAGTTATCGCGACATGGTTTTACGCAACGGAGACGTCATCCATCTCGACTCTCCCCCGAAAGTGGACACGTTCATGCGAACGCTTTCGATCTTCTCCACGTTTCTGGGCATCATAACGGCGACGATCAGCGTGTATCTCGTCACGAAGAAGTGAGGCGCTTTTTTTCGTGCTTTCGGACCCGCGCTTTCGCGCACTCGACCGGGGCAGTCACGGGACACGGGTTGCCGGTACGAGGGAGTCTATTAGATCTTTCCCTCCCGCACGCGTCGTTAACGGCAGGTCGCCTAATTTCGGCGAATTAACGGCGGGTGCTGGCGGCATCCGAGAGAATTATCTGGAGATCGCGGAAGGCCTTTTCCCGATCCCATTCCCGCACCACGTAGGCGCGGCCCTCGGTGGAGATCTTTTGCGCCTCGGCTTTGTGGGAAGCGACCCAGAGTAATTTGTCGGCCATGCGATCGCTGTCGGCGCGCGGGGTGAGATGCGCAACGCCTCGGAGCTGGACCGCCATGCCTCCGATGTCGGTGGCGATGACTGGCACTTCGCAGGCAAGCCCCTCGAGGGTCGAGAACGCCGCACCTTCGGCGAGAGACGCCTGAATCATGCAGTCAGCCGCACGGAAATAATCGGCGAGATCTTTCATGGGGTGTACCGCTTGGCGGCCCAGGACCCAGTCGGTCGCATCGGGAAGCCCCAGCTCTTTGGAGAGCTTGAGGAAATCCTTGAACCCGCCTCCCAGATTGAGGAGCGCCACATCGAGTCCCTTGGCCCGGGCTTTCGCCACGGCTTTCAATGCGGTCTCGGGATCTTTCTCGTGGCTGATGCGGCTGGAGAGCACGACCAAAAATTTGTCTTGAGGAAGCCCGAGCTTTTCGCGCAGCTTCTTCTTTTCGGCGGCCGCCGCCGGACGGAAAAATTTCGTGTCGACGCCGTAATAGAGCCCCACCTGGCTCCGGGGGCAATAGTCCGCGGCGACGTCTTTTAGGTAGGGGCCCATAGCGAGGCAAGTGGTGGCCATGCGTCCGTTCGCGCGCATCAGAGTCTCGATGGTGGTCTCTCCGAGCCAGCTTTTCAGCGCGCCAATTTGACCGCGCTCTCGTCGACAGCGGAAGTACTCGACCGGCGAGATGCCCATGTAGGTGACCACGGGAACCCCCTTTAATTTCCCAATGAGGGTCGCGTTGAAGGCGCCCCGTAAGACTTCTTGAGCGAGAACGACGTCGAAGTGAGCGGAGTTGTCCCAGAGCCATTTCAAGCTCTTGGCTTGAAACTGAAGGCGGCTTCCGGTGATCTCGATTTGGGTGAGAGTCGCGCCGCTCTCGTTCACGCGCTCTTTCAAGCCGCTCGATTCGTATGCTCTTTGCGGTACCACCAGCGTGAGATCGCAAATTTCCGAAAGGCCCGTGACGAAGCGAATGTCGGTAAAGCCCTCTACGAAAAAGAGAACTTTCAGACGCGGGGCGGTCTTTAGCTTGGGAAGCATGGGGATAATTTTACCACGGACTAGAGGGTTCAGACGGCCAAGCGGCTCACGTACTCGCCTTGGAGATGATGGGCGAGACGGTTGGCGATGACTCTCGCATCCGGAATGCGCTTGGCACGCCGAGCGGCTTCGGCGCCGAGTGTCTGCCTCAATTCCGCGGAGCCGACGAGCTCGGTGAGGGCCGAGGCGAGGGCGATTTCATCGGAGGGCGGCACGAGCCGCCCGATGTCGTTGTCGACGAGCTCCGGTCCCGCTCCCAGGCGGGTGGTGACCACGGGCAGGCCCCCTACCGCTGCTTCCGCAAAAGTGAGCCCGTACGCTTCGGGGCCGACGTTCGGCTGGCAATAGATGTCGGCCGCGGAATAAAGCGCGGCGATATCCGTGCGATGGCCCAAGAACTTCACGCGGCCTCCCAGGGCCTCGGCTTGGGCCTCGAGCTGGGTTTTGAGAAGGCGTTCCGCGGGTCTCTGGGCGTCACCGGCGATCCAGACGCACCAGCGAATGGAGGTCGGTACGTTCACTGCGACCCGAGACAGAGTCTTTAGCAGCATGCCGTGCCCTTTGAGGGGCTCGAAACGTCCTGCCATGAGAATGACGACGGTTTCGCGGGAAGCTCCGAGCTCGGCTCGCACGCGGCTTCTCGCCGATTCATCAGGGGCGCGAGTGGCGAGCGGGGGCGGAAGCACTTCGGGCCAGCGGCCCGGAAAAACGCGCGGGACGCCTTGAGCCGTGAACTGACTCGTGGCGAAAATTTTATCGGGAGAGTAGAGGCCAGGCCGCTCGAGCCACGAGTGCCCTTGAAAAACGTCGTGCACCCAGATGGCTATCGGAATGCCGCACCGTCTCGCCACGGGGTAAGCCAAACGAAAGGACCAAAGCCCATGCGTTAGTACCCAATCCGGCTTTTTCTCGACGATAGCCTTGGCGAATCGTTTGCGCGCGGTCCACACGCTCAAAGGAGAGCGGAAGCGGACTGGGCCCAGAATTTTAGGATTGTAACGCGCGGCTCTCAGCTCGTTGGCGAAAGCGCCTTCGAAACAGAGCGCAAACTCCGAAGTAAGCCCCGTGTTGGGCGCCGCGACGAGGGCCAGGAGAGCTCTTTCAATCCCACCGAAGAGGTTGCCCGAATGGCAGTGGAGCATTCGCATAACTGGATTATACTTCATATAGCCCCCCTTTATTCTTAATGAAGATCTGGCTCGTCACCCGAAGAATCCCTCCGGCCCGTTGCGGAGTGGGCGATTACACGGCGCGGATCGCCGAGGCGTTGTCTCGCCGTGGGCACGAGGTCACCCTCGTGACGGGCGTCGAGCAAGCGTCTCAGCTGGACGGCGTCCCCGTGTGGAATGGAATGAGGGATTGGAGCCGGCGCGGATTCACTCAGCTCATAGAGCGAGCGAAGCAAGAACGCCCCGACGCAATCTGGTTTCAGTGGGAGCCGTTTCTCTATCATCGCCGGGGTTGGAATATGTGGCCCGCCTTCGCGGCGGCGCGGCTGCGCGCGGAAGGCATTCGCTGGGAAACGAACGTGCATGAGCCTTTCGTCGATTGGGGCTGGGGCAAAGCGGGTATTCTCGCCCTCGGGCAAAGGCTCACGCTCGCCGCCCTCATCACCGCGAGCGATCGCGTTCCGGTGACGGTGCAAGCTTGGGCGGAATGGATCGGCCGGGATTTTCCGGGAGCTCAGGGCAAAGTCGTGTGGTCTCCGGTCGGCTCGACCATACGGCCCGCGGGCGAGCGGCATGCCAAAGACGGCAAAGCCCGCATCGGAGTTTTCAGCCCGCTCGGCTCCGGAAAGGATCCGAAGTTTCTCGAAGCGGTGTGGCAGCGCCTCGGACCCATCAACGCAGAGCTGGTCTTGATTGGGATCACGCGCGCCGAGTGGCCGGGAAAGTTCAAAGACGATCCGCGCTGGAGATTCACGGGCGCGCTCTCCGAAGCGGAAGTGTCTCGCGAGCTCGGTCGTCTCGACGTCTTTCTCGCGCCTTTTGTCGATGGGGTCTCGGCTCGGCGGACGTCGGCCATCGCCGCCTTCGCCCACGAGCTTGCGGTGGTGACGAACTGGGGCCGTCTCACCGATCCCATTTTCACCGAGTCGGATGCCACCTGGCTCGTTCCGAGAGAGGCGGGCGCCTTTGCCGCGGCCATCCGGACGCTGCTCGCTTCGCCCGAAGCTAGACGAGTGCGGGCTTGGATTGGAGTACGGCTCTTCGAAAAATATTTCGACTGGGACGCGGTGGTGACGAGGCTGCTCGGTGAGCCGGCCGCGGTGGAAATGAGAAAAGAAGCGTGAAACGACCTTACCTTTTAGTAACGGGCGACTTCGGCCGTTTTGGCGGCATGGACTGGGCGAACCACGCTCTCGCGCTGCGTCTCGCCGAGCGCGGCCACCCTGTGCACTTGGTCGCTTTCACCGCTTCCGAAGATCTCACGTCCCATCCGAACATTCGCTTTCATCCGGTCGCAAAGCCCCTGGGCTCTTACTTTTTGGGATTTCCACTCCTCTCCCAGATGGGCCGCTATTGGGCGGCCCGGGTGACGGCTGAAAGGGGAAGAGTCGTCGTCAACGGCGGCAACTGCCGCTGGAACGACGTCAACTGGGTGCACTACTTACACGCGGCGTATGAAGAGCCGAAGACGAGAGCTTGGGACGATTGGCGCGCCACTCGCTTCCGCGCCGAGGAACGCCGGGCGCTTTTACAGGCGAAGATGATCGTGACCACCGCGGAAAAAAACCGCGAGGATCTCGTTCGGTTGTTCGGCTTGCGCCGGGAATCGATCAAGGTAATCGCGCTGGGCACCGATCCGGAACGCTTTCGGCCTCCGTCTGACGGGGAACGGATCGCGGCTCGCGAAGCTTTGGGCGTGAGCGCTAGTGGGCCGGTGCTCGGCTTCGTCGGAGCCCTGGGCGATCTGCGCAAAGGGTTCGACTCGCTTTATACCGCCTGGGCTTCCTTTTGCTCGAAGCTTCCGGACGGCGCCGTCCTTTTAGTGGCGGGCGCGGGGCGTGAGTTGCCCCATTGGAAGGAACGAACCAAAGCCGACAAGCTCGAGGAACGCGTGCATTTTCTGGGCTTCCACCGAGAGATTCCGAAACTACTTTGGGCGTGTGACGCTATAGCCGCGCCCAGCCGGTACGAGCCGTACTCGCTCGCGGCGCAAGAGGCGTTTGCCTCGGGCACGCCGTGTTTTTTGGCTAGAAGCGCGGGCTTTTCCGAGAGATACCCGGCCGAGCTGGACGATCTTCTCATCGACGATCCCAATGACAGCGCCGCTCTCGCCAGGCAGCTCGAAGCGTGGGCGAAAGATCCCGAGGCGACCCGCCGCCGCGTGCAGGATTTTGGAGCGAGCCTGCGGTCTTTTACCTGGGCGAAGATGGCCGAACAATGGGTGGACTGGATGGAAGCGAGCGAGACGGCTTGGCTCGAGCTTCGAGGGAGAGCGAAGTGAGAGACTGGCGAGCCTCGCTCAATAAGCCGGAGTATTTCTTTCGCCCCGTGCAGATATTTAAGCGTCTCCAACGGCGCATCGTGCCCCATGACGGGCGCTTGCGGCGGATGGAGCTGCCGTGGGACCTCGATATCGACGTGCACGTGGACGAGACCATTGGCATGGCGGTGTGGCGCCTGGGACTTTACGATTTGATGGTGAGCGAAGCGCTTTGGCGCTTGGCCGATCCGGGCGAGCGCGCGGCCGATATCGGGGCAAATGTTGGGCATATGACCTCGCTCCTTGCTCGTCGCCTCACTGATAGAGGGAAAGTGACTTCCTTCGAGCCGATGCCTGAGATTTACGCTCAGCTCGATCAAAACGTGAAACGTTGGAGAACCCGGGCCCATGTCGCGGAGCTCGTGGTCGAAAAAATTGCTCTCTCCGATCGAAATGGTCAGGCGGAGCTCGTGCTCCCGGCGGAGATGGGCGCGAATTCCGGAATCGCTTATCTGAAGGAAACGCGGGCCGAGGGTGCCTTGGGCCCGAGCATTCAGGTCGAAGTCAGGCCCATGGACGAGTATTTCACGAGCGAAACGACGCCTCAAATCATCAAGATTGATGTCGAAGGGGCAGAGCTCAACGTTTATCGCGGCGGAGAAAAGCTACTCCGCTCGGGCGCTGTTCGTGACCTCGTGTTCGAGGAGAATGCCGCCTTGCCCACGCCGGCAACGCGTTACCTCGAGGAGTTGGGGTTTCGTTTGTTTCGGCTGGAGAAAACGTTTCTTGGGCCGACCCTTGCGGACCCGCTTAGCCCGTCCGCGCCGACGCCCTGGGAGCCGCCGAACTTTCTCGCGACTCGGGATGCGGATCGGGCGCTCGCTCGCTTTCAGCCGCGGGGGTGGAAGTGCTTAAGAATGAGAGAATGAGAATGAGATCGAGAATCAGAATGAGTTTTCGGAGAAAAATTCCCAACTAATTCTCATTCTCGATCTCATGCTTTTTCTTCTTCTTACGAGGCCTTCGCCAAGCGCCGAGCTAGCATCGCGGCCACGATCTCGGCGTAGCGGCGGTGGAACGTCTCGGGCGCGAGCTCGCGTTGCCAGAAGGCGTAGTTGGCTTGCCCCGCGGTTTTGCGCCGTTTTTCGTCGAGGATGAGCGCTTCGATGGCGTCGGCGAGACGACCGGGAGAGCGCACCGGAACCACCGCGCCGCACTCCCCGTTGCGAGCGAGAAACGCGACGCCCGTCTGCAGATTCGTCGTGACCACCGGTTTTCCGTGGGCGAAGGCTTCTCCCATTACGAGTCCGAAACTTTCCGCGACGGTCTGCGAAGGCATCACTAAAATATCGGCGCGCGAGAGAAGCGCGTGCTTATCCGCTTCCGGAATGCGCTCGATGAGCTGCACCCGGGAGGTCATGCCTAGGCGATCGATCTGATTCTTCAAGGACTCATGCTCCGGCCCTTGGCCCGCGATGGTCAAAGCCCAGTCGAGCTTGATTTGCGAAACCGCCTCGAGAAGGACGTCGAATCCCTTGTAGGGAACCAGGCGTCCGATGGCCAAAAGCCGGATGGGACCGTTCGAGCGCGGTCGCGCCGTGTCCTGACCGTGGTTGCCTGGAGCCGGAATGCCAAACGGCAAAATGTGCACGGGCTTAGGAGCAATGGCGTGGCGATAGCCTTCTAAAAATTCGGCGAGCTGCGGGCTCGGGAAAATGACCGCATCGCTTTTACGAAGGAGATTGAAGTGAACCCACCGTTCCCAAAGCATGGCGAAACGACGCCAGCGAACCATGGGGGCGTGGACCACGGGAATGATGCGCGGGCCGTTGGCTGGACGGTTCCTCAAGTACCAAAGCAGCGCGAGCTCCGCCGTGGGGTTTGGTAAGTGAATATGGACGATGTCCGCTTCATCCAAATACGGCTTCAAATGAAAAAAGCCGGGTACGACGGGAACGCTACCTAGCTTCGCCACGATGGGAAGCGCCAGGGAATCCACCGTTTCTCCGGTGACGATGCGCTCTTCGGGCCGAGGCGTGGCCCCGATGATTTTCACTTTCGCCCCGCAGGCCTTGCCGGCCAAAGCCATGGTGTGAGTCGCCCGTTCGATGCCGCCGGGAAACTCCGGCATGTACTTGGTGAGATGTAAAATCCGGAGCATCATGCGGCCCGGTCTCCTCGTCGTTTCCATCCTTGCAGAACGGAGTTATTGGCGCCGATCGGTACGTGCACGATGATGGAGTGATGCCGTACGGTCGAGGGAAGTTGCGGTAGATGGCGCACGCGATCGACGGAAGTGAGATCGGTATCCCCCACTTGAGTGACGTAAATGAAATGATCCGAGCAACGGGCAAGGTACGTCTCGATGGGCACGGTCCCTTGCTTGGCCTCGACGATGAGAATGAAGTCCCATTTTTTCTTGAGATCTTCCACCGTCGGAACGAGGAAGAACGGCACTTCATCCCGGGACAGGGGCTGTACCCCAATGCTCGCGTCGGCCCAGAGGCTCTCCTGTTCAGCGGTTGTGGGCGCGTCCGGATCGAGAATGAGAACCGCGCCCACCTTCGCGCCTTTATCCGAAAGGGCGCCGGCCATGCCCGCCACGAACTCGGAAACGTCTAGGCTAGAAGCGAAGGGAAGGAAGCTGATGACTTGTGGCCCGCCTTCTTTTTTGCCTTCTGGGGGCTCGAGCGAGCGGATGCAATAACCGAGCTGAGAGAGGGAGCGAGGAGAGTTAGTGAATGTGCCCATGTGCGATAGCTTAATGTACTCTAAATCGTCCGCTTGGAGCAGGGTCGGCCGCACAATCTCGTAAAGAATTAGGAGTGACATCGCGAAGGCGATGCCGACGAATAAGCCGAAGATGGTGCGGCGCCGCACGCTCAGGTTCACGGCGTGCGGGTTGAAGTTCGCCGGAGAGAGGACGGCGGAGGTCGGGGTCGCGCCCGCCAGAGTGATACGGATTCTCTGGAGCTCGCGATAAAGCTCGTTGGTGACGGCCGAATCGGAAGTCAGCTCACGCACCAGGGAATCGAAGCGAAAATTGATCTTCACCGCCTCCTTGAAGAGAGCTCCTTCTCCGGCCATCTCCTTTAAGAGGAGGTCTCGTTCGGCGACTAGCACCCGGGACTTCGCCCGGAGATCGCCCGCTTGAGCGTAGAGGTTCTTGATGTCCAGGGTCTGATTGCCGGAACCGGAGCGCGAGGCCGGCACGCGGCCGCGGTCCAGATTGCCGAGCGCGCGCTTCAAGTCGTTAATGCGACGCGTGATGCTCACTACGGAGGGGTGGTTCTCGGGGTAACCAGTCACCTTAATCGACTGGAGCCGGCGGAACTCTAAGGTAGAGATTTCCTCGATGAGCTTTGAGCTCACGTCCGAGGTGATGTCCGCTTTGAGCGTGTTGGCCGAAGTCAGATCGTGTTCAATAGCGGCGAGCACTCTTCCATTAGATCCCAGTTCCTGCTCGATCTTCGCCAGGCGCTCCTTCTTGTCGAGAAGTCTCTGCGCCGCGAGCGTCGCGCCGCGGCCCTGCTCGCGCTGAGCGGAAGTCATGCTCGGATGCTCTTCCACTATGGCCTGCATGCTCTGTTCTAAATGACGGATGCTGGCCAGCTGCCGGTCGATGGAGTCCAGCAGGTATTTCTCCTGGCGGCGGAGCTCGTCTTTTTCCATGGCGTTGGAGAGCTCGACAAAAGCATCGACGATGAGCGAGCAAATCGTGCGCGCGACATCCGGGCTTCCCGCTTCGTAGGAAATGGCGATGGTATGAATGCGGTAATCGGGCGTCACTTGTACGTGCTGAGCGAGAAGGCTGGTGACGACTTCCGCCGTGAAATAACTATGTCCCGATTGCGAGGTCGCCGGAGGCTGATAACCCATGTGGCGCAGAAGGAGCGAAACACGCGCCGGAAAATCGAAGGCGGAAATGGCACGCGGGAAATAGTAACGAGTGTCGAGCGGCTTGGAGACCAGTTTCTCGGCCACCTTGGTCAGGATTTGCGGAGACTCGATGAGTAGCGCCGCTTTATGAAACTCGACGCCCTCATCGCCAAAACTCATTTGCGATTGCTTTTGCTTGGTTTCCACCTGAATGGTCGCGGTCGACGTATAGTGGTAGGGCGCAAGCAGGCCCACCACCGCAGAGCCGAAGGAAGAAATCAGCGCGGTGATGACGATAAAGCGTAGCCGGAACCGGAAAAGATGGATGTGTCTAAGCGGAGAGTGGGAGATCATGCCGCCACCCTCCCGTCCGGAAACCTAAGGCCAAACGCCGCGTAAAACCAAAAGAACGACGCGTCCGGCTGAAAGAGAATGCCTTCGGAGCCGAAGCCCGAGAGCACCGTGATGAGGCAGGCGAAGGCCGCCAGGTATGCTACCTTAGAGCCGACCGTCAAAAGGTGCCAGATGACGGCGAAGACCAAAATCAAATAGGCCGAAACGCCGCCGACGCCGAGCTCCGTGAAGAGCGCGAGGAACACGTTGTCCGAGAAGGTCCATTTGGCCGGGAAAAGCCGGTCGCGATCGATGAGCGCTTTCCAAGGCCCGGCGGCGGCACCGAAACGGGAAAGGCCGTTACCGACGAGAGAAAAGCTCGCGCGATCCTTGAACTCATTGAAGGCCCAGTTGCCTCCGCGCGCCTGAGTCCAGGCCTTCGATTCTCCCAAGGTGCTGAGGCGGGCGAGCGCCTGCTTGAGGCGCATGGACTGACTTTTGTCGCCGCTCGAAACGAGCTCCTCAAAGCGCGCTTTCGGCGTCATCGAGGTCGCTAGCGGAATGGCGAGCAGAGCTATCATCGCATAGCCGACGTACTTTTTCCCCAAGGCCGACGTGCCCATGAAGATCATGGCGAGGAAACGGATGACGCCCGCGCGCACCTGACACACGACCAGCGTCCCGAGAGCGAGCGGCAGGAACAACAGGAAAAGGCGCGAGTAAAGTTTGGGGCTCAGCGCGGGGCGTTCGCCGCTCGAGGCGAGATGGAACATGATGAGCGCCGCGGTCAAGGTGTGGTACATCCACAGGCTTGGCGCGCCGGGCAAGTTCGTGGTGCCGAACGGACGATACGGGAATCCTTGCAGAAACTGAATCAGCGTTTCTTGGTAACGCGGGTGAATCATCGGCAGCACGTTAGGTCCCAGGTACCAGTCGGTGAGCGCGATGGCGCCTTGGAAAATGCCCATGCCCAGAAGAAGTGGCGGAATCGCGAGCAGCTCGTCGTCCGTCAGCAAGTAGCCGACCACGAACAGCATGAGCATGGGGATGACATGTACTTTGAGTCCCGCGACGGACGGCAAGAAGCCCAGTCCCCACGGATTGAAAAATTGCACGCCGACCCAAAGCCAGAAGAGAAGCAGGAAAGTCGCCACTCGATCCAGGCGCTTACGCATCGCGGGCGTCAGATCCAAATTGCTATTGCGCGAAAAACGCGGCACGAGGCGGAGGAAAATCACGATGAGAATCACGTCACTTCCGACGTGAATGAGCGGATTGTAATTCGTGAGGAGCTTGAAGCCGCCTTCGAACATCAAGTACAGGAAATAAAAACGAACGAGCTTGTCGGGACGGATCTTCAAGACGCTCGTCGCGCCAGCGATTCCGAGAACCCCGGTGAGCATGAGCGCGGCTTTGTCCGATTGGAGCAAAAGATAAATGCTAAACATCGCCGTGAGCGGCGGAAGCAGTGTCCAGCGGTATGCGTGTAACCGAGTTGCGCTTTCTCGGATCCGCGAAATTATTTTAGTAAACGAAGTCATCTCTTAGATTACCAAATAACTTATCGACCGATTTGCTCTCAAAGTTGAACGAATCCCGCGGTTTAACTGCGCGTTGCCCCCAATTGCGGCTAAAGGTCTGGACGGTTTCCGCCGAAGAAGGGGTGCCGGGGGGTGTCTCTCCCCGCATTCTCATGAAAGTCGTTTTCTTAAGCACGGAGGCAGGTCTGGGCGGCGCGGAGCGCTGCTTGGAAGATCTCGCCCTCGGGTTGCCTTCTCGCGACGCGACGTGGGAAAGCCATGTGGTTTTGCTGGCGGAGGGTCCCCTGGCGGACCGGCTGCGCCGCGGCGGTGCCGGAGTGACGGTGCTTCCGCTCCCCCGTGAAGTCTCGGGTTGGGGCGAAGCGGCTTCGGGAGCCCTGGGCGATCGGATGCGGGCTCTTTGGTCTGGAGGCCGCGCGTCAGCGCCGGCGCTTCGTTTTGCCACGCTGCTCCGTCAGACTTTGTCGGATCTTCGTCCCGACGTCGTTCATACCAACGGCGCGAAAGCGCATCTCTTGGGCGCCGTCGCCGGCGTTCCCAACGCGAAACTGCTTTGGCATCTTCACGATTATTTAGGCGCGCGCGGGCTTTCCCGGCTTTTGCTCCCGCTCGCGAGCCGTCGCGTTTCTCTCGCTGTCGCCAATTCCCAGGCGGTGGCGGATGACGCTTCCGCGCTTTTGAAAAACGTCGCCGTGGAGTTCGTCCACAACGGCGTCGACCTGAATTATTTTCGTCCGGGTCCCCATGAAGGCGCTTGGCTCGACGGTATCGCGAAAGCGGCGCCGGCGGACGGCGTTCGCGTCGGACTCGTGGCGACCTACGCGCGCTGGAAAGGGCATCTCGTCTTTTTGGAGGCCGCGCGGCGGGTCGCCGATCGGCTCGGGCCCAAAGCCCGCTTTTATATCGTCGGTGGCCCCATCTACCGGACGAAAGCCTCGCAATGGTCCGAGGAAGAGCTCAAAGCCGAAGTTCGCCGGCTCGGGCTCGAAGCGCAGGTGGTTTTCGTTCCCTTTCAAACCGACGTCGCCCGCGTGTACCGGGGGCTCGACGTGGTGGTGCATGCGAGTACCGAGCCCGAGCCTTTCGGCCGGGCTATCGTCGAGGCGATGAGCTGCGGAAGAGCGGTCATCGCGACGGCTCTAGGCGGCGCGACGGAAATTTTGACTCGTCCCGAAGAGGCCGTTTCGGTGCCGTCCCGGGATCCCGCCGCCCTGGCGGTGTCCATGGAGCGTTTGATTACCGACGACTGGACGCGAAAAAAGATGGGAGAGCAAGCTCGTGCCGGGATTGTTTCCCGGTTCTCCGTGCAGCGTTACGTTGATTCTTTTCTCGAGCACTACCGTCGCTTGGCGCCCGCCCGTCCGGCGCAAAAGCGCCTGCTCGGCGCTTAACCCGCCAAGGAAAGAATGAGCATGAGATCGAGAATGAGAATGAGGGAAGATCTTTCTTCCGAAAACTCATTCTTATTCTCGATCTCATGCTCATTCTTTCCCGGTCCGTTCTGCGTGATACACTAGAGCGCGATGCAATCGCTCGTCGTCGCCATGGGGTATCTCGAAGATGGCTGGAACTCGAGCCGCCTTTGGACCGAACAGCTCTACGCCGCGTTGAAGGCCATCGGCTTTAAAAAAGCCGAGCGCTTCGCGCCATCCCTCGGCCGCCCCCCGACATGGTGGGATCGGCGTTTCGCGTATCCCTTGCAAATGCCTAGAGCCGATTTGGTCCAGCTGATGGATCAGTCTTACGGCAATGGTTTGCTCGGTCTCAAAAAATCCAGTCGCTCGGTCGTTTTGATTCACGACATCGATTTTTGGCGGTGCCGGACCTGGTGGAACGCGCCCATTCGCGCTCGCATTCTCTCCGGTCTCGGGCGGGCGGACAGAAGAGTGGTCGTCAGTGAAGCCACGGCGAAGTCCGTGCGTGAAGTCCTGGGACTCGATGTGCATGCGGTGATTCCGCCCGGGTTCGATCTCGAGACCTTCGCCCATCAGGGCGGGGCGAGAGCCGCCAAAACGCTTTTGCACGTCGGTACTCTCGTTCTCAGAAAAGGGCCGGATCGGTTGATTCGCCTGATCGCGGCGCTTCCTCCCGACTGGCGGCTCACGCAGATCGGCGGTAACTGGGGAGTCGAGGAGCGAAAGCTCATCGAGAACCTAGGAGTCGCGTCCAGGATCGAGCAACGAGGCGACGTAGGTCTCCCGGATTTGGCCAAAGCGTATGCCAGGGCGAGCGCGTTCGTCTTTCCCTCGCGCTATGAAGGATTCGGCATGCCAGTCATCGAAGCGAGACTCGTGGGAACGCGCGCGTGGGTTTCGGAAGGCGTGCCGGCCGCCGAGCATTTCGCGGGCGACACGGGAGCCGAAGTCCTGGACTTCAGTGCGTTCGATGCCGGTGGAAGTGAGACTGATCGGCGCGCTATCGTCGATAAAATCACGGCGGCTAAGCCAGAGGCGGTGGTCTTTCC
This sequence comes from Pseudomonadota bacterium, assembly GCA_043767805.1. Classification (GTDB taxonomy): domain Bacteria; phylum Bdellovibrionota; class FAC87; order UBA2466; family UBA2466; genus CAZZHG01. The sequence continues at coordinate 23,384 of JAYUGC010000134.1, read as the reverse complement.
CAAGCGCGAACGGTTTACGTGGGAACGCGCCGCTCGTCAGTTCGCGGAAGTGTACGGCGGGCTCGGCTTGCGGATCCCTTAGAAGCCGTAAGCCGTGAGGCAGCGGCTGACCACCTGAGGCCAGGTAAAGAGAGAGAGGACACGCTCTCGCGCCGCGCGCCCGAGCGTTTTCACGCCATCCGGATTGGCGAGAAGCCATTGCAGGCGGGCTCTGAGGTCGTCCCTGGATTTGGGGTCGACGAGAAAGCCGCTCACTTCGTGATCGACGACTTCGGGCAAGCTCGCCACCCGCGTGGCGATGCCCGGCGTCCCGCAGGCCATGCCTTCCAAAAGAGTTTGTCCGAGAAGCTCGGGGACTTTCGTCTTATTGCCGAAGCGATCTTCGTACAGGCTAGGCAGAATGACGGCGAGAGATTCCCGGTAAGCTTGGACGAGATACTCGTCTGTGGCGCCATGGGTGAAACGGACTTGTTTGTGTTTTGCGATATCTTTCAGGGTCGCCAAATAAGTGTGATCGTAAGGCTGGCCGATGACTTCGAGCTCGAGCCCTTCAGGCAGGGACTCGATTAGGAAATCCACTCCTTTGTGAGGAAGGATGCGGCCCACGAACACGATTTTGTTCTTGCGAGCCCCCGGCGCCGGCTTGAAAGTTTCCGTATCGACGCCGCCCAAGATCACGGAGCTATTCGGATGCGGCTTAGGGTTCAAGGAGAGCGAGTACTGGGAGATGTGAAGCTCGCCGGTAAACCAGCGCTCGGTACTGACGTAAGCGGAGATGTCCCAGCCCCCGCCGCCCAGATCGGTCACGAAGACCGGGCGAAACATGAGCTTACGAGCTCCCGCGACGATAGACGTCGTCAGAATGTGTTTCTGATGGCAATGCACGACCCGAGGCCTGAGCAGGAGCGGAAGGATGTGCAGGGAAAAAGGATTCTGCGCTTCGCCTTTGACGAGCCATTGCGCCGGAAAATGTTCCACGCGCAGTTTTCCGATCTTTTCCCTCCGGCGCTTGCCGCCGAAACAAAGGAGGGTCGTCGAGACTTCCTCGGCCATATGGCGGGCAAGCTCGAGCGCGTATCGTTCGGCTCCGCCCACTACCCCGTGGCGCCCGAAGCCTGCGGGAGAAATGTGCAGGACCTCGCTCACGCCGTGGGCTCCTTGGGCCGGCAGTCCGAGTGGATTTGCCATCTATCGAGAAGAAGACGGGGGAAATTTCTGAGCAACCAGAAGCGGGCCTGCAGGTAAACCCACCAGTCTCCGCCCGCTAGCCACACCACGCGCAACGTGCCGATCCCGTAGCGGAGCAGGGCCCGCCATAAAACCGGCCAGGGCGCATGGAGGACGTAGAGCGCGAGAAAGTTCTTCTGCTTGTGAAAGGTGATGACAGGTTTGTCCTCGGATACCGGCGGCTCGAAATGAGAGATGCGCGCTTCGGGCACTACCACGATCGGTCTTCCCGAGCGAGAAACCCGCAGGCAGAGCTCGTCGTCTTCGCAGTAGACGAAAAAATCCCTGCGGAAGCCACGCAGCTCTTTCAGAAAAGAAGTCTTCGTGAAGATCATCGCCCCCGGTATGTAATTGACGAAGTAGGGCGCTTTCAGTGCCCCGTTATCGGGGGCGTCGGGCGAGACGATGTGCTTGTCCCAGTGGCTCTGCAGGCGAAAAACGCCGCCGGCCGCGCGGATTGTGCCCGAGCCTTTGTTCAGCATGAGGCCGGTCGCGAGCCCCGTTTCGGGATTGGCTTGCAGGTAAGCGTGCAGCTTCTCGACGCAATCCGGAGCGGCGACCACGTCGTCCTCGGTGAGAAAAATGTACTCACCCGTCGCGTTGTCGAGGCCTGTGTTCATGCCGCCGGTGTAGCCGCGGTTACGGAAGATGGAGAGGAGCTTTGCTTTGGGATCGTCATTGACGATGCCCATGATCTCTTCGGAGTGAGCGCTGCGATTGTCGATTACCCAGAGCTCGGTATTGGGATACGTCTGTTTGGAGAGAGAAGGCAGCGCTTCTCGCAGCAATTGGGGACGACCGAAGCTCAGACAAACGATGGAGATGAGCGGTGGCTTACTTTCCTGCATGGGATCTCCTTCCCAGGGCGGCGAAAAGCAACGTCACGAAACTCGCCGTATCGCGGGTAAGAATATAAGGAACGAGCCATGGATTCGTGTGCTTCAAAGCTAATTGCAATGCCCGCGCGAAAGCGACGGGCGGGCTATACCGCCAGACTGCTTTCGCGCCGAATTTATGGAGAATCGTTTTTCCCGACCATCGGCCGCCCGACCAAACTTCGGAAAGGGTCTCGGGGTTGTAGTGGCGGGCTCGCGCCGTCTTCACCCATTGCGCGCGTTTGCCAAGCTTGGGAGAGAGCGTTTGATCGTCGGCAAAACCGATGTCGTCGAAGCCGCCCGCGGCGAGAAAGTCCGCTTTGGTCAGAGCCCGAAAGACGAGGCTTCCCAATTTCAGGGCTTCCGCCGAGAGAGCGAGACGATCGTTCGCCGGGAGATGCGCTAGCGTTTGCCAGCATTTCGCCCAGGCATTCGTCTCATTCGCGACCTTTTCGGTACCGTGCGCGGTTCCGCTGGCTTGTCCCAGGAGGATCGGGCGAGTGAGCTCGGAAATGTAATTCGGTTCGAAGACCATGTCGGCGTCCAAGAAAACGAGAATGTCTCCCCGAGCCTTATGAGCGGCGTCGTTCAGAGTCAGCGCTTTTCCCCGGTGGGGCAGGCGAAGGGTACGCGCGCCGGCGCTTTCCGCCAGAGTGACCGTGTCGTCGGTGGAGCCATCATCGGCCACGAGAATTTCCAGCGGCTCGTAGTCTTGAACTCTGAGGGAGCTCAAGCATTCCTCGATATGGCGGCGCTCGTTGTAGGCCGCGATGAGAACGCTCACCAAAGGCCGCGCTGGATTTGCTTTTGGCGGCGCGCTCATTTGGCTCTCCTTAGCGCGAGTCCCACCGTACGATCCCATACGGGCTGAGCGTAGAGAAGTAGGCTCGAGCGCTTCACGATGGGAAGCATGAGGAGCGCGTAAATGGTGGCCATCACGGCGGTCACGGCGCCGACTTCGAGCGGGCCTCGGGGCGGGCGGCCCCAGAGGACCATGGCCGCGACGGCTCCGAGCGCCGTCATCCGCCACGTCCACGCAACCAAGGGGCGAAGCATGCCGAAAAACGAAAGGCGAAGATCGTGAGCGAGATAGCGCGCGACGAGGGGAATGGAAAGGGTGACGGCGCCGAGAAGAGACGCGATGACCGGCCCCAGCATGCCGAAGCGAGGCGTGAGCAAGAGACTGAGTCCCAAGGTGAGCACGCCGTCCGCGATGCCGATGAGCGCAAGCGCTTTTTCATGACCGAAACAAAAGAGCGAGAAAACGAGAGTGGTCGCGTAGTGGCGCACGGTCATGTTGAGGACGAGAAGCAGGGTGAGGGCGTTGCCGCCGTACTGTTCCGTCCCGACCCACCAGCGCACGAATCCGCCGTTGACGGCGAGAACCACCGCCACGATAGCGCCCGAGACGAGCATCACGAGAAGCGTGAGCGACTCGGACACGCGCCGGATGGCACCCAGATCTTGACTCGACTTCAGCTCGGAGAGACCGGGGAGCGCGCTTTGGGTGAGAGTCAGCGGTTGATTCACCAAAAGTTGAACGAGCTTACTTGTGCAGGCGTACACCACGACCGTGCCCGGCCCGAGAAGCTTTCCCAGGACGAGAACGTCGGTGCCGACCAAGAGAACCTGGGAGACCTGGCTCAGGGTGATCCAGCCGCTTTTCGCGAAGCGCGCTTTGGCGAGCGCCCATGTCGGCAGGGCAATCCGTGTGGGTAGATCGCTTGCGAACTCACTGCGCAGTCTAACGTAGCACGAAAGAAAGAGCGTGCCTTGGGTGACGATCCAACCCGCGGCGAGGGCGTAGAGGCCAAGTCCGGCCCAAAGGCCCGCGACGGAAGCGACCGTACCCAAGGCCCACGTGATGAAATGCGCTTTACCTAAAAAAGAAAAATCCTGAAGTCCCTGCAAAACCGCCGGATAGGTTCTTAACGGAAAGCTGAAAACGAAAGCCGCGAACGTAAAAGCGAGCGGGCCTTTCAATGTCGCCCATTCGACGGGAAGCCAGAACCAGGCGACGAGAGAAAGTAGCGCGAGGAGGGGAGCCTGCGCGGAAGAGAGCGAAACGGTTTCCGCGATTAGCGCCGGCAAGCGCCCGCGGTTACCCCCCAGGGCGTAAGCGGTCTCCCGGGGGAGAAGCGCGACGAGACCGAGATCCAGGAGCGTGAGATAGGCGAGAATCTGAAGGCCTACGATCCACAAGCCGTAAAACGATTTGCCGAGCGCGCCCAAATAGAAGCGGGTGAGGTAGAGTCCGGCCGCCGCCATGACGAACTGGTTTACGTAGCCCCAGCCCACGCCGTAGAGGAACTTTTTGGTGCGCGTCATTTTAAGTAGAGGGGCACGTGAAGGTGGGAATCACCTCCCTTTCCATTCTATAATAAAAAAACGGTTTAGCTGACTTAAGTGCGTTTGCGCTGCGATGCGGCCAGCACTTCCTTCCCGGACTGGAAATTTCACACTCATGGACCCCAAAAGAATTCTCCTCGTCAACGAATGGGGAGGCTCAGCCGGCGGAACCGAAAGTTACGTCCATAGTATCGCCGCCGGACTGACCCAGCGCGGCTATGACGTCGGTTTGCTGTACGCGAAACGGGGTCGGCCGCCGCTGCCGGCGTCCGCGAAAAGCGCGCTTTGCCCCGGCCTCACTTTGTCCGGATCCGTCGATATCGATCGCGATCAGGTGAGGCGCATCGCCGCCGAGTTTCGCCCGGACGTCGTGCACGTCAATCGTCTCGCGCAGTGGGAACCGACGCTGTGGCTCGCCACTGAGTTTCCGACGGTCGCCTTTCTGCACGATCAGTTTCCGCTCGCCTGCCCGGGCTTTGGAAAATTTTTGAAATCCTCGGGGCAAGCTTGCGACCGCCGGGTGGGTCCCTTCTGCGCCATCGCGCCTCTTCTGCAAGGGTGCGGCTCTCGCCGGCCATGGGTGCATTTGCCCCGGTACGCCGCGAGCGTTCGTTACCGCGGCAGCGAGAGTCACCTGAAGAAATATTTCGTGGCGAGCGAGTATATGCGCAAAGAGCTCGTCTCCAACGGAGTCGACGCGGGCCGGGTGGCTCTCGTGGGGCTTCCGGGACCCGAGCCGTGGGGAACCGCGGGCGGCGGGGAGGGCATCCTCTACGTGGGTCGGCTCACGCCCGACAAAGGCGTTGCGCTTCTCGTCGAAGCGGTGGCGCGGATGCGGCCCCGGCCTCGTCTCGTCGTCATCGGCGAAGGCCCGCTGCGCGGTCAGCTGACCGATCGCGCGAGCGAGCTCGGGTTGGAAGCGGATTTTTACGGGTGGAGCGAAGGCGAAGCGCTTCACCACGCGTATGACAGCACGGCGATCGTCGTCGTGCCCTCGCTCTGGCCGGAGCCTTTTGGTTTGGTGGGTCTCGAAGCCATGGCGGCCGCTCGTCCCATTATTGGATTTGATCGCGGTGGCATCGGCGAGTGGTTAAAAGACGGGGAGAACGGCCGCTTACTCAAAGAGACGAGCGCCGACGCTTTGGCCGAGGCCATGGGCGCTTTGCTCCGTGACGAAGTCTCACGCGTGCGAATGGGCAATCGCGGAAAAGAAATGCTCTCGGCGCGCTTCTCCGCCAAAACGCATCTCGATCGCCTGACGACGGAGTACCGGGCCGCTTTCGGAAGCGGGCGAGTTACTGAAAGTCGGATTCCTTCCAGTCGTACTTCTCTCTGAGCAGCTTCTGAAAACCGTCGCAGAGGGCGGCTGCTTTGTTTTTTCGCAGCAGCTCGATGGCTTCCATATTGCCGGTCAGGTACGCCTGAAAGAGAGGCGTCGAGCCATGGCAGTTGCCGTAGAAATTTGGGTCGGCGCCTTCCGCGAGGAGCGACGCCATTTGTTCCAGGGAATTTTCCTTGGCGGCTATGGAGAGCGCTTGGGACAGCCGGTAAGCGTTGGGGCTCGTCACCGGGCCGCTCGTCATCTGAGCTTCCTTCTTGAACATCAGAAAAAACAAGATCACCACCCCCGCCAGCGCGGCGATGGCCGCCGCTCCGAGGCCGATGGAGAAGGCGACGGACGCCGGACCTTGCCGATCGGGGATCTGTTCTTGAACGCCTGAAGGAGTCTGGGTGCCGTTTTTGTTCATAGGCCTAAAGTGTTTCACGGGCCTGGTACTTTGCCAACCCGCGCTTTGTGATCTAGTTTCCACGGTCATGATTTCCATTAAAGTCCGAAAGCTCGATCCCAAAGCTCAAGTCCCGCGTTATATGTCGGAAGGAGCGGCTGGCTGCGACGTCACCGCGTGCCTCGATACGCCGCGCGTGCTCGCCCCGTCGGCTCGGGACGCCATCCCCACAGGCCTTGCCGTGGAAATCCCCCTGGGCTTCGAGATTCAGGTCCGTCCTCGCAGCGGCCTTGCCTTTAAGCAGGGGCTCACCGTGGTGAACGCGCCGGGTACCATCGACAGCGATTACCGCGGGGAAGTGAAGGTACTGGTCATCAATCTCGGCACCGAGCCCGTGACCATTCAGCCGGGCGATCGCATCGCGCAATTAGTCCTGCAAAAGGTCGATCAGATGGCGTTCGTGGAGACGGACAGCTTGGGCGAGACCGTGCGCGGCGTGGGCGGCTTTGGTAGCACCGGCGTTCAGGTGCCGGTATAAAAAATATCATCGAGCTTTAAGGACGGAAACGCCGTCCGGTACTTTCGAAGTAGTTCGTTCTTCAAAAGATAGAGCTGGTGGAGCCACATCGGGTCCCGCACCTTGATGACGAGCTGACGGTTTCTCACGCGCTCGGCTTTGGAGAAGGCGGCGGCGGCGGGGCCCACGACTTCGGCCCAGGCCTGAATGGCCCTATGCTCTTCGATGCGGCGGACGGCCTCGGGGTCGTGGCCGAAGAACTCGGAGACCAGATTGTCCATCTTTTTGGGCGCGCCTTGAACCGCTCTCCGGCGGCGAGTGGTGGCCTGTTGCCGATCCCGGCGCCGGTCCCTCTGCAGCTTTAATAGCTTTTCCATGTCCGTAATCACGGTCCCACCATACGTTAAGTCTCGCGAGGTCGGCAAACAAACCACGTCTGGCTGTTCAGCCAGCGCCCGAGGCGCGGGACGGGAGAGAACGTCACTCTTTCCACTGTGAAACGGCGCTCGATCTCGATTTGAAACGCCATCCAGTTGAACCCTTTGTGCCCGTGGTAGGGCACGGGCGCTTCCTGCGGGCCGCTCTTCCAGACAGGGCGTGCGATTTGCGTATCGGCGTTTGCGCCGACTTGAGTCAAAAGCTCTTTCCAGCGGTAGATCTCTTTGTGGCGATAATCCTTCTGGCCGAGCCAGCCGGCCAGCGCCCGCATGCTTTCCTTGATGAGTAAGCTCGGGCCGATTTCCACCGGAACGCTGATGATGAGCGCGCCGCCGGGGGCGAGCCAGCTCGAGAAGGCGTCGAGAAGCCGGAGTCTTTCGTCGGCGAGGCAATGTTCGAAGACTTCCATGCAAGTGATGAGATCGAATGGGCCGGTCACCCGGCCGGGCTCCACGAACTCACCTTGCGGCATGATTTTCCGGCAATGGGCGAGCTGGTTGGCGTCCTGATCCGCGCCCGTGGAGCGCGGGAAGAGGTTTTGGAGGGAGGCGAGAAAAGTTCCGTCGCCGCAGCCGAAATCGAGGAGGCGTTTTCCGATGAAAGGACGCACTAGACGCCGGGCCATCCGAAAGCGCGCTCCATGGCTGAATCTGAGGAGCGGCACCCGGGAGCGCAGTTGTTTTTCAGCGTAAGAGCCGTCTGGGTTTTGAGGCCCGGTGCGTTGAGCTTTGGCGGACATGGATAAATTTTAACACGGAGTCCGTCACACCCTTCGACCGGCTTTCGTCGTTATCTAGGCAAACGAGACCCCTCCAACCCCCCGAAGAGGTGGGTGAAGAGCTGCCAGTTCTTCATCCACCTCTCCAATTTTCTCCTTCTTTCAACGGTTCCTCTGATTTGCATCCCCTTTTGCCTATGGTAAAAGTCAGCGAGGAGAACCGTTGAATGGATAGAAACCTAGCTCTGGAATTCGTGCGTGTGACTGAAGCGGCCGCCCTTTCGGTGGGCCGCTGGATTGGGCGTGGTGAGGCGGACGCGGCCGATAACGCCGCCGTCGAAGCCATGAGGAAAGCGTTCGATACCATCGAGTTCGACGGCACCATTCAAATCGGAGAGGGCGAGCGTGACGAAGCGCCGATGCTCTACATCGGCGAAAAAGTCGGCGCGGGGTCGGGCCCGAAAATCGACATCGCCTGCGATCCTTTAGAGGGCACGAGCATCACGGCCATGGGGCGCAGCGAAGCGCTCTCGGTTATCGCGGCCGCGGAAGAGGGCAACTTCCTCCACGCCCCCGACACCTACATGGACAAGATCGCCGTCGGTCCTCGCGCGAAAGGCGCCATCGACATCACGAGAAGCCCTACCTGGAACATCCAGGAAGTGGCGCGGGCCAAAGGCAAAGACGTGGCCGACATGATGGTCATCATTTTGGATAGAGAGCGCCACGCGGAGCTCATCAAGGAAGTGCGCCTGTCGGGCGCTCGCATCCGCTTGATCGGCGACGGCGACGTTTCGGCGGCCATCGCGACGGCGGACGATTCCACGGGCGTCGACATGCTCATCGGCATCGGCGGCGCTCCCGAAGGCGTCATCGCGGCGGCCGCTTTGCGTTGCCTCGGCGGCGACATGCAGGGCGTTTTGAAATTTAGAAACGACGACGAGCGCGGGCGGGCGAAGAAGATGGGCATCACGGACGAAAAGCGCGTGTACGGCCTGCTCGATCTCGCGCGCGGCAACGTCATGTTCATCGGTACCGGCGTAACTAATGGCAGTTACCTCCGGGGCGTGAATTATTTCGGCGGCGGCGCGCGCACTCACTCCGTCGTGATGCGCTCGGAAACGGGCACCATCCGCGATATCCGCGCGACTCATCACTTTCACACCAAACCCAATTTCGGCTGGTAAACCATGGGCGCTAAAGTCGCTAAAGAAAAAGAGATGGACGTCAGTGTGGCGGCCCTCTGGAAGGTCATCACGGATTACGAGCGCTATCCCGATTTCGTCGAGGAAGTGGTCGTCGCCAAGCGCCTTCCCCAGAGCGGCGGCAAGCAGGTCGTTCAGTTCGAGCTCGAAGTCGTAAAGCGCTTTGGGTACACCCTGGAATTTACCGAGGTGGAGCACAAAGAGCTGAGCTGGCGTCTGGTTGAGAGCAATTTCTTCAAAAAGAACGACGGCCGCTGGCTTTTGAAAGATCTCGGCGGCAACCGCGTGCACGCGACTTATGAGGTCGATCTGAATTTCGGCTTCATGGTCCCTGGCTGGGTCACGCGCAAACTCACGGAAGTGAGTCTTCCGAAAATGCTCGAAGGGTTCGAAAAACGAGCGAAGGAGATGGTATGAGCGACGAATCCGACAAACCGGACGAAAAATCCGGCCCGTGGTGGACCGACGTGATGAAAGAAGTCACTACCATGGGTCTCGGCACCCTCTTCATGACGGAAGAGGCCGTGCGCAATTATCTAAAGGACAAGAAGCTCCCCAAGGATGTGGTCGCCGCCCTCATGGACAATGTGGGAAAGAAGAAGGACGACCTATACGAGTCCATGGCGAAGGAATTCGGCCGAGTCTTATCGAAAGTGGATATCTCGAAAGAGGTCGCCAAGTTCCTGGAGACTCATAAAGTGCATTTCGAGGCTCGCATGACGTTCGAGCCCAAGGATTCCGATACTGAGAAAAAGAAGGAGTAATCATGGAAAAGACGAAAAGAGCGGCCGCCACGACCAACGCGCCCCAGGCCATCGGTCCTTACTCTCAAGGCATTCGTTTCGGAGATTTTCTCTTTCTCTCGGGCCAAGTCGGTCTCGATCCCGCGACGGGCAAGCTCGTCGAGGGCGGTATCGAAGGCCAGACCAAGCAAGCTATGAAGAACTTGGAAGCAGTGCTTCAGTCTCAGGGGCTGGGATTTGGTAACCTCGTGAAAACCACCGTACTTCTCAGGAGCATGGCTGATTTCACCCCATTTAATGAGGTCTACGCCACCTTCTTGCAGCAGCCCTATCCGGCGCGTGCGACCTTTGCGGTCGCAGGGCTTCCCCGGGATGCCATCGTCGAGATTGAGGCTATCGCCCATCTCTAAAATTTTCCGCATCGTGATTTTGCTTTTTCCGTCGGTCTTGTGGGCGGATGCGTCCTTTTACAATGGGACGGCCGCGACCGTCGGTAAGGCGCTCATCACGATCCAGGACGCCCGATTTTACCGGGCTCTCAATCGATTCGTCGCAGGAGAGCCGAAGCCTCTGGAGCCCGAGAACGGCGAAGCTTTGCGAAAGACCGTTCAGAAGATGGCCTTCGAGGAGATGGTATTTCTAGAGATGAAAGCCATCCAGTTCGACGGCGGCTCGCGCGCTCAAGTGGAAGAGCCGCTGCGCCGGGCGCGTAGCGCGGAGAAGAGTAAGGGCAGCTTCAACACGCTTCTGAAAACGTATGGCCGGACGGAGTCCGAAGCGCTGGAGCGCTGGTCGAAGAGCGTGCAGGTCGAGCGGTTTCTGCAAAAGAAAGTCGAGACGCTCACTCCCATCGTGACGATGAAAGAGGTCGAGACCTACTTCAATCAGAACCGGGATCGTTTCAAGGGCTCGAACTTCGAAGCCCTCCGTCCCAGCATCGAGGTGCTCCTGAAGAAAGAGCGGATGCGCAAGGGGCTCGAGGAATGGATTCGCTTCCTGCGCGATAAGTACGGCGTCGTGAATCACCTGACGGGCTAGGCGATGACTTATCCCCGCTTGAACGGCAGTTACATGCCCTACCTTCGAGACATCGCTCGCGGATCGTTTCCGCGGCTTTGGGAACCGAAGGAGTTCGCCTATTTTCTGGATCACGATTGCGGGCTTTGCTTGGGGCACTTCGTCGAAGGGAAGCTGAAGGCGTATTTCCTGGGGCTACTCGTCGCGGGGGATTTGGACGTGGTCTCGGTGGCGACCGATAAATCATTGCGCCGGCAAGGCATCGGCGAGGGGTTGATGCGGGCGGCGCTTGCGGCGAACGGGGTCGAGCGCGCGTTTCTCGAAGTGGAGTGCAAGAATACGGCGGCCTTCGAGCTCTATAAAAAGATCAGCTTCAGTATCACCGTCACCCGCAAGGGCTACTACGACGGCGTCCGCGACGCCTACAGCATGAAGTGGGTGCGCGCCGATCAGGAGGAAGCATGAGAATGAGATCGAGAATAAGCGTTAGTGAGGGAATAAGAGTCTTAAACTCATGCTTATTCTCGATCTCATTCTCATGCTTCCCCGGCGCGCGGAGTCGTTAGCGGCGGATCCAAGCTCGGATTTGCGGATCAGTCGATTTGTTGCGGCGAAAACTTGGGAGCCGTGGTTGCGAGCAGACCGTGCAGCGCAACGCCGTCGTGTCGATGCGATCCTTCGGGATTTCTTTGAGCTGCGTCTCAATGAGTAGCTCCGGCAACCGGCAGTAAATCGAATCGCCGCGCTTATCGAGGTACTTCTCGATGGGATGGTGATTCTCTTTCATCGCGGTAATGAAATCCTCCCGCACTTCGAAGCAGCAGCCTCCGATGCAGGGGCCAATCACTACGCGTAAATCCGTTTTCTCCCGCCCGATTCGCTCCAATAGCGCCGGTACGACGCCCTTCATCGTGCCGCGCCAGCCGGAGTGCACGGCCGCCACCACGTTTGGAGAGTAGAAGAGCAGGGGAATGCAATCCGCGGAGTACGCCGAGAGCTCGAGCCCCGGCTCCCAGGTATAAGCCGCGTCCGCGTCCAAAGGACGCTTCTTTAGGGCCGCCAAGTGCGCGGCGTCTTCGACTTCGAGCACGCCGCGGTCGTGGATCTGGTTGATGAGCTTCTGGGTCTTGCCTTTCGGCTCGATGGAAAATCCCCACTCGGCGGTCACGCGTTCTTCTTCTCCAAGAGACCCAGAAACGTATTGAATGAGTCCGGCCGGGGCGCCTCGATCCTCTGTTCCGCCCCCGTTACGGGATGATGGAACGTGAGGGCCCTCGCATGCAAGAGGGTTTCTGGCTGTGCCGCGGCGAGGTTCGCAATTTCCTCAGCAAGACCACGTAAGCGAACGGGAGTGCTGTTTCTTCCGTACAGAGCGTCGCCCACGATGGGAAAGCCCGCTTCGGAACAATGCACGCGGATCTGGTGCGTTCGTCCCGTGTGCGGATACAAAATGAGATGCGCGAAGTGCTGAAAAGCGCGAGCCCGTTCCCATTTAGTGATGGAATCACGGCCGCGATCGCTCTTCGAGCTCATCTTCTTGCGATCGTACGGATCCCGCCCGATGTCCGAGCGCCAAATGCTACGGTTGCCAGGTTTTCCCCAGACGATGGCTTCGTACTCTTTTTTTACGAGCCGGTCCTTGAATTGACGAGAGAGCGTTTCCTGAACTAGCCGGCTTTTCGCGACGATCATCACGCCGCTCGTTCCGCGATCGAGCCGGTGAACGATGCCGGGACGCTCCTCGATCTCGCCGGTCTTCTGCTCGGCGAAAGTGGACACGTCCCGGAGGTGGTACAAAAGATAATTGACCAGGGTATGAGCGCGGTAGCCGGCGCCCGGATGAACTACGTCGCCTTGGCGCTTATTGATGACGAGGACGCTTTCATCCTCAAAAAGTACGGTGAGCTTTCCGTCCACCGGCTCCAAGTCCGTAACGGTCGCTTCGACAAAGTGAAAGCTGACCTTATCTCCGGGCCTGACTTTTCCCGAAACTTTGGTGACGGGCTTGTCGTTGACCATTACGTGGCCGGCCTCGATCTGTTCCTTCAAGAACATGCGAGATCGCCCCGTGTGAGTCACAAGAAAGACGTCGAGACGGCTGGTCTCGCCTTCGACGAGGAGGGGATTAGAGACTGGAACTTCCGGAGGGGGCGCCATTCCTGTCCGTATAGTCGAGGTACCCCTTCGTTACAAGCTGGGGATCGAGCTTGTAGAGAACGGCCAGGTTTTTCACGAAGCCCTGGAGGTACACGCGCGCTGGCATATGGGCGCTGTCGTCCTTTTCGATGGCGACGATGTACTTGGATGGAATCTTGGTGGTCTTCGAAACGTCGTCGACCGTGAGGCCGCGATTCTCGCGCAAGCCTTTGAGGAAGTGACCGGAGAGCTCGCCCTTGTAGTCGGGCGGGATCGGCGTGAACTCGGCGATTTTTTGCGCCGTCTTTTCCTTCTTGCCTTGGAGCTCCGCCCGTCTCGCCATGCCCATGTCGGCCATGGAGGGCACGTCGATGTTCTGCGCTTTGAGCTCTAGAATGTGATCGTACTCGCGTTTCTTCTCGATGTTGGCGAGAGTGTGAAAAGCCTCATCCAGACGGTCCAGAATGCCCTGGGTCTCTTCGGGACTGAAAAGAGAATAGGTGGCCATGGACTCGCGGGAGAACGCGTTTTTCGCCGTGTGGTAAGCCGCCACTATTTCCGAGATGGTCGCCGTGCGATCCACTTTGAGGACGTCGTAATACGTCTCTTCGTTTCTAGCCGGCGCCTCTTCCATTTTACGCTCGGGCCTCATTTCTTCTCCTGACGATCCTTCAAAAGGTTTCGCAAAATAGCTTCTAGGTGAGTGACGGCGGTGCTGTTGGGAGCATCTATTAAAAAGGGCACGCGGCGGCGGATGGACTGCCAGACCGCATTGTCGTACGGCATGTAACCCATATAATCGATACCCATTCCAAAATAGCGCTCGCAAACCATGGTGATGGAATTGCCGATCTCGGCTTCCGACTTCACGCGGACCTGGTTCACAATGAGGGAGACGTGGAACTCCTTCATGCGCGCTTCGAGATCAGCGCCGTCCACGGGAGAGAGACGTTTCACTTCATTGAGTAAATCTTTCGGCGTCCGGATGCCTCGGCTGTTTTTCAAGTCCATCGCCTGTTCGATGAGCTGACGGACGTAGGGCGAAGGCGTCGCCGAGCGCAGCATGCGGTAAAAGGAAGACTTGATGAAGCGGTAACCGTTCTCGATGCTGGTGGGCTCGGGGGTTACGACCACGATCTTTTGATCGGCGAGCAGGAAGAAATCGAGCGTGTTAGAGGCGGTTCCGGCGCCGAGATCGAGGAGCACGAAGTCGGCGTTGATCTCCCGGAATTTCCGGATGAGCCGGGCCTTTTGCATGTGGCGCATGTTCGCGATGCCCATGGCGTCCTGGGCTCCGCTCACCAAAAAGAGATTGCGGATGGGCGTCGGCTGAACGAGCTCCTGCATGTCCTCGACCCGGCCCATGACGAGATCGGAGAGGGTGCGGGTCGGAGCGTCCACGCCGAGAGCCGTGTGGAGGTTCGCGCCGCCGAGATCCATGTCGACCACGACGACTTTTTTGTTCAGCCACGAGAGATACACGCCCATATTGGACGTGAGAAGCGTTTTGCCGATGCCGCCTTTGCCGCCGCCGACGGCCCAGATCATTTTCTGATTGGTCGCTCCCGCGCGGATGCCGCGAGACGGGATATTGACCTTCGTCTCCGGCGTCTCGGAGGGGGTCGGCTGAGGTATTTTTACTTTAAAGAGAGACACGGGGTTTCAATACGCTCCAACGTCTCTATCGGTCGATTAGGCATAGTTCTCAAAGGTTTATTCGGGAGCCTGGGTCCGCCTAGACCCCACTTGCCCGGATGTGGTACTTGAGGGGGAGCTTTTTTACCCTCGGAACCGCAGTTAACTATGGGAGTTGAAACGGTAAGTCTGGTTATCGCAGCGTTTGTTAACGCATCGCTCGCGATAGCCGCATTGCTTCGCAATATCCGCAGTCGCCTTTGCGTGGCGTTTGCCTGCTGGATGGGTGTGCTCTTTGTTCACGACGCCGTGACCGTCCTCGAAAAGTTCCAGCAAAGTCCCTGGATCTCGAGCTCGGTGACCCACACCTTGTCCGTCTGGCTGGCCGGGCCGGCGACGCTTTGGTTCCTAAAGGAAATGGTCCCTATTCGGGGCGACCGCCTTCAGCGATATCTCTGGCCCTATGCTCCGCTGACTCTGATTCTTCTGGCCGTCCTTTGGCTCCCCGGCTTCGAGCCGAAATACGCGCCGCTTTTACTCATTCTGGCCCACGTCGCCTACCTCTTTCCCGCGGGAGTGTGGGTCATCGTCGTTCATAGCGTCGCCGTGCAATCGACTTTGACCCGCGAGCGGCTTCGCCTTCAGTACGCGTATCTCGGTGGGATCGTCACGGTCGCCGTGTTTACGACCGACATCCTGAGCCTTTCGGGAGTCAGTGTGCCTCCGCTGGGGACCTTGGCGCGGACGCTTTACCTGTTCTTCATCTTTCACACCTTCGTGCAGAAGGAGCTGATGACCGCCGAGGAAGTTCTCGGAAAGCTCGCGCTCTTTAGCGGAGTCTCGGTGGTGCTTTCCACCATCTATTTGTTTCTAGTGAGCTGGGTCGGAGATAAGCGCGACCTCTTCCTTTTCAATACGCTCATCGCTTCCGTGGTGATCGTCGTGCTTTTCGAACCCATCCGATCGTTTACGGCTTGGGCGACCCGGCGGTTGCTCCTTCGCAGCAATAGCATGCTGGAGGACGAGCTCGCGGCGCTGTCGGCTAATTTGCGGGGTCTAGTCGAGCCCGCGGAGCTTTCCCGGCGGGTAAGTGAGGCGCTTGGAAAGACTATTGGCATCCAGTCCTGCTCGCTCTTCGTCTTGGAGCGAGACGGCCTCACCTTCGTGCGCTTTGATTCCGAGGGCGTGCCCTTCGGCAATGACGAGGAATCCTCCACGGCGCCGCTCGTGGAGTACATGATTCTCCGCCGCGGGCGTCCTTTCGTGGTGGAGACAGTGGAGAACGACCGCGATTCCTTCCATTCGGTTCAGGCGAGGAAGTTTTGCGAGGAGTGCATAGAGGGCATGCGCAAAATCGGCGCCGATTTTATTTTACCCTTCACTCACGAGGGCCGGGTCGTCGGATTTTCCGCGGTGAAATCGGCGGAGACGCTGGCGCTTTCCAACGAGCAGCTTCGCATCTTCATTCCCGTCTCTCGCCAAATCGCCTTGCTGCTTCGTAACTCTCAGACTCTGGGCACGCTCAGCGAGCGCAATAAACTGGCTGCGGTGGGAGAGATGGCCGCGGGCCTCGCGCACGAAATCAAAAATCCGCTGGGCTCCATCAAAGGCGCGGCTCAGCTACTCGCCGGCCAAAATCTGGGCACCGATTCGGCGTCCGCCGAGTTCTTGAAAATCATCGTCGATGAGACCGACCGGCTCTCGGGCGTCCTGACCGACTTTCTCGATTACGCCAAACCCCGCCGGCAGCAGAGTCATCAAGGTTGCGATCCGGTCCGGGTCCTCGAGCACGCGACCGCTCTCTTGCTGAAAGACTCCAAAGTCCGGGTCGAGATTCAGTCCGATAAAGAAACTTTTTTGGTCGACGCCGATCCGGATGGCCTCAAACAAGTGGTCTTGAATCTGCTCTTGAATGCGGTGGAGGCACTCGAAGGCAACACGGAAACGCCCCGGATCTTATTGCGCGTCCGCCCCATTCGGCCCAAGCGCGCGCTTCCTTTCGCCGGCAAGCTTCCGCTCTACAAAGTATGGGAAGGCTGGCAGCGATCCATCCCGCGCGACAGCAAAGGCGTCGCCGAGATTGAAGTCATCGATAACGGGCCCGGCATTCCGGCCGAAAGCCGCGCTAAAATTTTCACGCCCTTCTATACGACCAAGCCCCGGGGCACGGGACTGGGGCTCGCGATATGCCAGCGCATGGTGGAAGCGATGGGTGGTATCATCACGGTTAAGCCGAATCGTCCGCGCGGGACGATCTTTACGATACATTTACCGCTCCGGGAAGAGGGGGATCCGCTTCCCGAGAAGCTCCGTACGAAAGAGCTACCGGCATGAGCACTTCCCGCATCCTGATTTTGGACGACGAGCCACCGCTCAGAAAGATTCTGTCCGCCATGCTTCTCGCCGAGGGCCACGAGGTAGAGACGGCGGCCACCATCGCGGAAGCCAAAGAGCTGGTCCGCTTGAAAGAGATTCACGTCATTCTCACGGACTTGCGTCTCGAGCGGGAAGACGGCTTGCAGATGCTCAAATGGGTACGGGAAGAGTACCCCACCATTCCGGTGATCATTCTGACGGCGCACGGTACGGTCGATAGCGCGGTCGACGCCATGAAGCAGGGCGCCTATGACTACGTCGCCAAACCTTTCGAGCGCTCGGAGCTCACGCGCGGGATTCGCAAAGCGCTTTTGACCTATAAGTACCAAGCGAGCCAATTCGTGCGCACCGCGGGCGCGAATTTCGCGGGCTCGGCCATGGTGGGATCAAACAGCAAGATGAAGCGCATCTACGGCCTAGTCGAAAAGGTCGCGCCCACCGATTCGACGGTGCTCATCACCGGCGAGAGCGGAACGGGTAAGGAGCTCATCGCGCAGGCGATTCATGAAGCGAGTCCTCGGGCGAAGGAGCCCTTCATCAAGATTAACTGCGCGGCCATTCCGGAAACACTCATGGAGAGCGAGCTCTTTGGGTACGAGAAGGGCGCGTTCACGGGCGCGGGTACCGCAAAGCCCGGCCGCTTCGAGCTTGCCGACGGCGGCTCCCTCTTTTTGGATGAGATTGGCGAGATGAGCACCGAGATGCAAGTGAAGCTCTTGCGGGTGCTTCAAGATGGCACTTTCGAGCGCGTCGGCGGACTTCGTACCTTGAAAGTGAACGTGCGCCTCGTTGCCGCGACCAACCGGGATATCGAAAAGGAAGTCAAAGAAGGCAACTTCCGCGAAGATCTTTTTTATCGCCTGAACGTCGTTCCCATCGCGCTTCCCCCGCTGCGCGATCGGCGGGATGACATCCCTCAGCTTGTCGCTTACTTCGTCGGCAAGTTCTCCGAGCGAATGAAAAAATCCGTCCCCAGAGTGAGCGCGGAATCCCTGGAGCTGCTCACGCAATTCACTTGGCCCGGCAATATCCGTCAGCTCGAGAACGTCATCGAGCGGCTCATCGTGATGAGCGATGGCCAGGAGCTCATCGCGGATCAGCTTCCCGAAGACATTCTCGAGTACGAAGAGGAGCGCGCGCTCGGACCCGGCGCTTCGCTCAAAGAGCAGGTCAAGGAGGCCACTCGCCGCATCGAGAAGAAGGCCATCGAGGAGGCGCTCGTCGAGACGGAGAACAACGTCACTCGCGCCGCCAAAAAGCTGAACATCAGCCGCAAGGGGCTCCAGCTAAAAATGAAAGAGCTCGGCATCCGCTAAAAGGTACTTTTTCGCTAAAAGGTGTGTGGATACTTTTAGCCAGCGACGGGCCGGATCTTGCCGTAGCTAAAAGTATCCACACACCTTTTAGCTCCTTTTAGCTTTTAGATGGCCCGCTTGGTTTGGGAGAGGCGGGTTGTGTAGTAGGCGAGCATTTTGTCGGCGTAGTTTTTCCATTGGAATTGCTCGTAGACCCGGCGCTGGGCGGCTTGCCCCATTTCGTCGCAACGCTCCCGGTTCCGGTAGCACCAGAGAATGGATTCTTTGAGCGCGTCGACGT
The DNA here is from genome assembly GCA_043767805.1 of Pseudomonadota bacterium. Lineage (GTDB taxonomy): Bacteria > Bdellovibrionota > FAC87 > UBA2466 > UBA2466 > CAZZHG01. The sequence continues at coordinate 4,825 of JAYUGC010000134.1, read as the reverse complement.
TGCGGATGGGAACGACGAAGCCCTCTTGCCCGCTTCGAACCGCATCCGGCGCGCCCGAATGATCGGTGCCGATGGCGGGTAGGCCGCAGGCCATCGCCTGGAGCAAGGTCATCGCGAACCCGTCTTCGATGGACGGAAGGCAGAACACGCTTCCGCGGGAAAAATGCTCGGCGAGCACGCTCCAGGGCTGCTTGCCGAAGTACTTTACGCCCGGGCGATCGAGCTTGATCTTGGCCGCGTCGAAATCGGCACTGGGACCGCCGAAGACCCAAAGCTCCGCGTCTTTGAGTTTCAATTGGCTAAACGCCTCGAGCAGGTAGACGAGCCCTTTGCGCAGCGAAAGGTTGCCGCAGAAGACGATCCGAAAGCCTTTGTCCTTGGGCGCCGTGCTTTTAAAAGTGTTCGGCACGAAGCCGTAGGGCAGATGCAAAATTTTAGACTCCGGAACGCCGTGTTCTTTGAACGTCTTCATCGCAAATAAGCTTCCCACCTGAATGACGTCGGCTTCCGCGTACTCGGTCACCTCTTGTTCGATGGTGCGGGGGTGCGTGAGGACGAACTTCAGGCCGAAGCGCGCGTACTCTTCCTCGAGAAGCCTCTGCTGAGTGAGCATGTGGCTGCTGCCGCGATCGACGGTGGCCACCATTCCTAGCTCTTTCGCGCGGCGAAGGGTGGAAAGCGAACAGCCGGACCAGCCGACCACGACGTCCGAGTCCGCGCGCAGTTGTCTCGCGGCCCAGAGATCGAACTGATGATCGAAAAAGAACTGCGCGTTCCAGCGATCCTTCATAGCCTCGGGCATCTTTCCCCAGAGGCGGCGAGAGACCTCCATCCAGGGATGGCTCTTCACTTTGTTCGCGGGAATTCCGTGCGGCGTGACCGCGAAGCGCGGGTAGCTCGTCATCAAGTGCGCGAGGCTTTGCCGGCTTTCGAGCTCGCGCGCCGCTTCGAAGGAATGCAGGCGCCCGGCCACGGAAAGGGTGATTTTCATCCAGTTAATTATAACTTAGCCCTCCGGACCCACGCTGCGTTAGATCGGCCGCCGGATTGCAATGGATAGCGGCATATGCACCCTAAAGATGACTCACGCATACACCGCGAAATAGCGTCTCTTTCCCTGGCCTTCCTGCTGGGGATAGGTTGTTTGGGCGTGGGCCACTGGGTGATTGGAAAACTCGTCGAAAAGCGGGCTCCGGCCTCTCAAACCGATGTGAAAAGGCCAGCTTGCGACGTCGGTCCACGCACTGCGGGCCTCGGCCTGCCTCGTTGTAGCGGCGTTGAGCAGCTCCACGCCTTGGGTTTCGAATAACTCTCTGAAACCAAAGCTTCCGTACCTGGCTTTTTCGCTCGTACTCTCGCTGTCTAATTGTTGGGCAGGGAAAGCTCTGCGCTCTCGCCGGACTAAGCCTCTCTCCCGCTTTGCGTAAAAATCGTCGACAATCCCTTTCATTAGACACAAAATATTTCGGTGCTAGAGATCAAAGGATCCAAGCCGCCCTTCTTTGATGAAATCCTAACTACGGATGCGATTGCCTTTCTCGGTCAACTGGCCGAGCGCTTCGAGCCGCGCCGTCGCGCGCTTCTCGAGCGGCGTCAGGTCGTGCAAAAGCGCCTCGACGAAGGTTGGGAGCCAGAATTTAGGCCCGATACCGAGACCATCCGCAAGGGGGAGTGGCGGGTCGGGAAAATCCCCGCGGACTTACTCGATCGCCGTGTGGAAATCACGGGGCCCGTCGATCGCAAGATGGTCATCAACGCGCTCAACTCGGGAGCCAATGTTTTTATGGCCGACTTCGAGGACTCCCATGCGCCGATCTGGGCGGGGACCCTCGAGGGGCAATGGAATCTTCGCGAGGCCGTGCGTCGATGCTTGGCTTTTACTTCGCCCGAGGGGAAGCCCTATAAGCTGAACCCCAAGATCGCGACGCTCTTCGTCCGGCCGCGCGGCTGGCATCTGGCCGAGAAGCACGTCCTTTATCAAGGCAAGCCCCTTTCCGCCTCGCTAGTCGATTTCGGTCTCTTCTTTTTTCATAACGCCAAAGAGCAACTCGCCCGCGGGACGGGGCCTTACTTTTACCTTCCGAAATTGGAAACGTACGAGGAAGCGCAGCTCTGGGACGACGTCTTCGTCTTCGCGCAGTCCGCCCTCGGCATTCCCAAAGGATCGATCAAGGTCACGGTTCTCATCGAGACCATTCTCGGCGCCTTCGAAATGGAAGAGATCCTCTACGCGCTCAAAGACCACATCGTGGGGCTCAACTGCGGACGCTGGGATTACATTTTCAGTTTCATCAAGAAGTTCAGAAACCGCCCGGACAAGGTGTTTCCCGATCGGGCGATGGTCACCATGACCCAGCCCTTTTTGAAGGCGTACTCCGAGCTCGTGATTCAGGTTTGTCATCGGCGGGGCGCTTTTGCCATGGGTGGCATGGCCGCGCAGATTCCCATCAAGGAAAACCAAGACGCGAACGCCACCGCTTTGGAAAAAGTGCGCTCCGACAAAAGGCGCGAGGCACTAGCCGGTCATGACGGCACGTGGGTCGCGCATCCCGGGCTCGTCGCCATCGCGCGCGAAGAGTTCGATCAGGCGCTCAAGGGCAAACCCAATCAGCTCGACAAAAAACGCGAGGACGTGCGCGTTGCGGCAAACGATCTGCTTCACGTTCCGGAAGGACCCATCACGGAAGCGGGCCTGCGCGTCAACGTTTCGGTCGGCCTTCAGTATCTAGAGGCCTGGCTCCGCGGAAATGGATGTGTGCCGCTTCATCATCTGATGGAAGACGCCGCGACGGCGGAAATTTCGCGTGCGCAAATCTGGCAGTGGATCCGTCATCCCAAGGGCGTTTTGAGTGACGGCCGGCGCGTCACGACCGCGCTTTTTCGTCAGTGTCTGAAAGAAGAAATGGAGCGGCTCAAAGGACGGGGGTTGGGCAAGCTCGAATTGGCAGGTAGAATATTCGACGAGATTACCACCTCGGACAACTTCGCTGAGTTTCTGACGTTGCCCGCGGGCGAGCACTTGGATTGAGCCTAACAGGGGGAGATAAAATGGGGACGCTGAAGACCGCTTCGGAATTGCAAGAGAGCTGGAAGAAGGACGTACGCTGGAAGGGCATCGAGCGTCCTTATCAAGCCGAAGACGTCGTCAAGCTCCGCGGCTCCATTCACATCGAGTACACGCTCGCCCGGCTGGGAGCCGAGCGCCTCTGGAAGCAGCTCCACACCGACGAATGCGTGTTCTCTCTCGGCGCCATGACCGGCAACCAGGCCGTGCAACAGGTGGAAGCCGGGCTTCCCGCGATTTACTGCAGCGGATGGCAAGTCGCCGCCGACGCCAACGAGTCCGGTCAGGTGTATCCCGACTTGAGTCTCTATCCCGTCGATAGCGTTCCGGCCCTGGTCCGCCGGATCAACAATGCTTTTCGCCGCGCCGATGAGATCGCGACCGCCGAAGGCCGCAAGGGACCGAACTACTTCGCTCCCATCGTCGCCGACGCCGAAGCCGGCTTCGGAGGCAACCTCAACGCCTATGAGCTCATGAAGAACATGATCGAAGCGGGCGCTGGCGGGGTGCACTTCGAGGATCAGCTCTCTTCCGCGAAAAAATGCGGTCACATGGGCGGTAAAGTCCTGGTCGGTACCGGAGACGCCATACAAAAGCTCGTTGCGGCCCGTCTCGCCGCCGACGTCATGGGCGTGCCGACTCTCGTCATCGCCCGCACGGACGCGAACGGCGCTCAGCTCCTCACGACCGACATCGACGATCGCGACAAGCCCTTTCTCACCGGCGACAGAACGGTGGAAGGCTTCTACACCATCAAGGGCGGCCTCGATGCCGCTATCGCCCGCGGAGTCGCCTACGCGCCTTATTCGGATCTGATCTGGTGCGAGACTTCCGAGCCCAATCTTCAGGAAGCCAAGCGCTTTGCCGAAGCGGTGAGAAAGCAGCATCCCGATCAGATGCTCGCGTACAATTGCTCGCCGTCTTTCAACTGGAAGAAGAAGCTCGACGACGCGACCATCGCGAAGTTCAGGAAAGAGCTCGCGGCCATGGGCTACAAGTTCCAGTTCGTGACCCTAGCGGGTTTCCACGCGCTCAACTACAGCATGTTCAACTTGGCTCGCGACTACCGCGACAAAGGCATGCTGGCCTATGCGAACTTCCAGACGGAAGAGTTCAGCAAGGAGTCCGAAGGCTACCGGGCGACCGCGCACCAGAAGTTCGTGGGAACTGGTTACTTCGATCAGGTGGCGCAGGTGATCGCGAGCGGCAATCTTTCCACCTCAGCGTTCAAGGGCTCCACCGAGGAAGAACAGTTCCACTAGGGATGGCCGACTACCACTGCCTTCAGGCGCACTACGAGGCCTGTTATCAAAAGCATGGGGACTCGCATTTGGGCGTCGACTGGCCCAAAGAGGCGGACGTATTCGTTCGTCACGCGGTGATGCTGGACCTCGTGCCTTCGGGTGAAAAAGCGACGTTGCTCGACTTTGGCTGCGGTCTGGGCCATTTGGTTCCGGCCGCGGAAGCGCGCGGGCTCGCCTATCGCGGTTTGGATATCTCTCCGCTTTTCGTCGAGGCCTGCCGGCGAAAATTTCCAGGCCGCGACTTTCAGGTAGCCGACATTCTGACCCAGGGAGCGGCTATCCTTCCCGTCGATTACTGCGTCGCCAACGGCGTGTTTACCGAAAAGCGCGAGCTATCCCATCAGGCCATGGAGGCTTTTCTCTCGGCGGCATTGAAGAAGTTATTCGCGGCCGCTCGCCTGGGAATCGCCTTCAACCTGATGTCGGCCCAGGTGGATTACCAGCGTGCCGATCTCTT
>JAYUGC010000133.1:0-26680 GCA_043767805.1 Pseudomonadota bacterium | reverse complement strand
CAAGTCATATCGATTTCATGAAGAAGGCAAAAATGCTGAGTCGACCCCAAAGAAGGAGGACACTCTTCCTTATCTTGGAGCCCGGAAAGCGGAGTGTTGAAAGAAGTTTCCCAACACCCCACTAGCTTAGAACGCGAAATCAAGGGGCGGCAGGAAATGCGGAACCGACCCCGCGCAACGAGCGTCGATATTGCCCTCCAAGGCTTCCTCCATCGCCAACACTCGGGAAGGCGAGTCACGCCTGTCATAGTACCCCATGGGCGTCCTTTGCCTTCCTCAAGGAAGGCTTGATATAGTTTGCCGCACTCTCACCCTATGGCTCTCGGACCCAAATCGAAACGGCGTGTTCTAATAGTCGGCATTTCCATGCGAAACACCGGCCGCGCCCTGGCCCCGTTCCTTCTCAAGAGTTACGCCGAAAAATTTGAACCCATCCGTGACGCTTACGAAATCGACGTCCGCGATTTCTGCCTGGATAAATCTTCGAGAGCGATGGCTTCGAACATTCGGTCCGGGAAATACGATCTCGTTTGTTTCTCCGCTTATCTTTGGAACGCAAATAAGACGATTGAAGTGGCGACTCTCTTGAAAATACGCGCGCCAGCGCTAACCATCATCGTCGGCGGTCCGGAAGTTTCGCATTGCGGGCGTGAGTATTTGGAACGAATCAAGCCATTCGACATTCTCGTGCAAGGGGAGGGGGAGGCTACTTTCGCCGAACTGCTGGTAGCCGGTATCGAGCCCGCGAACTGTCCTGAGTATCTCGCGGGAGTTAAGTCCCTCGTTTACCGCGATGGGGAGGTCATCTTTCAAACGCCACCGCGGCCCCCTTTTCAAAACCTGGGCGATATTCCGTCCCCGATTCTCAACGGCGTACTTCCGCTAGATCGAATTGGAAGGCATCTTGCCGCCTACGAGACTTTTCGGGGTTGCCCCTACTCCTGCGGTTTTTGTTCGTGGGGACTGCTTGGCTCTGTTCGCTATTTTCCATTGGAGCGAGTGGAAAGCGAGCTCCGGAAAATACTCGCTTCTCCCCTCGATAATATTTGGGTCGTAGACTCCATTGCCAACGTCAATAAAAAGCGTTTCAAAGAAGTTTTGAGAATTTTGAACGAGAACAATACGAGTCACAAGCGCATCACTCTCGAGCTGTACGCCGACCTGCTGGATGACGAGACGATCGATCTTCTCGGCGGCATTAAGAGAGGAACCCTCGCCTGTGGGTTACAGACGATTAACCCAGCGACTCTCAAGCTCGCCAACCGTCGTTTGAATCTAGAAAAGTTCGCCCACAATATCCGCCGCATCAATACCGTCAAATCCAAAGACCTTTTGGTCCAGGTGGACGTCGTCTGCGGGCTTCCCGGGGACACTTATCAGGATTATCTCGATACTATTCGCTACGCGATGAAACTCGAGGCGGGACGCATTTATGTGGGCTGTCTCGCCATTTTACCGGGCTCGACTTATCATAAGGATCCGGCCTCTTTCGGGATAGTGTTCGAGAAAGAGGCGCCTTACCGGGCGCTCGAAACGAATACCTTTTCCGCCCAGGATTTTAGAAATGGTTACCAAATGATGCATCGGCTGACCGCTGCCTTCCATCGCGGCCTCCTATCTCCTCTTTATTCCTTGAGCCGCCTGACTGGGGAGTCCGCGTTCGATTTACTATTCGAAATGGAAGCCTACCTCGTCGAAAAAATGGGCATCCGGCATTTGGGCGACCTTCAATTCCCGGACAATATCGAGCTCTATCCGGGGACCGAACCGGAAGGCCTGATCGCCCGAGTACTCGGAACTTACGTGAGTAACCGGCTGAAAGGCGTGGTGGTGAAATACACCGTGCCGCCGCTCCGGGAAAAATTCGTAAAGCAAAAGCTCTCCTCCCTCGCAGGCCACTCGCGATATCGCGCCGTCGAGTCCTCCCCACTTTCCTGATCCTACTTAACCCAACCATGGGGTCAGCCTCCTTTGAATACCAAAAGGTGCCAGAGCGTTTCCTGTTTGATTGGACTCATTTTGTTCGCGTGGCCGGCGCGCGGTCGCGGTTATGAGATCGCGGCTTTTCATGGACTGAGTCAGTCGCCGCGAGCCGGTATCGATATCCACAAATGCGCCGCCCAGTCCGTTAACTTCGAAACCCATAAATTCATCGAAAATACTATTCCCTCTCTGCGGGAGGCGTTTCGTCTGGGCGCCCCCATAGGGCATTTCAATCTGCGGCGAACTGCGGACGGTGAGCTCGTCTCCTTCCACGACGCGTCTTTGGAATGCAGAACCGATCGAAAAGGGAAGGTAAGGGAAAGTCTTCTCTCCGAGCTGAGGCTTGACGACGTGGGTTTCGGGTACTCACCAGATCAAGGCAAATCTTTTCCTGTGAGAGGTCTCGGAGTCGGGCTGATGCCGACTCTGCAAGAGATCTTGGCGGAATTTCCGGACCGGCCCTTTGCCATGAACGACAAGGACGCGGACGAGGAGGCGATAGAGCTCCTGAGCCGGGTTCTGATGACTTACCCAGAGTCCGATCGCTCCCGCTTCTATTATATTGGGGAGGCCGCGGCGCTCGTTCGTAAAAAGATCCCCGGCGTTCAGGTGGCGGCCTCGGCCGCCGAGGCGAAACAATGTCTCAAGTGGTGGTTGGCGCTCTCCTGGTCGGGTTATGTCCCTGCCAGCTGCCGCCATACTATCCTCGCGATGCCCGTGAGGTACGCGCGCAAGCTCAAATTTATTTTGCCTAAGCTCATCGCGGACCTGCATCGCGGCTATTCGCAGGTTTGGATTTTCGACGCTAGCTCGGAAGAAGACGCCAGATTCGCGCGGGCCTACGATCTCGATGTGATCGGAACTTATCGCCTCGATCGCACCATTCGAGTTCTTAAAGAGGCTGCCTCATTTCTTTGGGCTAAGCAGGCTGCCCAGGAGAAAAGCGAGAACCTTCCTTGAGGAAGGCTCGGTGAGTTTCCGTCGATAACAATTAGCTATTTCACGATTTGAATCGCCGGTTTGGTATCGGAGTCGAAATCTGGTCTCTGCTCGTGAATCACCCGAAACGTTTCCGGGAAGTGCTGCTTTACGAGCGCGATGGGATCGATTCGGGCATCGACCCCGTAAGTGCTCCCCGTCTGAAGGTAGTCTTTCGGAATGGCCTTCAGATGATCCACAAATCCATTGAAAAGAGCGGGCCGTTTCTTCATGGCCATCCAAAAGACCTCGTCGGCGAATAGCGTCTTGGCGTTCACGACGTGCCCTGACTCTGTCATATTCTGCGCCGTGGGATGCGCTTTGTGAATGGCTTCTCGGGCCAAAGTTCCATACTCGCCGCCGAAGGGGCTAATGTCCGAATGAGGCGCAAAGGGAGAAAAGTCAGTGTGCAGAGAGGTGTGGAGCTTTCGCAGGTGGGCATCGAAAAGCTGCTTTACCACTTTAGAGAAAGTAGCTTCGCCAACTCGTCCGATTAGCGCATCGATAGCCGCCGCGTAACTCTCTGGAGTACTTGAGGCGTAATAAGCTTCCCATGTTTTCTTGTGAGCCGCATCCCCCTCGCTATGGTAGTCCACATGGTCTTTTCCCCAGCGTATGTACTGCAGATTTTGCAGCGTCACGTACACGGTGAGCTCCTCGCGCGTCATCCCAAATTCGGCCATCGGGTCGTCTCGGACGGAGCGATATTTAGAGATGGTCTCGGCGTCGTGCTTGCTGATTTTCCAGATCATAAGATCCGGCGTAATCCTTCGGTGGCCTTGTACTTCGTAAAAGTCGGAGCGCACGTAACGTGCGTCCTGCAGCGGCCTCTGTTTCGATCGGCCGGTGTGGATGGTTAACCTTTGAGCCCCGGTGACTTCGGAGGGATTAAAATCCATCCATTGGCCCGTGCGATCGGTTTGAAGGGCATCAAACTCCACCAGGGTGAGCTCACCTAATCCTTCCGTCGAAAAAAAAAGAAGACAGTCCCCTTTTTGCAGGAGCTTCGGATCCGTGGGCTCGCGCGCGGTTTCGCGTTTTAAGATTTCGCTCACCTCCGGATAGCCTAAGGCACCCGAGGGAATCTTCAAGTCTAGTTTCGAAGCAAAAAATTCCTTCTGCCGATCAAATCTGGCTCGGAGTTGCGCGTCGGTTTCGCCGTGCGTGGCGCTGAGGTTGCCCGTGCGCTCGTTGTACCCCCAGCTCATCGTTCGAGCGTCGCCCTTCGAATCCACGGAACCGGTTTCGTCGTAGAGGTACTCACCCGTCGAGGGGCGGTACTCCGCGCGGATATGGCCTGGCTCACCCCGGCGGCCTACTTCAAAAACCTTGCGTGGTGAGCGATCTAAAACTTCAAAGAAGCGAATCCCGGATAAATCCGTCGCCACCTGCGCGGACACTTGCCTATAAGGGCATTTTTCTTTCTTAGGCAGTTCAGCGAAGCCAGAAACTGAAAGCAGAGAGAGGCATAGGAGTGAGGCGATTCTCATAAGGGGGGGTCACTCCATTATGCCAGCCCGGGACAGTAACTTGCCCGAAGATGTTTCACTGCGACTTGATTCATCAACCATACAAATGTATGGTATTCGGGTGGGACTACTCGAGAAGCTTTCCATCCTTGCCGACGCCGCCAAATACGACGCTTCGTGCGCGAGCAGTGGGTCGAAACGGAAAAATATCGGCGGGCTCGGCAATACGGAAGGCATGGGGATTTGTCACAGCTACGCCCCTGACGGCCGGTGCATCTCGCTTTTGAAAGTCCTCTTCACGAATCATTGCTTGTACGACTGCATGTACTGCGTGAACCGGGTTTCGAGTGACGTGAAGCGAGCTCAGTTCACGGTGGAAGAGGTAGTGAGTCTCACGCTCGAGTTTTATCGGCGCAATTACATCGAAGGACTTTTCTTATCCTCTGGTGTGCTCGGCTCGGCCGACGCCACCATGGAAAAAATGGTGAGCGTAGCCCAAATCTTGAGAGAGAAGCATCTCTTCGGAGGGTACATTCATCTCAAGGCGGTAGCGGGTGCCTCTCCCGAGATTTCCCGCTCCGCCGGACTTTGGGCCGACCGCGTGAGCGTGAACATCGAGCTACCCCGGCCGGTCGATCTTCTCAAACTGGCTCCCGCGAAAACTCATGAAGAAACCGAATCGACCATGCAAGTGCTTAAGGACGGTATCGACGCCTCGAAAGAGCAAAAAGAGGCGACTCCCGGGGGAAAGAAGTTCGGGGAAATTTTCGCGCCCGCGGGGCAGAGCACTCAAATCATTGTGGGTGCTACGGAAGCTTCCGATGCTCACATCTTGACCAAGGCGGTGTCGCTTTACCGCAACTTTCGTTTGAAGCGCGTGTACTACACGGCCTACAGCCCGATCCCGCATTCCAATTCCGGTTTGCCGCATCATCCGCCGCCTCTCTTGAGAGAGCACCGGCTCTATCAAGCGGATTGGCTCGTGCGTCACTATGGCTACGACGTCGGCGAGCTCGCTTCGGATAAATATCCCGATCTCGATTTGAGCCGGGATCCCAAACTGTCTTGGGCTTTGAGAAATCGATTTTTGTTTCCCGTAAACATCAATCGTGCGTTTCGTCAGGACCTCTTGCGAGTGCCTGGCTTGGGGGTGCGTACCGTGGACAGAATTTTGAATGCTCGGCGTTTTCGAAAGCTCACTTTGGAGGATCTCACCCGAATGGGAGCCTCCATCAAGAAGGCGAAGTTTTTCATCCAGGTGAAAGACGTGAACCCTTACTTGAAATTCGTGGATTCGGTGGGTCTGGAAGGCCAATTGAAACCAGAACCGGTGCAACTGTCTCTCTTCGAGACGGGAGCCTCGGCCAGAACAGGAGAACTATAGGAACTATGTGGTGGAAACGTTACGAAAAGAAAGTCGTACGAGACAACTTTTTAATCGCTGGCTTGCTGGAGACGGGAGGTCCGAAGGCAATGGTCTATTCGAAATGTTTTCCCCCGAGACCAAACGCCCGCAGGACGCTCTACCGGGAGAGCTGCGCGGAGAAGCTTATGCGATCTCTTGCTACCAAGCCGAGACGCGGTGGAGCTTTCTAGACCGGGTCGGCGAAAGGCTGGCGACGGAAGGGGCCGGCTTTTTGGAGAATCCGGTAGATAAAGACACCATCGAGTGGGGGCGGCGCCTGAAGGCGATCCGGCGAGACGTGCACAAAGCTCACGCCTTCGTGCGTTTCAAAAAGATCGCGGCCGAAGGCAAGGAAGTGTTCACCGCCTGGCACCGCCCCCAGCATGACACGCTCGATCTTTTTGTCCGGCTCTTTTGCCGGCGCTTCCCCGTGATGAACTGGGTCATCGTCACGTCGGAAGAGTCAGCTCATCACGACCAAGGCGAGTTGCGGTTCGGTCCCGGACATCAAGGACAGTTCTTGGAAGTCGAGGACGATTGGGAGAACTACTGGCGAACTTACTACGCCTCCATTCATAACCCCGCGCGCCTGATGGTTCAGGCGATGAAAAAGGAGATGCCCGTATGGCATTGGCAAACCCTGCCCGAGACTCGGCTCATCCCTGGCTTGATCCGAGAAGGAGCCGCCCGATTAGAGGCCATGGCGAGAAAAGCGCAGAACTCGGCTGCGGGTTTCATTCCGCGGAACTGCTCATCTTTGGAGGAGATAGGCCAAGCGCTGCCCCTCTGTCAGGGGTGCCGCCTCCACTCCCACTGCAGTCCCACGGCGGGAAAAGGAAATCCAAAAGCGCCCCTGGTTTTGGTCGGCGAGCAACCGGGCGACGAGGAAGAAAAAGCGGGCGAGCTCTTCATCGGGCCCGCGGGCCAGCTCCTCCGTCAGATCGCGCGCGAAGGAGAAGTTCCCTTGAAGGACGTTTACCTAACCAACGCCGTCAAACATTTCAAGTACGAGCAGCGCGGTCCCTTGCGGCTTCACAAACGCCCCGAGCGAGATGAAGTCGCGGCCTGTCGCCCGTGGCTTCAGATGGAGCTTTCCTTGGTGAGACCGAAAATCGTGCTTTGCCTGGGAAGCACGGCCGCCCTTTCCGTCACGGGAAGGTTATGGCCCGTCGAGCGTTACCGGGGAACTTGGTTGCCCATGGGCGGGGACACTCGCGTCCTTCTCACTTATCATCCCGCGGCCATCTTGCGGGCCCCCCCCGAAAAAAGCGGCCGCTACTACCGCGAGTTGCTGGATGATCTAAAGCTCGCGTCCTCTCCTTGATTTGTAAAACCTGGAATTGATGGCTAGAATCCGGGGAAATTCAACGCCTGAGGGGGTGCCCGCGTGGAAACTAATACGAACGAAACTACGTCGATAAAGTCGGTGAACGGCCTTTATGAAGAAACTTTAAAGAAGTCCTGGAAAATGGACGGCGCGATGGGCGCCATCGCTTTCGCGGTGCTGGAAATGTTCCGCCTGGGCGGAATGGAAGAAGAAGCGATTCTCTCGCTCCATAAGAACATGGAACTCTACTTCATGAACCCGTCGAACGAAGAGTGTAACGCCATCTGCAAGATGGTCGAAGCGCGCCTCAAAGCCGATCGCCGCCAAGACTCAGGCCTCTGGTATCAGTAGGCGTCCGAGGGCCAAGGACCGTTTCCATATTTTTGGGTGAGCACTCGCACTCGCTCCGCCCGTTCCACTTCCTTCGTCCGGCTCGTCGCCTCGATGAGCGCCTCGACTTTAGCTGTTTCGGCCTGCGTCGGGAGTGCCACCAACTCCTGACAAACGCTTCCCAGGTCGTTCCAAGACACCCAGGTCGGTTTGCCTTTGTGCTCCTCTCGCGCGGCGGAATCTCTCACGAGCCATTCGATGCGATTGGGATGCTCTCGGCTCGCTCGCGCTCCTTGAAGCACGAACGCGTGCAGTCTTCCGTTCAGACCACTGTCCGTGCACGCCAGCGGCTGCCCCGCCGCGAGCAGAAAAAGGGCCTGTTTCACGGAAGCATTTTTGATGACCTGCGCGGGCGCGAGCGCGGCCAAGCAGGAATTCAAATGCGGAGTGAGGGACGTTGGCAAGACGCCCATGCTATCGGATCTCTGACTTCCGAGCCGGCACTGAAGGTTTCCGTCCAACGACGTGCAAAGCTCCCCGGTCAGCTCTTTCAGGTGGGCGATGCCTCTCTCTGAATCCGGGTAAGCGGGAACGGGTGAAAAAGGGCCTCGGACTCCAAGTAAGGTGACGGAGGCGTCCGCGCTCGCCGGGACCTGAGGCAAGTCGTCCGGGAGCTGACCTAATAGCGGACCGGAACGGAAGGAAATTCGAGGTGGCGTTGGCTTGGGCTCCGCGACGGGCTTCGTAATGGGTTTCTCGTCGTGAAAGCGAGCGAGTAATCCCGCTTTCAAATCCTGAATCAAGGGAAAGAGCTCTTTATCGAATCCTAGTTCTCCCTCGGTGCAAATCGCGCCCTGGGTCTGAACGTCTTTTAGAATCGCGCTGGGATTTTGAGCCTCGGAGGCCCCGAGAAGTTTTTCGCCGTCTCGCAGCTCGAAGTCATCAAGCGAGTGATCTCGGTAGTGGCGGCGAATCTGCCGGTAGGCGACGAAGGCTTCCGAGAGATCCAAGTCCTTATGGATGGCGCGCTTACAGGCCGCCTCGAGTACGCCAATGGCGGCAAAAGATCCGCAGGCGGAGGTCGCTCCCTGGTGCGGAATTTCCTCGCGGAATTGATCTTTCAAATTCGAGTCGGGAAAGCTCTCGCCCAGATATTTAAAGGTCTCACTTTCCGCGCGGAGACGGATTTCCTCGTGCTCGCCGAAAGCGGGCGGGGCAGTCCCTAGAACCGCGACCCAAAGCAGCAAATTTAAAGTGCGTTTTATCAAGTCCCCATCCTCGGTGCCCAATAGTGCAATTCGTGAGCCCTTTTAGCGCGGAAGGCCAATTCCATCTCCTCAAAAACAATGAGCTTTTGCTGCTGGTTTTCCAGCGCACGATTGCGATTCCCTCAAAATCTAGTCGGCTGTGAAAAACCGAGGCACCGTGAGCTGATTTCTCGCCGGAACCCGCGTGCCAGACAGGAGGATCGCTCGTCATGAAAAATCTTAAAATCAAAGCTCTCTTCGCCGGACTTTTCGTCAGTATCGCCACTTCGGCTTTCGCCAACGTGCCCCAACCTTACGGCGCCATTGCCTACTCGCCGACAGATGGCGCGATCGGCATTGCCCAAAAAACCGTGAACCAGGAAGCCGCCGAACAAACGGCCATGGGAAATTGCGCGGTGCTTGCGGGCGGCAGAAATTGCCGGGTCGTCGTCTGGTACTACAACGCGTGCGGTGCGTTGTCGGTTGCCTCAAACGGAGCGTGGGGCGCCGATTGGGGTTCCACTACGGCTGGCGAGCTCATGAAAGGAATCAACGCGGCCCATCAGAAAGCGCGTAGCTACTGCGCACAAAATGGGGGAACAGACTGTCAACTGAAACAAGCCTCTTGCTCCTTTGATACCCCTTAATCCCGAAGTAAAAACCCGTGCTCCTTGCCGCCGGCTTCCCCTCGGGGAGGCCGGCGTTTTTTTGTCTGCGTTACACCGCTCCTCCATTACCTACTTTTCGAAAGTTCCTATAAAATAGAGAGAGCGCGTCTTTCTGCGCTCGAACCGCGCCCCCAAATCCGGTAATTCCATGAAAAAACTAGTCATCCGTTGGTCTCCCGCCCTTACGGCGGTTCTCGTGGTTCTGTCGGCCGTGGGTTACTACCTCGGTGCCGGGATTCAGCTGAAACTATCGCTGACCGATCTCCTGCCGAAAAATCATCCGGCGGTGGTCAAGTTCGATAAGCTCACCGAAGTGGTCGGCGGAGTCGGGTACTTCACGATCATCCTCCATGCCGAGGACGGCGAGTCTCACCTGAAGGCGGCCCCTGCCTTGGTCGAGGGCTTGAAGAAAACGCCGCTGGTCCGAAGCGCTTTCTACGAGCGCGAGCAGAAATTTTTCACCGATCGTCTTCTTTATTATGTCGAATTGCCGAAGCTCCAGGAGCTCCAGGCAAACATCGGGAATGAGATCAAGAACGCCCGGCGCAAGGCGCTCGATCTCGGGCTCTGGGACGAGGAAAAGGACAAAAAGCCCGAGGAAAAATCCATTTTCGACGGCGAGCTGAAAAAGCACGCGCTGAAGTCCGCCGGCATTTCCCCCTACCTCATTTCGAAGGACAAAAAAGACCTGCTGGTCATGGTGAAGCCGAGCTTCGACTCCATGGATCTCGGCAAGACGGGCGAGTTGATCGACCTTTCCGAAAAGCTCACCAAAGAGATATTGCCCCCGAGCGTGACCTACGAGTTCGGCGAGCGCTATTACACGAAAGTCGTCGAGAGCAAGATGATCCAGACGGACATTTTCGTGCTCGGTACTTTGTCCATCCTGCTCATCGCGGGGCTCATCTTTCTCTATTTGAGAAGCTTCCGCGCGCTGCTCATCATTTTCATCCCGGTGCTTCTCGGAATGGGAATCACGGTCGGCGTCACCCGCCTGGCCATCGGCCACATCAACATCATCACCGGGTTCCTGATGGGAATCGTCTCGGGTCTCGGCGTGGATTACGGCATTCATCTACTTTTACGCCTGCGCCTCGAAAAGGACGAGCCTTCGAGCTCGGACCCCGATCCCGTTTGGAGAACGCTTTCCAGCAGCGGCCATTCCGTATTCGTGGGAGCGGTCGCCGCGGCCGTCTCTTTTTTCCTGCTCTGCTTTAGCTCGTTCCGCGCGTTCTCCGAGTTCGGTTTCATTTGCGGGATCGGTATCGTATCGGTGCTGGTCTGCTTATTGGTTTCCTTCTCGACCTTGGCCCGGCTTTTCAAACTGGATGTGGCGCCGAGAAAGAAAAAGCTCGTCAACTTGGCGTGGAAGCTGCCCTTACTTTCCCTTCCCAAAGGCTTCATGATCGGGGCGGCTCTCACGGCGGCTCTCATCCTCATCTCGTTGAAAGTCGAGTTCGAGTACGACTTCGACAAGATGCTCCAGCACTCCGAGAAGATGGAGAAGCTGAGTACGCTCGTCGACTCGATTTACGAAAGATCCAATACGCCTTCCGCGCTGTCTGCTCCAACCAAAGAAGAGGCCTTGGCGGTCGAGAAGATGCTCAGGGCAAACTACATGCCTATGCTCATCAATGAGCTGATCAGTGGCGCGAGCATCGTTCCCGAAGACCAGACGGAGAAGGAAAAGATCCTCGCAAAAATTAGCGAGGACATTGCGCCTCTAAAGGACCAATGGATCCAGGACTCCTTGGGGATTCCCGGGGAAGTGGTACGCGGCTGGGTAAAGGCCAAGCCCTTCACGTTCGTCGACTTGCCCGCGCATACTCAAGACTCGCTCCGGGGAACCAAGCAGTCCGGTTACCTGCTTTACCTCTTTCCCGCGATTTCCCTCAGCAATGCGACGGGCGTGAGAAGGTACGCGGCCATGATCGAGGACGTGGAACGAAAATTCCCGCATTTACTCACCGGTTCCGACGCCGTGGTGTTCGCGGACATCCTGAATCTCATCGATGGAGACGGGTTCATCATTCTCGTCGTCATTTTCCTCTCGGTTGGCGTCTTCATCTGGGCGAACGTGAGAAAGTGGGACGACACGCTCTTAAGCTACGTGCCGCTTCTCATTTCTCTCCCGGTGGGCATGGGTCTCATGTGGCTTCTCGGAATGAAGTTCAACATCTTCAATATTTCGATCATTCCGACTTTCGTCGCCATGGGCATCGACGTGCCGATTCACATCGTGCACCGTAGCCGCGAGACTGGCTCGGGTTACAAGGCGGCGCGGGATCTTGCGCCGAGCATTAACCTCGCGCTGCTCACCGCCGCGGTCGGCTTCGGCGTCCTGGTATTTGCCCGGGCCGGCGTTTTGAGAAGTCTGGGATGGATCGCTCTTCTGGGAACCCTTGCGATTTGGTGGGTCGGCCTTTTTATTCTTCCGGCGTTCATGGAGAAGTTCTCGCAGAAAGCCGTGCCGAAGGTAGCTGGGTTTTCCGACGGCGAACCTTCACTCGCGGACTCAGCCAAGGGAGCGGCTAGCTAAATTCTGCCGCGTTTAACGCGACAGAATTTAGCCTGAGCGAAGCGAAGGATCTCGTTGAACTGGGCAGAGGTGTCGTCGAAGGCACGCTCCCGCGCCCTGGCCTTCCCCATGGGGGACAATTCTTGCAAAGGGCGGCCGGGGGTTTTGTGCGTGGGGCGATCGATCGATTCGGGTTTGTTTTTGGCGGTCTTTAATGGCTTGGGCGAGGACTGGGAGAATACGTTCAAGTGGCGGGCTGAGGTGAGGGCTTCGGTAATTTTTTCCGGCCGCTTGGGACCTCAGACCGGCTACGCCGGCTCTTAGGTTAAGGATTAATCCTTAACGTTAATCATTAATGGTCCATTCGCCTCGGGCGAATGGAACCGGAGAGGGAGGGATTCGAACCCTCGATACCCTTTCAGGTATAACGGTTTTCAAGACCGCCGCGTTCAACCGCTCTGCCACCTCTCCCCATGAGTAAGACGCGCTGCAAAGGCTGGGGCCTTATGCTATCTTCTCGGCGTGCTTCCATCTACCGGGAATTTCGAGTTTCCTTGGCCGCTCTTCAAGGGCGTTCTGCAGGGTAGCTCCATTTTGGACATTCCCAGCATCGACCTCAAATCGATGGAAGAGGCGACCGACTTCATTCACGCCTATGGTTTCGATCCCAACAGCTCCGAAGACATGGAGCTTCTCTGGGGCATTTTCGACGACGCCATCCTCTTTATCGAGCGGTCGCTGGCCAATCCGAAATTTCCCCGCATTCCCGATCACTTGCGATCGCGGGAAAGCGTCAAGGATCTCAGAAGGCTCCTGCTTCTGGCGTCCAACTCCACCGACGATAGCGACCAGGTTTTCGCCTGCGCCATCCTCCGCCTGATGCACGTTCTCGTCCATTTGGCGCACGATCCGCGCTTGAAGTATTTCGATCAGGTGCAGAGCCAAGTGCTCAGCCGCCTGGACAACTATCTCTACGTGAACGAAGCCGATGGCGCCCTCTACCTAGGCCGCAAGGAAGACGGCGACGGCATCAAGCTTCTCTTCTTCAAGAAGAAGGATCGCAAGGACCGGGAGCGAGAGATCATCAAGCTGCTCCACAAGAAGGACAGCTTGGTCGAGGACATTTACGATCGCATCGGCTTTCGCCTCGTGACCGAGACGAAATTCGACGCCGTCCGGGCCGTCCGGCTCATGCTGAAAAAGAACATCATCAGCGTGCCGAACATTCGCCCGGGCCGCTCGCGCAATCGGCTCGTCGACTTGGATCGGCTCTCGTTCGAAGTGGATCGCATTCGCACGCATTTGCAAAAAAAGGGAGAGTCCCAGCCCTATATCGAAAAGCTGGTGAAACGTCTCGAACGTCGCATCGGCTATAGCCGCCTCGGCCGAAGTCTCATCAATCCCTTCACGAGCGAAAGTTATCAGTCCATTCAGTTCACGTGCCGCGAGCTCGTGCGCGTGAAGGATCCGCTCTTCTTTCTGCACAAGCAATTGAAGGAGCAGCTAGAGAATATTCACGGCGGCAGCCAAATCCTACAGGACACTTTCCCGAAACCGCCGTCCCGCCCCTACAGCTACGTCTTTTTCTCCTACGAGATCCAGATCATGGACGTGAAAGCGTACGCCGATAGCATCTTCGGCAAGAGCAACCACGAAGAGTACCGCCGCAAACAGGTCGAGACCGCCCGCGCCCGGGTTTTCGGCCAAGAGCTCCCCAACGAGCGCTAACCCTTAGGCCTATCTAAGCCATTGAAATCAGGCTAGGTTTTCCTTAAGCAGACCCATCGCGCGAGGTGATATAATACTAAGGTGAGCTCTCGCCAGTATTTCCTAGGAATCGGTGGGGACCAAACCGGTCCCTATCTCGAAGAGGACGTTCTAAACCGAATTCGGAAGGGAGCCGTCCCTCCCGACGCCCTCGTTTGGTTTGAAGGTTTGCCTGACTGGCAACCGATTCAATCCGTCGAGTTTTTGCGCGAGGTTTTTTCCGAAGCGGGCGCGGATTTCACCGCGACTAATATCGAAGCGCCTGACTCTCCCGGAGCCCCCGCCGAATCCGGTTTCAAGCCGCTCAGCAACGCGGCGTCGGATGATTATGCCAGGTCGTCCAAGAACCACGGGGCGGAAATCGATGCCTCGTCGTTTACGTCGGGCAACATGACCACCGTTTTCTCCGAATCGGAAGCGACTTTCGGCTCGGGCGGCGGCGGCCAAGGCAAAACGCTCAAAGTCGTCGGCCTTTTCGCTCTCTGCGCCGTGGGCGCCATCGGCTATTTGATGATGGAAGGCGTCAGCCCCCTTCCTTCCTCGGAAGATACCTCCAAGCTTCACGTTCCGGTGGACCGATTGCCCGCGCAAGACGATCGCAAAACTCGCGTGAATAAAGCGATGAGCGAACTCCTGCTCAACCCGGAAGTTTCCGTCGCCGCCTTGCAAGAGGTCATCAAAGCGGACCCCAAAGACGCCGCCGGCAAGGAAGCCATCGAGGGTCTCGTCGAATATTTCAAGAATCAGAGAAATCCTTCCGAAGCGGGTCGTCTCATGATGAGAGTGGGTAAGCCCCTCGAAGCGTCTCAGCTTTTCCTGAGCGATCCTCCTTCGTACCGCGAAGCGGAAGAGGCGATGTTCGCCGCCTACAAGATTTCCAACGACGCCAATAAGCGTGACCTCCTGGTTCAAGACGTGCGTTTGCTCCTGGGCCAAGCCAACAACACGCCGCTGGCCATCGAGCGCATCCGTCTCCTGGAGCGTGAGTTCAAAGGAAGCAAACATCCTTTCGGCTACTACCTGACTTCCGTGGACTCGCGCATCGCCGACATCTTCAACCGGACGTCGTTCTACTTCGTGCAAAAGCTTTTGGGTTTCATCGAGACGGAGTTCGCTCAGATGAGTCTCGGCAAGCGCCCGGTCGTCGAGATCCAAAAGGATAAGCGCGGTAAGTACCGCATCGTGGGACGTTACGAAGGGCCCATCTCGCTCCAGCAGGACAAGATGGACAATATGCGGATCGTTTTCTGGTACGCCAACGACACCTGGATCGTGGTGGAGACGAACCTGACGCCTGAGCGCGCCAAATGGGCGAGCGAGGAACGCGAGCGCATCAAGGAGAACACGCTCACTTCCACCGAAATGCTGGCTTTCATGGAAGGCGTCTTCCGTACCCAGTTCCCCAAGTCCGCCATCCACGAGACGGTGGCTTTGCCGCAGACCTCTTCCGGCGCCAAGGCCACCAAGTAATTCGGCGTTTTTCCCTCTTATCTCCCCGAATTTGCGCTTTACAAGCTGGGACCCTCCTACAATTATACCCCGCGTTGCAGCGCAGTACGTTGATTGAGCGGTAGGGGAGGGATTCTTGCCCTAAAGCACCACCACTTTTTCAAGAGTCCCTTCTTCCCTTTTGGGCCCCAATTGCCTCCGGGCGATTGGGGCTTTTGATTGCCATTCCCCCAAGCGGAAATTACAGTTCCGTCGCTCAAGAAAAACAGCCACTTATGCGGAACGAGCGTTGAAAAAGCTGTACGAATGGATCGACTCGGTCTGGCAGGCCGTTTCGGAAAAGGTTTTCGTCCGATTCGAGTACGACCTTCCGATCGAGACGATCCGCGCGGGCCTGACTTCGGGCCGCCTTATTTTTGCGGTGCCGAGCTGCACCTTCATTGAATGGCTGGTGCTTTCCAGCTGGTGCCGGGCGCAAGGTTTCGGCGCCGTCCTCGTCGCGAACCGCAAACGCATCCTTCTTTTTTCAAAGCCGCTCTATTTCCTGCAAATTCTGTTTCGCCAGAAGACTTATACCGATCTTTTTCTCTCGGGCGAAAAAGGTCCCCGGCTTTTGTTCTGTCCTTCCAGGGAGCGTAAGAAGCTAATGACGCCGACTCCAGTGGAGACGCTGCTCAGCGAGCTCTATACGGAGACCGGCGAGGACGGAAAGCCCTTCTCGATCGTCACGGTTTTGATTCTGTGGAGAAGGCATGCGCGCGGAGCGGCTCGCCGCCCCATCGAGTATCTGCTCGGCATGCACTCCGATCCGAACCTCCTCGGAAAGTTCTGGTACCTCGCCCGCCCGCGGACCGATTCCATCGTGCGGGGGCTCGAGCCCTTCGTCCTGGGGATGAAAGACGCCGCCGAAGGCGCGGACCTGCTCGACGAGGGCGAGGCCATGCGGCTCGCCCGCGTGGCGCGACGAAAAATCCTGGTCCTGCACAAGCAGGAAATGCGAGTGATCCTCGGGCCTCGCTATCGGACGCCCCTCTCCGTAAAAGAGAACATCTTGAAGGACGCGGCCCTTCAGGCGCTCATTCAGGACATGTCCGAGAAAGAGGGGGTCGATCGCAAGAAGCTGATGGCCTGCTGCTATCGCGATCTCACGGAAATTGTCGCGAACTACAGCTATCGCTTCATCGAAGTGATGTCCTTCATGCTGAGCTGGCTCTTCACCCGGGTCTTCGAGGGTGTGCAAGTCGACGAAAAGGAGCTCCTGGAAGTGCGGGAGGTGATGAAGCAAAAGCCCGTCGTCTTCGTCCCGTGCCACCGCAGCCACCTCGATTACCTGCTTCTGCCGTACATTCTTTTTGCCAATGAAATGATCACGCCTCACATCGCAGCGGGCGTGAACCTCTCTTTCTGGCCCGTGGGCGGGCTACTGCGTAAGGGCGGGGCTTTCTTCATCCGCCGATCTTTCCGCGGCGATCCGCTCTACGCCTTGTCCCTCAAAAAATACGTCGAGTACCTGCTCGCCAATCGCTACAACATCAAGTTCTTCATCGAAGGCACTCGCAGCCGCTCGGGCAAGATGCTCGCGCCGGCCTATGGAATTCTAAAGATGATCATGGAGACGTATCTCCGTAAGGTCTGCGACGACATCGCCTTCATTCCGGTCTCCATTTGTTACGACGAGGTCCCGGAGCAAGGAAGCTATACGAAAGAGCTCGCCGGCGGCGAAAAACAAAAAGAGAGCGCGGGCGCCTTGATTCGCTCTCGCAAGATCGCCAAGCGCAATTTTGGCAAAGTCTATTTGCACTTCGCCCCTCCGCTCTATGCCCAGGACATGCTCTCCCGGGAGGAAAACCCGGACGCCGAAGAGATAAGCCTCGCCTTGCAAAAGACGGCGTTCCAGCTCAGTAAAGCCATCAACGACGTTACTCCGGTCACGCCGAAGTCTTTGGTCTCCTCCGTCCTGCTTTCCCATCGCATCAACGCCATTTCCCTCGAAGACCTTCTGAGGCTGAGCCTCGTGCTCGCGGAGTACGTGGAAGTTTCCGGAAAGCTTCTCAGCGTGACTCGCGGGGAGGGATTGCGCCGTTCCATCGAAAGCACCGTGCGCGGGCTGCAAAAGTCAGGCGTGGTGAACGTCTCCTCTTCGGTGCCCCGCAATTTTTATTGTGAGAACAAGAAACGGATCTTGCTCGCCTACTATCGCAATAACGGCATCCATTGCCTGATTTCGCCGAGCATCACCATCGTCGCCGTTTTCGCGAGTCTTTCTTCCGTCGGGACCAAGATGGTCCACATCGAGGCGGTTCTGGCCAAAGCGAGGGAGCTTCGCGCCTTACTCAAGTTCGAGTTCTTCTTCAGCCCCACGGAGACGTTCATTAAAGAGATGAAACACAATCTCGCCTTCTTTCTGGCCGAGCCCGTGGACTCTCTCATCGATTTCGATTTGGATCGCCTGAAGGACCGCTTCGAGGACTGGGACGATCTTTCCGTCTTCATGCGCCTGGGCGGGGATATTTTCGAGGCCTATGCAACCTGCCTTGACTTCATCAAGGAACATTCGGTGAAGACCATGGATACGAAAATCTTTCCCCAGAAGGTGATGGCGTTTGCCGAGAACAAATCGCTTAAGGGGGGGATCTCCTTCCCGGAATCTCTGTCCATTCAGCTCTATTCCAATGCCCTCTTGTGGCTCGGCAACCGCGGTCTCGGGACCGTGAACAAGGGAAGTAAGTCGACGATCTCCGTCGCCGATTGGGGAGCCGACCTCGAGGAAGCGCGCAATGAGGTCAAAGGTTATCTGAAGCTCCTCGAAGACTTCCCGAATTTCGAAGAGTAAATCAGGCGGCGTTGGCTTCGTCTTCTTCCTCGTTGAGGAAGGACGGAAATTTGAGCTTGCCGGTCTTCTTGTTGCGGAAGAGCTCTCTCGGGAAAGGGAGCTGATTGACTTCGATCTCGCGAATGAAGCTCGGCAGATTTCCCATCGAGTTGAGGCTGCCTAGGATTTTTCCTTCGGGGCTGCGGCCGGACTGCTCGAAGCGGTAGATATCGTTCGTCACGTAGTTGCCGCGGATGTCCATGCCGAGGCCTTCTGAGATGTAAGTCACTTTTCTGGAGCCGTCTTGGAGACGAGAAAGCTGAAGGACGATGTTGATCGCCGACGCCACCTGGGCGCGGATGGCCTGAACGGGAACTTCCGTATCGTTCATGAGGGCCAGTGTTTCCAGGCGGGTGAGACATTCGCGCGGGTTGTTGGAGTGGACCGTGCCCATGGAGCCCGAGTGACCGGTGTTCATGGAACTGATCAGATCGAGCGCTTCTCCGCCGCGCACCTCTCCCACGATCACTCGGTCGGGCCGAAGCCGTAGGGACGATTTAACGAGATCGCGTAAGTGCACTTCGCCTTTTCCGAACTCGTCGGCGGGACGCGCTTCGAAGAAAACGACGTGGCCGTTGTGAATCTTCAATTCCGCCGAGTCTTCCAGTACGACGATGCGCTGATCGGGCGGGCAGCGGCTGGCGAGAATACCTAGAATGGTGGTTTTACCGGAGCCCGTGCCTCCCGAGACGATGATGTTTTTCTTCGTCAGCAGGCAGATGTCCAGAAAGCGCGCGGCCTCGACGGACAGGGCGTCCTTGTCGATGAGATCCTTGATGGACAGCTTGGTCTTGGAAAATTTACGGATGGCGACGGTCGTGCCGTTTCGGGCGATGGGCGGAACGACGGCGTGGATGCGAGATCCGTCGGGAAGGCGCGCATCGAGGAAAGGACGGTCCTCATTGATGGGCCGCCCGACGTACTGAGAAATATTTCTTACGGCCGCCATCAGGGCGGCCTCGTCCTCGAACACGGAATCCGTCTTCTCGACGAGTCCCCGGCGCTCGATGAAGACCGTCTTAGGCCCGTTGATCATGACTTCCGTCACGGTGTCGTCCACGAGGTACTTCCAGACGGGAGCCAGAAAGACTTTTACTGAAGTATCAAATACCGACATAAGTTACTCGACGACGATTTCGCCGGTGGCTCCGCTGATGGCGTCATGAAACGTATAGTTGCCGCGCACGGGATCGAGAGCGATTTCGGTGAGGCGCGTGCTGGAGAGCTCGCGGTTCACTTCCCAAGGCGCCGCGTTTGATGCCGGCGCGCGTTTCGCGGCTTCCTCGGGGCGGGCGAGCCATTTCTGAACTCTGAGCCGCTCGATGATGAGCGCCGCAGGCTTGTGTCCCAAGGTCGTAAAGAGAAGGCGAGTCGTTTCGCCGGAGCGCAAACGAAGCCGGGCCGGGCGGAATTTTCCGTCGGTGAGTACGATGGCGACTTCCGGTCCGCGGACGTTGGTCGGCTCGTCGAGAGAGACTTTCGTTTCCACCATCTTCTCGTTGGACGGCGTGCGCGAGGCCGCGGGGGTCGAGACGGCGGGCGGGGTCGCCGAGACGGTAGCGGGGGGCGCTTGAAGCGAAGGCAAGCTAAGCGGCGTCGCGAGACGGGGCCCGAGCACTTGCGGGGATACGGCTTTCGGAAGCGCCAGAGCTCCCGGCGAAAGCGAAGGCGCGGTCGCGGACGAGGGCGCGATAGCTTGAGCGGGCAAAGTGAGCACGGTCGGCGAAGACGCCTTCATCACCGGCTCGAGCGAGATCGAATCTTTCGGCTTCGGGGGCATCGCGGGAGCCATGGAAATGGGAAGGAGGTCTTCTCCCGGCTGCGGCGCTTTACCGAGACTCTCCGGACGAAGCGGTTTATTTTGAAAGGCCGTTATACCCGTCGGAGCCGGAGCCCCGAGGTCATCGTCGTCGAGTAAGCTCGAAGGGTCGTCATGCTTCGGAAGCGGCGGAAGGCCGGCGGCCGACTTCTCGGCTTTCGGTCCCGCTTCGGCCTGAGCATAAGGCGCGGCCCCAAGGCCGAGCCCGAGCGTGATTAGCAGTAAGACTTTCATCCGCATCTCCACGGTCAACTTATCGGTCGATCCGGGGTTTCCTTCGAGGGGAAGGCTTGTGTCGCTACGTAGAGCGTTGACTGTATACTGGTCGAATACAGACAAACCTTTGAATTAACAGCGAAGTTGGTTCAGTTCCTCGGGGGCGCCGAAAAAAGTTAGGCACCTGTTGGGGGACTGACCACGCGTACAGAGCGTAGTCATTTCCAATTTAACCCCCGGTTTTCACGAGTGACTTGAGAAGGAGCCCGATCCTGGCCCTGCCGTTGCAGTCTAACTCAATCACGATGTTGAAGCAGACAGGTCCAGGCACGGCTTAGAGCAAGGATTGAAAAGAAAAAATTTTGGCTCGATTTGGTCTGGTTGGTTTTAATCGCCGCTGTCCTTGTTGTCGGGGATTATCGTCGAAGAGAGACCGAACGCGAGCGGCAGACGACCCATTCTTTAGTGCGGGAAACGGCCGGTAACGGCACGGAAAGTTCCGGGACCAGGGTGTTCTCACTGTTGGTCCGGCCGATTCATCGCACTTTTTAGTCTTGATGCGCGGGACGGAAGGCACACAGAAGCGGGTGGTAGGGATGTACCCTACCACCTGTTTTTGTTTTCTCCGGGCAGGAACTGTCGGTTGCCTGTACACTTTTCACGATCTGCCCCTTCGGCCTAGCTTACTTAAGCTACGGAATACACGCTCTTTATTACCACCCATCCCCTGAAGACTAAGTGGCAAGCGATATGCAGCTACCTCTTAATAGGGGGAATCCATGCGGTCTTTAATCACGCTACTCATTGCGACGTTGGCTTTCCACGTCTATGCGGGCCCGCCGCAGATGGTCACCGAAGGCGTTGAAGCGTCTGCTACCCATAGCTCGGGCCGCGGCATCGGCGAGTTTGGTTTCCAGCAGCAGGGCCAGCAGCAGCAGTTCGATCAAAACGGCAATCCCGTCCAAAACCAGCAAACTCAATTGCAGCAAATGCAGCAGCAGGTTTTGCAACTGCAGGAGCAAGGCAAGAATCTCACTCAGAAGAAGAGCTCCGGCCGTGGCGCGCAAGACTCGGGCCAGGCCGCTCAGGCCGCGCAAGAAAGCATTAAATCGTCGACCGAGAAACAGAGTGAGTCTCTGAAGAGTGCCGGCGAGTCTTTCCTCTCCAGCGTCGGCAGCTCTCAGCCCAAAGACGCCGGCGTGAGCTCGGCCGTCGCCGACTCGCTCAAAGCACTTTCGGCTCCCGCGCCGTCCGGCTCTCTCACGGAAATTGCCAAAGGCGTCGTCCAAGACATTCAGGCTTTGAATGCGTCTCAAGTCGCCTACATCACGAAAGTCGCCGAGCAGTTCACGGCTCCTCCACGCGCGGAGCCCGTCGCGCAAAAGGGAACGAGCCTCGCCAATCAGATAGCTGCGTCGGGATTAAATCCCTCGTACCGGCCGGGAAACATTTTCGCGGAAGGGCTCAGACAGAACTCTCCCGTGCAAGTGCCACAGCATACGGGAAATGGTTTCATGGAATCCCGTTCGGTGAGCCCGGGCGTGATGCGCGGAATTTCTTCCGAGACCATCTACAACGTGCCGGCCGGCATCTCGCTCCGCGAGTGAGCGCGCCAGGCCTTGAAGCTATCGGAAGCGCGGGCCGCGTAGGCGGCGTTGCGAAGCTTCTTGTCTTTCTTCACTGGCACTTCGAGTGGCGGGAACAACCCTAAATTTACGTTAGTGGGCTGAAAGTTCTTCTTCGTCGCGTCCGTGATGGAAGAGAGCAGGGCGCCCAGCATCGTAGTCGGCGGCGGCACTTCGAGTGGCTCACCTTTATGAAGACGAATGGCGTTCCACCCGGCGAGTAGACCGGTCGCCACCGATTCCAGATAGCCTTCCGTCCCAGTGAGCTGGCCGGCGATGAAGACGTTTGGGAGCGCTTTGAGCCGAAGCGTCGGCTCGAGGGCGCGCGGGGAATCCAAATACGTGTTTCGGTGCATGCTTCCCAGGCGAAGGAACTCCGCGTTCTCCAGACCGGGAAGCGTGCGAAAAATTCTAAGCTGCTCGCCGTATTTTAGCTTGGTCTGAAAGCCCACGAGGTTGTACGCGGTCTTGTGCTTATTCTCGGTGCGGAGCTGAATGACGGCGTGAGCCCACCGGCCCGTGCGCGGATCGTCCAAGCCCACCGGTTTCATGGGGCCGAAGGAAAGCGTTTTTCGGCCGCGCGCCGCAATGGCTTCGATGGGCATACAGCCTTCGAAATATTTTTCTTCCTCGAAGTCGTGGGGAAGGACGACGTCGCCCTTTAAGATCTCATCGACGAAATTATTGTACTGATCTTCGTTTAGCGGAAGATTCAGGAAGTCCGCCGTTTCGCCTTTGTCGTAGCGGTTAGCGAAAAAAAGTTTTTCGTAATCGAGGCTATCAGCCGAAACGATGGGCGAGATGGCGTCGTAGAAATACAGATCCGCGCCGCCGATGAGCGAGCGCAAATCCTCGGCGAGCTCCTTGGAGGTGAGCGGTCCCGTGGCGATGACACTGATGCCTTCTCTCGGCACCTGATTCACGGGCTCGCGGTGAATCGTAATGTTGGGGTGCGTCTCCAAAGCCTTGGTGACCGCGCCGGAGAAAGCGAGCCGATCAATGGCAAGCGAAGCGCCTGCTGGAACGCTGTGCTCTCGAGCCAGGCGAATGAGCAAGCCGCCCATGCCTTCGACCTCTTCCTTTAGAAGGCGCGAGGCGTGGTGCGGGCTATCGGAGCCAAAGCTATTGCTGCAAACCAGCTCGGCGCAGTCGGTCGTAGTATGTGCTTCCGTTTTGCGCGTGGGGCGCATCTCGTAAAGATCGACGCCGATGCCGGCCTCGGCGATTTGCCACGCGGCTTCGCTTCCCGCGAGCCCGGCTCCGACGATAGTGATTCGATTTTGACGCATCCCCGCTCCTTGACGCTATAGAGGGCCTCTCATACACTAAATCAAAACTTTTAGGCAACGCCTCCTCCCAGGAATTGCTCTTTAACTTGGAAAACCAATGAATTCAGCGTTTGCAGCGGCCGAAGCGCCCGTGAAAGAGGCGGCCCAAAGCCTCTCTTCCATCGATCTCATGCTCAACGCGAGCGGAGTGGTGCAGCTGGTGCTCCTCATCTTGATCTCCTTCTCGGTGATCACCTGGGCGATCATCCTTTATAAGTGGGGCATCGTCCGCCGCAGCTTTTCCAACTCCGAGAGCTTTTTGGACATTTTCTGGAGCGGAAAAAGCATGGATCACATCTATGCCGAGGCCAAAAAATTTCCCGGCGCTCCGGTCGCCAAGATCTTCCAAAGCGGCTACGTCGAACTGCAGCGCTTGATGGAAAAGCAGCGCGGAAAAACGAGTACCGTTTCCGATCCGACGAAGCTCGTTCCGCCGGATTCTTCCATCTCGAACTTAGAGCGCGCCTTGAGCCGCGCGAGCCGCAGCGAGACCATGCGTCTCGAGCGCTCACTGACTTTTTTAGCGACCGCGGGCAGTACGGCTCCCTTCATCGGGTTGTTCGGTACCGTCTGGGGCATCATGAACGCGTTTCAAAACATCGGCATCAAGGGCGGCGCGAGTCTCGCCGTTGTAGCGCCCGGTATCGCCGAGGCTTTGATCGCGACGGCCGTCGGCCTCTTCTGCGCCATCCCCGCGGTCATGGGCTACAACTTTTATACGCACAAAGTCCGCGCGCTTCGCATGCAGATGGAAAATTTCGCGGGCGATTTCCTGAACATCGTAAAACGCAATTTCATGACGGCTTGAAGCTATGGGCATGAGCACAAACAGCGGCGGGGATGACAAAGGCCCCATGTCGGAAATCAACATCACGCCCTTTGTGGACGTGATGCTGGTGCTCCTCATCATCTTCATGGTGGCAACGCCCTTGATGGAGAACGGCATTCCCATCGAGTTGCCGAAGGCCTCTTCGCAAGCTTTACCCAAGAAAGATGACAGGCCCGTCACGCTGAACCTCACTAAGGAGTCGCGCATTTTCGTTGATAAAGACGAGGTCTACCTGACCTCGCTTCAGCCCGCGTTGAAGAAAGTTTTCAGTAAGCGCCAGAACAAGGAGATCTACATCCGCGCGGATGGGACGCTTCCTTATGCTTTCGTAGCCCAAACCATGGCGGCGGTGAAAATGGCCGGCATCCACAAGATCGGCCTGGTCACGCTTCCTCCCGAAACGGAGCCGGGCCCTTCCAAGCATTAGCCCGAACTCATGACGTCGGAAGAATTAAACTGGCGATTTTTACACACCCCGAAAATATTCCTCTACCTTTCCCTCGCGTTTCACCTCTGCATCCCGCTCTTTTTCGGCACGATGGTCCTCATGGAAAAGTTCGGCTGGGGCATTCTCGGGCCGCGGCAAACTCGTAAAGAGGTTTATCAGGAGTTCATTCAAGTCGACGTGGTGGGACTTCCCGATCAGCTTTTGGGGGCGGACGACGTCGATACGAGTCTTCCCATGAAGGATAAGGCCGTGCCTCCGGCCGTAGCCGAGACGCCTCCCGAGACGAAGGGCGAGGATACGGGGAAGGCCCAAGAGCAAATCATGGCGGAGCTGGAAGCGAAGCACCAAGCCGAAGTGACGAAAGCCAAAGCGGAGAAGGCGGAAAAGGATCGTAAGGACAAAGAGCGGAAAGAGCGCGAGAGCGCGCTGAAGCAAATCGAGGCGGACGCGAAGCGGGAGGCCGCTCTCAAAGATCTAGCCGGCGCGGGCAGCCGCGGAAAATTGAAGGGCAACGTCCTCTCGAAAGGGACGAGCGCGAAGGGCTTAATCGGGACCGCGAAGGATCGTTATATTTCGCTCATCGCGCAAAGGATCAAAAAGAACTTCAACATCTTTGCCTGGCAGACCAAAAAGGGCCTAGTCGGGTACGTTTTTTTGAAAGTGACCCCGCAGGGCAAAGTGAAAGAGAAGCGGATCCTAAAACGGTCGAAAGATCAGTCGTTTGATTCCGCTCTACTTCAAGCCGTGGAGGACTCCGCGCCGTACCCGATCCCCGATGATGAGTCCGTCCTTAATGAAGGTATAACCATTGAGTTTCATCCCGACGAGTGAGGTAACCCATGCTTAAGTTTATTGGTCTTTCGTTACTCTTTTTAGCCGCCCTCGCGCAAGCCGAGGTCTACATCACGGTGACCGGCGCGAACGTGAAGCGAGCAAAGCTCGCTTTGGGTATCCTCAAATCGCTCGGGGGCCCGGGAGATGGCGCCACCGCCGCGAAAATTTCCAAGCAGGTGAAAGAGGATCTCGAGCTGATGAATCTTTTCGATTTCATCGAGCCGGGACTCTTCGCCAATCTCGACGCGAACGCAGACATCTACAAGCTTCGGTTTTCCGAGTGGGGTCCGCTCCAGGCTTCCTTCGTGCTTCGGCTCGGGTATCGGATGGCGGGCGGCAAGGTGACGCTCGAAGGCGTTCTCTACGACGTTCCCGGCGAGAAGCGCATTTTCGGAAAGACCTACACCTTCGGCGCCGATCAAACCGCCAAGATGGTGCATTCCCTGGCCGAGGAAATGTTAACGGCGATTACGGGAGAGAAGGGGCTTTTCAATACGCGCGTGCTCATGGCCTGCGCGGACTTAAAGCGCAAAAACGCCCCTCGAGAGATCTTCGTATCGGACAGCGACGGCAAGAATCTCATTCAGCTGACCAGCGACGATACGATTTCCTTGAGCCCCTCCTGGTCTCCGGACGCGAAATTCATCGCCTATAGCCAGTACGAGTTCCGCCGCATCGACGGCCATCGCCAAAAAGTCCAGGCCTTGAAGACGCACGATTTGAGATCGGGCAAACGCAAAGTGATTTCCGCTCGCAAGGGCGTCAACAGCGGCGCCGCCTGGTCTCCCGACGGAAAGCAGATCGCCGGAACCCTCAGCTACACCGGCCGCCCCGAGATTTATCTCTTCGATCCAAGCGGCGGTGGCAATCCGTTTCCTTTGAGCCGAAATATTCAGTGGAGAAAGATAAGCGGCGGATTCCAAACGGAGTCGGTGAATAATCTCTTGGACGTCGAGCCCTTCTGGTCCCCGGACGGAAAGAAGATCGTGCTCTCCTCCGCGCGCACGGGCCACCCGATGATTTATATCGTCGACTTGGGCTCCAAGCAGGCGACACAGCTCACGTTCGCGGGAACGTACAACGCATCTCCGTCGTGGTCCCCTCGCGGGGATAAAATCCTCTTCGC
Organism: Pseudomonadota bacterium; assembly: GCA_043767805.1. Classification (GTDB taxonomy): domain Bacteria; phylum Bdellovibrionota; class FAC87; order UBA2466; family UBA2466; genus CAZZHG01. The sequence continues at coordinate 442 of JAYUGC010000133.1, read as the reverse complement.
GGCGCAGAGGCTTGCGGAAGGGAATTTCGATCTCTATTTGATCGACCCCGACGGCAATAACCTCGCGCGTGTCACCGACGGCGGACGTCGCGTGAACAGCGAGAACCCGAGCTGGGCCGCCACCGGCCGTCACTTTGCCTACGCGACGAATGAAGACGGCGCTTACGCGATCTGGGTAAGTACGTTGGACGGCAAGGTCCGTCGTCGCTTATCGCCGACGGGTCGCGATTGTAAGAATCCGAGCTGGGCACAGGTGCCGTAGCCTTCGCGGATGGGCAGAACTGGTCAGCCCCTATTTCCTTGAGGAAATCGGCTCCGATCCGAGTTCCGAATCCCCCCGAAACAATAAAATTGTGCGCCCTGGGAAGGCCACTGAGACTGGCGGGTGAGCCAGGCAGAGCGAGGGCTCTACCGGCAAGTCCCCCCTGCAAAGGAGTAGTAA